>NZ_JBEZEK010000002.1:0-374135 GCF_040648835.1 Micromonospora sp. NPDC049081 | reverse complement strand
GGTCGGCGGGTCGGCGGGTCGGCGGGTCGGCGGGTCGGCGGGTCGGCGGGTCGGCGGGTCGGCGGGTCGGCGGGTCGGCGGGTCGGCGGGTCGGCGGGTCGGCGACCGTGAATCGTTTACGACATCAGCTCTAAAGGACGCGAACCACTACCACCCTGCCCGCCAGGAGGATGCCGTCCCGTTGGACGCCGGCCGGTCCAGGCCCCGAGGGCGGCACCATCACCGCTCGACGGCGGACACGGTGGGATTCGGCTCCGGCGGCATCGTCGGGACGGATGTGGGACCCTCGACCGGTGGGCACAATGTCCGGAAAGCGGCATTGGTGGTTGGCGGCAGGATCGGCAGCGGGTTCGTGGACGGGTGCGCTGGTCTGGGTGGTTCCGCTGGTGGTCACCCTCGCCGCCGGCTGCTACGGGATCAGCCAGGCCCAGCCCTGGCGCGACGAGTTGGCCACCTGGAGCGCGGCCACCCGAGGTGTCGGGGACGTGTTCCGGCTCACCCGAACCGTCGATGCGGCGACCGGGGCGTACTACCTGCTGGTGCACGGCTGGACCGGGGTGTTCGGCGACTCGGTGGCGGCGCTGCGGCTACCCTCGGTGCTGGCGATGGCGGGGGCGGCGGGCTTCACGGCCGTACTCGGGCGGCGGTTGTTCGGGGCACCTGCCGGGCTGACCGCCGGCCTGCTCTTCGCGGTCCTGCCGGGTACCTCCCGGTATGCCCAGGAGGCCCGGCCCTACGCGCTGGTGACCTTTTTCGCGGTGCTGGCCACCGTGCTGCTGGTCCGCGCGTTGGACGGCCCGGGGTGGCAGCGCTGGTCCTGCTACGCCGCAGCCGTCGCCGGGCTCGGTCTGGCCCATCTGCTCGCCCTGTGCCTGCTCGCCGCGCACGCCGTGGTGGTGCTGACCGCCCGGGTCCACGGCCGTCCGACCGCCGACCCCACCGGTCCGACCGCCAACAGCAACAGCCGACCGGGCGACAGCCGACCAGGCGACAGCCGACCAGGCGACAGCCGACCAGGCGAAGGCGGACCGGGCAACAGCGGGCGGTGGGACCGGCGGTTGGGGTGGTGGGCGGTGGCCGTGCTGGTCGCCGGGGTGGTGCTGTCACCGCTACTGGTCACCGCGCAGGGGCAGCGGTCCCACCAGCTCGACTGGGTCGCCCCGGCCCGGCTGGCCGACCTGGCGGCGTTGCCGGGCGGGCTGGCGCAGAGCGGCGTGGTGGGCGGGCTGCTGGTCGGGCTCGCCGCCCTCGGGGCCGCCCGCTCGGGGCGGCGCGGTCTGCTCCCCGACGCCTGCGTGGTGCTGCCGGTCCTGCTGCTCTTCGTCGCCGCGCTGGCCGTACCCCTGTGGGTGCCGCGTTACCTGTTCTTCACGGTGCCCTTCGCCTGCCTGCTCGCCGGTGCCGCCCTGGCCGCGCCGCCGCCCACGGCCCGGACGGGAACGGTGGCGGTGGTGGTGCTGGCCGCGCTGCTCGGGCTACCGGACCAGGCGGCGGTACGGCACAGTCACGGCTGGCCGCGCAGCGCGACCGTCGACTACCGGGGGGCGGCGGCGGTGATCGCCGCCGGGCAGCGGCCCGGTGACGCGGTGGTCTACTCGCCCCGCGACGGTTGGCTCTTCCTCGACCTCGGCATCGACTACCACCTGGCCCGGACAGCCGGGGACCGGACAGCCGGGGCCGCCGCCGGGGCGCGACCCCGGGACGTGCTGGTCACCAGGGGGCGGCGGGACCGAGCCGATCTGTGGGTCGACGAGTGCCCCCGACCCACCGAGTGCCTGGCTGGCGTGGACCGGGTCTGGCTGGTGGTGGCCGGGCGGCACGACGATCCGCTCGCGGCGGTGCCGGGCGGCAAGGGCGACGCGCTGCGGGCCGGGTTCACCGTCGAGCAGGTCCGCCCCCGGCCGGGGGTGACGGTGGCGCTGCTCGTCCGTCGGCGTTGACCACACCCGCCCGACCCGGCGGACGCCGGACGGGTGCCCGGCGCAGCTCCCCCGTCAGGCCGGTTTGCGTTCCAGCAGGACCACCCGGACCCGGTCGAACCGCTCGACGTGCCGGATGAGGAAACGCTGCCGTAGCAGGGCCTCACGGGCCGGTGGCAGCCCGGCCAACGGGTCGTTGAGGTGGCCCGTCTCCACCAGCCAGATCCGCCTGGTGTCGCCGAGGCAGGGCAACGGCTCCCGGCACTCGCGGGCGGTCAGCCAGCCGGTCTGCCGGGCCGGTACGGCCACGAAGACGTCCCGGGGGTGCAGCTGGTCACGCAGCCCGTAGTCGGTGGCCTTGCGGGCCACGTCGCTGGAGCCACCGAACCCGTCGTTGTAGGCGACCCCGTCGCCCGGCTTGACCTGCTTGCCCAGGTAACGGACCGCGTCGAGGTAGCGGGGCTGCCCGTCGGCCTCGTTGGAGCGGACCCGCTCCTGCGCCGGCAGGGTCTGCCAGGCCAGCACCGGCAGCAGCACCAGCGCCCCGGCCAGCCAGGCCGCCGGCACCCGCCCCCGGGTCGCCAGCCGGGCGGCGCGGCAGACCGCGAACGCGGCGAGCAACGCCCACGCCGGCACGGTGAACAGGAAGTACCGGGCCAGGAACAGGTGCACCACGCTGAACGTCAGGTAACCGGCGACCGGGGGCAGCACGGCCCAGATCAGCAGCATCAGCACGGTGTTCCGCCACTGCCGGCCGGCCACCACCACCGCGAGGACGGAGAGCGCCGCGACCAGCGCCAACGCGGCCGTCGTGCCGGTCAGGTTCGCCAGGAAGCGCAGCACGGCGTCGCCGTCGTTCTCCACCCAGGAGATCTGCCCGGACTGCCGGCTGCCGAGGATCAGCACCGGGAGGATGAACAGGCCGGCGATGCCGGTGGACGCCGCCCACCGCCACCGGGGCTCCTCGCCGGGCACCGACCGCCACAGGTGGAACAGGTGCGCGACCACCACCAGCAGCGCGACGAAGTGCAGCCAGCCGACCAGCACCAGCAGCACGCCGTACGCCCACCAGCGGCCCCGGGTCGGCCGGTCCACCGCGCGCAGGAAGAGCCAGGTGGCCGCCACCGCCGCCAGGGTGACCAGGGCGTACGACCGGGCTTCCTGGGCGTACCGGGAGACGGTGGGCAGCAGGGCGAAGACCAGGCCGGCCAGCACCCCGACCGGGGTGTCGAAGAGTCGCCGCCCGATCAGGGTGACCAGCCCGGCGGTGAGCCCGACCGCGAGCACCGACGGCAGCCGCAGGGCGGTCGTCGAGTCCCCGGTCAGCGTGGTCAGCACCGACATGATCACGTAGTAGCCGGCGTGCACCAGGTCGATGTTGCCGACCAGCATCCGGAACTGCTCGACCGACAGGGACGTGACGTGCCAGGTGACCAGTTCGTCGTTCCACAGGTCCCGGGCGTCCAGCCGCCACCAGCCGAGGCCGAGCGCGACGACGGTCGGCAGCAGCGCCCACCAGCCGCCGCCCCGGCCCGCCGCCCGCCGGGGTACGGCGTGGCCGGTGACGTCCGCCGGGTCGGCCTGCCCGGTCCACTGGATCGCCGGCGCGGTCACTTCACGGTCCGGATGTCGAAGCCGAAGGTGTCCTTGGCGGCGGACCGGCGGAACGCGCGCAGCGCGGCGTCGTCCCGGTCGATGTTCCACTTCCCGGAGCCGTTGATGTTGAAGTACGCCACCCCGAGGAGGTCCTTGCGCCTGGTCACGTTGGTGAGCAGGTCGGTGATCTGGGCCGGTCGTCGGCTGCTCGGTTCGGCCCCGGTCTCCACGATCAGCAGCGGACGCCTGGTGAAGGTGCGGATCTGGGTGATGGTGGGGACGAAGAGGTCCTGGAACGTCTTGAGGCCACGGTTGGTGTAGTACCCGTCCATGCCGACCCAGTCGACGTAGGCGTCCCCGGGGTAGAGCGCCCTGATGCTGACCTTGCGCAGGTAGTTGACGACGTTCGGGGTCCACGTCCAGATCACGTTGGTGGCGCCCTGCTGGGTGAAGATGTCGTGCAGGTGCCGCCAGGCGGCGACGTACTCGCTGGCCTTGGTCTGCTTCGTCCCCCAGGAGTACCAGTGCCCGTTCATCTCGTGGGCGAAGGTGAGGGCGATCGGCAGGTTGAGGGTGCGCACGGCGGCGGCGAACTCCTTGACGTACGCGTCGTGCTTGCCGGCGGCGATGTCCCGCAGCGGCACGTCGTACGGCTCCCAGCGGATCACCGCCAGCGCGCCGTAGTTGTGCAGCTCGCGGACCTCGCTGGCGGCGAACCTGTCGTCGAAGCTCTCGAAGATCGCCACCAGGTTGGGGGTCTTGCCGGTTTCCTCGGCGAAGGCGCGGACCCGGCCCATCTCGGCACCGCCGGTCACGGTGACGCCGAGGTACTTGCCCTGGGGTGACTTCAGCGCGGTGACGTCGTACGCCGGAATCTGTTCCTCGGCAGCGGCGGCCCCGCCCGGCCCGCCGGCGGACCCGGCGACCTTGATGTCGACCCGGCGCAGCACGGCGAACTCGGTGAACGCCAGCGCGACCACCAGCAGGAAGGTGACGAGGTATTTCGTCCTCACCGGACGACCTCGACGTCGCGTTCCGGGTCGACCAGCAGTGCCTGCCCGACGACGGCCAGGTAGAAGACCGCGCTGAGCAGGGCCGGTACGAAGATCCACGGTTCGGGTTCGACGAGCATCCGCCAGCCGGCGACACCGGCCCAGACCAGGCCGGTGCCGGCGGTCCAGACCTTCATGGCGGTCCACAGCCGTCGGGTCTTGCTCTTCTTGGCGGTGCCGCCGGTGGGCTGCCAGCCCATCCGCCGGCCCCGGACGATGTCGATGATGGCGAAGGCGTGCGCCCAGCCGTAGAGCATCTTGACCGTCCAGCTCTCCAGGCCGTAGCGGCTGCGGTGCCAGAACGGAAAGATGATCATGTTGTAGACCACGCTGGGCAGGATCAGCAGGTAGTTGGCGAGCGCGATCTGGTGCGCGAACGCGGTGAGCATCAACACCGGGATGACCGGCGCGACGAAGGTGAACAGCCCCGTGTGCAGGTAGTAACAGAAGCCGGAGATGTAGCTCAGCCGGGCCCGCAGCCGCAGCTTCGTCGACCAGAACTTCCTCGACCCGAGCAGGCTCATCGAGCCGGCGCACCAGCGGTACTGCTGGGTGAAGAACGAGTCCACGTCCGACGGGCAGAGCCCGGCGGCCAGCACGACCGGGATGTACCGCAGGTTCCACCCCTTCATCCGCAGGTCGAAGCCGGTGTGCACGTCCTCGGAGTGCTCGATCAGGGTGGACCCGCCGATGGAGAACAGCGCGTCGCGGCGGTAGACGGCACAACTGCCCACGCAGATCGCCGAGTCGTGGGCCTGCCGGGACACCTGCACCGACCGGTAGAACAGCTCCTGCACCGCCCCGGCTCCCCGCTCCACCCAGGTCTGCCCCAGGTGCACCCGGAAGAACTGCGGCGACTGCACGATGCCCGCGTTCGGCTCGGCGTCGAACCAGGGCAGCATCTGGTCGAGCATGTCCTTACGCGGGACGAAGTCGGCGTCCAGCACCAGGATGAAGTCGCTCATGGTGCGTTCGAAGGCGTACCGCATGTTGCCGGCCTTCTTGAACCAGCCCCGGTTGGGTCGCCGCTGGTAGACGAAGCCGAAGGCGAGCGCCATCCGTTCCATCGCCTCGTTGGGCGAGTCGTCGAGCACGTAGACGGTGACCTCGCCCCGGTAGTGGCGGCCCATCGCCCGCACGTGCTCCCAGGTGTTGCGCAGCACGTGCGCGGGCTCGCCGCAGACCGGCAGGAACACGTCGACGCTCGGGTAGCGGGCCGGCCGCCAGGTGCGCACCAGTTCCTGGTGGCGGGCCAGGTCGAAGCCCGGGGTGAAGAGGTTCACCGCCAGCGAGATGAGGTAGTAGACGACGGTGAAGAACAGCAGCGGGGCGAGCAGCCACAGCCACGGGGTGAGCCGGACGAAGAGCAGTTGGCTGGTGATCAGGCAGCCGAAGCTGACCAGCGACGGCACCATCAGGGCGGCCAGTCGCCGCTTGCGGTAGGAGAACAGCTCGGCGTCCGTCGGCGGCAACGGCACCGGGGCGTACGCGGGCCGGTGCGCCTCGTCGGCGGGCTTGCGGGGGGTCCACTTCGACGTCTGACGCGGCACCCGGAACTCGGCGGTCGGCGACAGCACCGCAGCCGGATCGACCGCAGGCGGTGAGGTCATCGCTTCGTCTCCCCCGCCCACCGGGCGCACGCGCTCCCCGACAGGGCGAGCGGGATGTCGCCGGACGCGTCCAGGAAGCCGGGCACGGTGAGCTGGCCGTGTCTGCTTGGTGGTGAAGCTAGAAAACTATTCAGTCGGCTGCAAGGTGTCAATGCCCGCCAATCGACCGAAAGCCTCACCGGGCCGCAGATCGTACGTCGCTCTACTCACATTCATCCCGGCGTCACCACCGGGCAACCGGGCCGCCGGGCGGCCGGTTCAGGCCTTGGCCAGCGGGAGCACCAGCACCGCCTCGGTGCCGCCGGTCGGGCCGGGACGCAGCTCGATGCTGCCCCGCAGCTCCCCGGTCACCAGCGCCCGGACGATCTGCAGACCGAGCCGCCCACCCTTGGCGGCGTCGAACTCGGCCGGCAGGCCGCGCCCGTTGTCCGCCACCGAGACGTGCAGCTGCTTACGCTGCCGGTGCGCCGTGACGACCACCTCCGGGCGGGCCTCCGGCTCCGGGACGTCGACCCCCTCCTCGGCCGGTGGGAAGCCGTGCTCGACGGCGTTGAGCAGCAGCTCGTTGAGTACCATCACCAGCGAGGTGGCGATCTCGGCGGGCAGCACCCCGAAGCTGCCGGTCCGGCGCATCCCGACGCTCACCTCGGTCGCGGCCACCTCGGTCGCCGCGCTCGCCACCCGGTCGACGATCCCGTCGAACTCGACCGCCTCGTCGCTGGACATGGAGAGCGTCTCGTGCACCAGGGCGATGGAGGCGACCCGGCGTACCGACTCCTCCAGGGCGACCCGGGCCTCCGGCATCGACACCCGCCGGGCCTGTAGGCGCAGCAGCGCGGCGACGGTCTGGAGGTTGTTCTTCACCCGGTGGTGGATCTCCCGGATGGTGGCGTCCTTGGTGATCAGGGCCCGGTCGCGGCGGCGTACCTCGGTGATGTCGCGGACCAGGACCAGCGCGCCGATCGGCACCCCGGCGGGCATCAGCGGCAGGGCCCGGGTGAGCATCGTCGCCCCCCGGGCGTCGATCTCCCGCCGGGGCGGGCCCTCGCCGCGCAGCGCGGCGAGGATGCCGTTGGCCGCCTCGGTGCCGTCGAGCGGGTCGCTGGCCAGCCGGCGGTGCAGCTTGGCCAGGTCCTCGCCCACCAGGTGGGAGGCGTAACCCAACCGGCGGTACGCCGACTGCGCGTTCGGGCTGGCGTAGGTGACCTTGCCGCCCGCGTCGAGGCGGACCAGCCCGTCGCCCACCCGGGGCGCGGAGGTGGTCTCGCCCGGGTGCCGGGGCGGCGGGAAGGTGCCGTCGGCGATCATCTGGGCCAGGTCGTCGGCGGTGGTGAGGTAGTTCAGCTCCAGCTGGCTGGGGGTGCGGGCGGTGGACAGGTTGGTGTCCCGGCCGACCACCGCGATCACCTCGCCGGCCTCCCCGTCGGCGGTGCGCAGCCGCACCGGGATCGCCTCGTGCCGGGCGGGCACGTCGCCGTACCAGACCGGGTCACCCTCCCGCCAGATCCGGCCCTGCCGGTACGCCACCTCCAGGTGGGCCACCTCCGGCCCGCCCACGATCCGCCCCACCTGGTCGTCCAGGTAGGCGGTCGGGGCGGTCGTCGGGCGGACCTGGGCGACGCAGAGGAACGTGCCGTCGTCGTCCACCGGCACCCACAGCAACAGGTCGGCGAAGGACAGGTCGGACAGCAACTGCCAGTCCCCGGCGATGCGGTGCAGGTGGTCGATGTCGGCCGGGCGGAGCTGGGTGTGCTCCTCGGCGAGGTCGCGCAGCGTGGACACGAGACACAGCGTGCCACGCCCACCCCGACCCCGTCCCGCTGGCCGGCCCGGCTCACATCGTCGCGGTGACCTTCTTCAGCCCGCGTGGGGCGTCCGGGTCCTCACCCCGGGCCAGCGCCAGGGCGAGCGCGAGGCGCTGCAACGGCAGGATGTCCAGCAGCGGGGCGTACCGCTCGTCGACCTCGGGCACGGCCATCCGGGTGACCCCCTCGACCTGGGCCGAGCCGACCACCACCACGTCGGCGCGGCGTTCGCCGAGGCGGGGCAGCACCTCACCCATGGACCGGCCGCCGGGGCCGGAGCCGACCACGGCCAGCACCGGCACGTCCGGGTCGGTCATCGCGAGCGGGCCGTGCAGCAGGTCCGCGCCGGAGAAGGCCAGCGCCGGCAGGTAGGAGGTCTCCATCAGCTTGAGCGCCGCCTCCCGGGCGGTCGGGTACGCGTAGCCCCGGCCGGTGGTGACGAGCTGGCCGGCGAACCGGTAGCGGGGGGCGAGCTGGGCCGGGGTGGGGTCGGCGAGGGTGTGTTCGGCCAGCTCGGGGAGGCGTTCCAGGGCGGCCCGCTGGTCGGCCGGCAGCACCCCGTCGCCGGCCCGGATGCCCTCCACCAGCAGCAGCAGGGCGAGCAGTTCGGCGGTGTAGGTCTTCGTCGCGGCGACCGCCCGCTCGTGCCCGGCGGCGATGTCGACGCCCAGCTCGGCGGTCTGCGCCAACGGCGAGTCGGGGTCGTTGGTGACCGCCAGGGTGAGCGCGCCGGCCTCGCGGGCGGTACGCAGCACCTCGGTCAGGTCGGGTGAGCCGCCGCTCTGGCTGACCCCGACGACGAGCGCGTCGGAGAGGTCGGGGCGGGCCCCGTAGACGGTGACCGCACTGGGCGAGGCGAGCCCGGCGGGCAGCCCGAGCCGGATCTCGGTGAGGTACGCCCCGTAGAGCGCGGCGTGGTCGGAGGTCCCCCGGGCGGTGAAGACGACGTGTCGGGGGCGGCGTCGCGCGACGGCCGCCGCGACCCGGGCGATCGCCCCGGCGTGCTCGGCGGAGAGCAGCCGCGCGTAACCGGCCGGCTGCTCGGCGATGTCGGCGGCCATCCCGGCCCCTGGATGTGTCACGGAGACTCCCCCTCCTTGCGCATTTGCCGCGCGTTTCATGTTCAGTCTTGCACGAACGAGCCATTCTCACCATTGCTGCGAGCACTAACGCGCAGGAGATCCACACTTGTTGCCGGCATCCCCTACGCTTGCCCAGCCCTGGCAACCCCCCTGCGAGCGAGAGGCCGACGTGTCGGAGGAGCCACCCGCGCTGACCGCGGCGGAGGAACTCGCCCTCGCCCGGATCGCGCTCGACGAGGGCGACCTGGCCCACGCCGCCGACCACCTCGCCGCCGCGCTGGTGCTGGCACCGACCCTGCCCGACACCCACGAGACGCTCACCCGGATCGCCACCGCGGCCGGCGGTGACCTCGATCTCTTCCCGCTCGGCCACCGCGCACACGTCGGGGCCGTGGTCGCCCGCGCCCACCTGCTCGCCGCCGCCGGCCGGCCCGCCGAAGGGCTGGACCTGCTGGTCGCCGCCACCGGTCACGCCCCCGGCGTCGACTGGGCCGGGGTGCCCTGGGTGACCGACCCCGAGCTGGCGCAACGGCTCGACCCGGACCGCTGCGCCCGGATCCTCATGCAGGTCTGCGCCGCCGTGCCCGACCCGGTGCCCCGGACCGGCCGGGCACCCCTGCAGCCGTACCTCGCCCTGGCCCGGCACGCGGTCGCCGCGCACCCCCGGCACGCCCTGCTGCTCGGGGCGGCGTCCGCGCTGGCCCGACGGCTCGGCGAGGTCACCCTCGCGGTCACCTGGGCCAGCCGCGGGGTACGCGAGGCGCCGTCGAAGCTCGGCGAGGTCTGGCTCGGGTACGCCTACCGCAGCGCCGGCCGCACCCGGGAGGCCCTGGCCGCCCTGGAACGGGCCGTCGCGCACGACCCCGACGACCTCGCCGTCTATGCCGACATCGCCGGCACCCTGGCCGACCACGGCCAGCTCGACCAGGCCCTCGGCTGGATCGACCGGGCGCTGGCCCGGGACCCGAGCTTCGACTGCGCGGTGCACACCGCGCACCGGCTGCGGTTCCTGCGCGACGGCGACGTCGGGCACCTGGTCGCCCTCGCCGACTTCACCCGCGACCACCCCGACGACACCCACGAGCACACCGACCTCGCCGAGTCCTGCCGGGGACGCCCCTGGCTGGGGCAGGTCACCCCGGCGACGGGCGCGATGGTCGACGCGTTGCGCCGGGCGCTCGCCGCCGACGGCTTCCCCGACGCGGCGGTCCGCCTCGACTCGGTCGAACCGCCGAGCGCGATGCGTACCGTCACCGCCGCCGTGCCCGGCCTGCACGTCGAGGTCACCGGGGTCGCCGAGCCGGACCCACGCGAGCCACGCCGGGCCACCGAGTGCCGGCTCTGGCGCTACGACGGCACCACCGCCGCGCCCACCCTGCCGGCCCCGTCCACCGTCGCCGCCGACCGGGTACGCCAACTCGCCCACCCGGCCTGGCCGCACCCACCGGCCGCCTACGACGCGGCGGTCGGGTTGGCCACCCTGGAGTTGGCCGACCTGCTGGGCCTGCTGGTGCACCCGCCCGAGGCACCGCCGACCGCGCTGGGCCGGGTGCTCACCGGCCAGGACCCGTCACTGTGGGTACGGTGCGTCCAGGTCTGGGCCTGCCTGGGCCTGCTGCACCACCGCACCGACGAACCCTGGGCCACCTCGACCCGCCGTCGGGTGCTGGTGGAACTGATCTGGGGCGTCGAGGACTGGATCACCGAGGCGGCACTGTTCGCCCTGGTCACCGCCGCCTGGGTGGACCCGGCGGTGCGCCCCGACGTGGCCGGGCTGGTGGCCGAGCGCCTCGCCGACGTGGCGACCGTCGCCAAGGGCCGGCCGGTGCCGATCGCCATCTCCCTGGCCCACCTGGCGCTGGCCACCCCGACGGTGGACCCGGACACCACCGCGCTGGCCCACCGGCTGCTCGCCACCCCGGCCCGCCCTCGCCGGACCAGCCGCCTGGCCCGCGCCTGGCGTCGCCTCACCGCCCTGGTCCGCCGCCACCCCTGACGCCGCGCGGCCGGCCCGTACCCCGGGAGGGGACGGACCGGCCGCGACGGACGGGACGGGACCGGGTCAGGAGACCGGGGCCTTGCCGAGGGCGACCTCGGCCTGCTCCTCGCCGGTGGCCTCCGGCGGCGGGACGGCGTTCGCCGTGCGCAGCGGGATCTCCCGGATGAACCAGGCGAGCACCGGCACCGCGATCGTGATGATCATGGCCCAGAAGAAGACGTGCGAGATGGCGTCGGAGAGGCCGCCGAGGACCACCTCACGTGCCTGCGCCGGCAACTCCTTGAGCTTGGTCAGGTCCATCCCCCGGCCCTCACCGGTGCCACCGGCGAACGCGCTGCCGGCCGGCGAGTCGGCGAGCCGGCTGGCGAAGATCGCACCGAACAGCGAGATGCCGAACGAACCGCCGATGGAGCGGAAGAAGGTGGCCGCGCCGCTGGCCGCACCGAGGTCCTTCTGCTCCACGCTGTTCTGCGCGATGAGCATGGAGGTCTGCATCAGGAAGCCCATGCCGGCACCGAGGACCAGCATGTAGAGCGACGACTCGACCTTGCCGGTGTCGACCTCCAGCAGGGACAGCAACGCCATGCCGACGGCCATCACCACCCCACCGACGATCGGGAACACCCGGTAGCGCCCGGTCCGGGTGATGGCCCGGCCGACCACCAGCGACACCACCAGCATGCCGAACATCAGCGGGAGCAGCAGCAGACCGCTGTTGGTGGCGGAGGCGCCCTGCACGGTCTGCTGGTAGAGCGGCAGGAAGTTCATCGCGCCGAACATCGCGAAGCCGAGCAGGAAGCCGATCATCGAGATCAGCGCGAAGTTGCGGTTGGCGAAGAGGCCCAGCGGCAGGATCGGCTCGGCGACCCGACGCTCGACGAAAGCGAAGGCCACCAGGCTCACCAGCGCCAGCGCGGCGAGACCGAAGATCTGCGGGGACGCCCAGTCGTATTCGTTCCCGCCCCAGGTGGTGACCAGGACGATCGCGGTGATGCCGACGGACAGCAGTCCCGCGCCCAGCCAGTCGATCCGGTGCTCGGTGCGGTACTTCGGCAGGTGCATCGTGGTGGCCAGGATCAGCAGCGCGAGCCCACCGAGCGGCAGGTTGACGTAGAACGCCCAGCGCCAGGAGAGGTTGTCGGTGATGAAGCCGCCGACCAGCGGGCCGGCGACCATGGCGATCGCCATGATGCCGGCGATCATGCCCTGGTAACGGCCCCGCTCCCGGGGCGGCACCAGGTCACCGATGATCGCCATCACGCCGACCATCAGGCCACCGGCACCGAGCCCCTGCACGGCCCGGAAGGCGATCAGCTCGACCATCCCGTTGCCGGTGCCGCCGAGCAGCGCCGAACCGGACATCCCGCAGAGCGCCGACCCGATCAGGAAGATGACCACCGAGGTCAGGAAGATCGCCTTGCGGCCGTACAGGTCGCCGAGCTTGCCCCAGATCGGGGTGGAGACGGTGGTACCGAGCACGTACGCGGTGACCACCCAGGTGAAGTGGTTGACGCCACCGAACTCGCTGACGATCCGCGGCAGCGCCGTGCTGACGATCATGTTGTCGAGCATCGCGAGCATCATCGCGATCATCAGACCGAACAGCACCACCCGGATGTTGGGTTTCGCCGTCGCCTGGGTTTCCTGAGTCATGGGTAAGCTCCCCCGAGATATGTCGCACTTACTTGCCGCCCGGCTAGTCACCTTACTAGCCGCACGGTAAGTTGGACAGCCGGACCCCGTCAAGCGAATTGGGTGGTATTGGTGAGTCAGAGCACAGGTGGCACGCGGGAGCGCATTCAGGCTGTCGCCCTGGAGCTCTTCACCGAGCAGGGGTACGAGAAGACCTCGCTCCGCGAGATCGCCGAGCGCCTCGGGGTGACCAAGGCCGCCCTCTACTACCACTTCAAGAGCAAGGAGGAGATCGTCAACAGCTACGTCGAGGACCGGTTGCACCGGATGGACGAGCTGATCGACTGGGCCCGCGACCAGCCGGCCACCCGGGCCACCCGGCACGCCCTGGTCAGCCAGTACGCCGACACGATGTTCGCCCCCGGGCAGTCCGTGGTGATGCGCTTCTTCGAACAGAACCAGACCGTGCTCAAGAGCCTCGTCGCCGGCCAGCAGATGCGCGAGCGGATGTTCCGCCTGGCCGACGCGATCTGCCAGGGCGACGACTCACCCCGGGCCCAACTGCGGGCCACGCTCGTCCTGTTCGCCGTGCACAGCAGTTGGTTCGCCGTGCGGACACCGGACATCAGCGACGACGAACGCAAGAAGATCGCCCTTGAGGTGGCCGACGAGCTGCTGAACGGCATCGAGGAGAGCTGACCGGTCAGGCCGGACCCGGGCTCACGAACAGGCCAGCGACACCCCGACCGCCCGGGTGAAGCGACACCGCGCGGGGCCGGGGGGAGCGACGCCGCAGCGGGCCCGGGAAAGAGAAGGTCAGCCGGTGGTCCGGCGGGCCCAGGCGAGGAAGCGGTCGGTCACGTCGACCGGGCGACCGCTGTCGAGAGACGCGAGGTGGTCTTCCGCTTCCGCTTTCCAGCCCGCGAGCAGCGTCAGCAGCCGGGGCCGGTCGTCGGCGTACTTCGCGAGCAGTGCGAGTTTCGCCTCCCCGCAGGGCCACGGGTGCGCGTCCACCCGGCACAGCCAGGTCGGAGGCAGGGGCGTGTGCCGGCCCGGGATCACACCGGCCACGAGGTCGCCACCTTTCGCGAGACCGGCCTGCGGGCTGCTGGTGTGCGGGTCGCCGGCCCGGGAACCGGGGCCTTCAGGTGCCCGGCGCCGGCAGGCTGGAGGAACAGGGTCCGCCGGGAGACCGCGTCACCGGCGGCGTCGAGCACGTACGCGTCGATCCACACCCACCCGTCGTACGTGTGCCAGTCGGTCAGCACCCGGATGACCCGGACCGTGATCGGCCGGACGAACTGCACGCTGGCGGCGCGGGACAGCCGCAGCACGTCGCCGGAGCGAACCAGCGGCGGCGTCACCGCGCGGGCCTCCGCTCCCGCCAACGGTGCCCGGGAGTGACGTTCGCCAGGCGGCCGGGCCCCCGCCACGGCGGGATGACCGGGCCGATCGGACCCGGCAGGTAGGGGCGCGCGGGTGGCGGGTCGGTGGCCGGCTTCGGGTCCGGCGCTGGTGGAGGATCGGCGGGCTTCGGCTTGTCGGGCACGGTGCTCCCCTGACGTCGTGGCGTTGGAAGGGGGCCGCCTCCCACCCCTCCGAAGGAGACGGCCCCCGCAGCAGACACGACCGGCGGTGTCCTCTCCGGCCGGCGGCGTCGCTCTGCACACGACTCTCGCAGGCAGTTGCGGGACGGGTACACAGCGTAAGATCAGTCCAACGGGACCGCTGGGACGTCCCATGTGCGCTACAGAGGGGTAACGCGGATGAATCACGCGGTGAAGATCGCGATGCTCGACGCAGGCGAGACCGCCGAAAGCCTGGCATTTCAGGTGGGCGTCGACCCCAAGACAGCGGCGCGGTGGGTGAGTCACGGACGCATCCCGCGCGCCCGGCACCGGGTGCGGGTCGCTTCGATCCTCGGGCGGGACGTGCTCGACCTCTGGCCGGACGCGTTGAAGCGCCGCGAACCGGCGTGGTTCCGGCGGTGGGCGGACATCGAGCGCGAGGCGGTCGAGCTGCGGTGGTTCGAGCTGGCGTGGGTGCCGGGTCTACTTCAGACCGAGGCGTACGCGCGCGCGACGCTGTCGATGGAGGCGCTGTCACCCGAGCAGATCGACGAGTTGACCGCTGCGCGCATGGCACGCCAGGCGATCTTGCAGCGAAACCGCCCGCCGCACCTCATCACGGTCATAGACGAGACTGCCCTCCGGAGACGCGTCGGCCGCGACCGCGCAATCATGCGCGAGCAGTGCGAGCACATCGCCGCGTGCGCCGATATGCCCTCCGTGCAGGTGCACGTGGTTCCCCTCGATACTCCTATGTATCTCGGGATGGGCGGGCCGTTCATCATGGCCGAGCTTCCGGACGGGGCCCGTGTCGCACACGAGGACGGTCAGGTCCGGGCTCACATCACGGAAGATGCGGCGGAAATTGCTACCCTGGAGAGCAGGTGGGCGCGCATAGTGGGCGAGGCTCTACCTCGGATGCTATCGCTCAAACTCATCAGGGAAGTGGCAGCGACATGGACATGACCGGCGCGCAGTGGCACAAGAGCACCAAGAGCGGCAGCAACGGCGGGGCGTGTGTCGAGGTGGCCGACAACCTGCCCGGCGTCGTCCTCGTACGGGACACCAAGGACCGCGACGGCGGAACCCTGACGTTCACTCCCGGCGCATGGCGTGGGTTCGTGACCTTCGCGAAGGCATCCCGCTAGACAAGGCGGTGCGGCCCCCGGCCGGACGGCGGCCGGGGGCCGCCTGCTGTCCGGGGCCACCGTGACCCAGCGACCCCGGCGTGGCTCCACTCGACCCGGCTGCCCCCCGAGGTGTCCACCCGCCTGGAGGCCGAAGCCCACCGACGCGGGATCACCCCGAGCGCCCTGATCTACGAACTGGTCGACGCGGGACTCGCCCCGGTCACCGACGACACCACCGTCACCGTCCGAGCCGCCGACCTACGCCGCGCGATCGACAACGTCATCCACGACGCCGCAGCCTGACCTGAGGTTACTGCAGGTTGTTACCCGCCAGGAGCGGCTGGTAGCACCACCGGTGCTACCAGCCGGGGTACGCTGCCACCATGACCGCGAAACGCTCCATCAGCGTCCCCGACGACGTCGCCCAGTGGCTTGACGGCCAGCCCAACGTCAGCGCCGCCATCACCGCCGCCGTCCGCGCCCAGATGGCCGGCACCCAGGTCGACGAGGTGCTGCGCCGCGCCGGCATCGAGGTCACCGAGGCCGGCAAGGCCCGCTGGCGTGACCGCCTCGCCGCCCCGATCCCCGACGATGCCCTCGCCGAGGGGCAGCGGATGCTCGACGAGGCCGCGTGAGCGGCGACCAGGTCGCCGTGGTCCTGGACGCCACCGCCCTCGCCGCGTACGTCGACGGGCAGCTCGCCGTCGGCGAACTGATCGCCGAGGTCGCGGACGAGGACCGCACGGTGGGCGTGCCGGCGGCCTGCCTCGCCGCCGCCTACGCCGCCACCAGCAGCGACGTCGGCACCGCCCTACTCACCCTCCTGACCACCACACCCGCCATTACCGTGTTGCCCCTCGGTGCCGAGCCCGGCGTCGACGACGCCCGCCAAGCTGGCGTCCTCGCCCGCGCCGCAGGCGGCGACATCGCCCTCGGGCACGCAGCCCGCGCTGCCATCGCCCACCAAGCCCACCTGGCTACCACCGACCCCAAGCCGGCCGCCGCCGTGTTGCCCGCCGGCTGGAGCATTCTCGACCTCAGCCAGGCGTAAATCGCCCTGTCGCCTGCGCCCGCGTCCCACTGCTTTGCGCGCTTCCGACTCGGCATCGAACGGCCGCCGTCGGTTCGTGCCGCATCTGAGTGACCACCGGACCTGGCCGGGTAGTCAGCAGCGGCAGCACCCGGCAGAGGGCAGGGTCTGGTCCCAGGTGACCGTCCGTCTCTGCGGCGTTACCGCTGACGGGGCACAGGTAGTTAGGCAGCGAGGATGGCACGATCGCAGCGTCCCCACCTCGTGCAGGCCCGTCGCGACGGCAGCCCGGGTGTTTACCCCTCGGACTGCTCACCGTCGCCGCGCTGTTCAAGCAGAAGCCCCAGGTTGCTCATCGCGTCGGTGTGGCCGGTGTCGGCTGCGCGCCGAAACCACTGTTCCGCCTCCTCTTGGCTGCCACGCTGGGCAAGCAGAACGCCCAAGTTGCTCATCGCGTCGGTGCGGCCGGTGTCGGCTGCGCGCCGGTACCACTGTTCCGCCTCCTCTTGGCGATCACCGCGCTGGGCAAGCAGGATCCCCAGGTTGAACATCGCGCCGGTGTGGCCGTTGTCGGCTGCGCGCCGGTACCACTGTTCCGCCTCCTCTTGGCGATCACCGCGCTGTTCAAGCAGAACGCCCAGGTTGCTCATCGCGCCGGTGTGGCCGGTGTCGGCTGCGCGCCGGTACCACTGTTCCGCCTCCTCTTGGCGATCACCGAGCCGGGCAAGCAGAGTCCCTAGGTTGAACATCGCGCCGGTGTGGCCGTTGTCGGCTGCGCGCCGGTACCACTGTTCCGCCTCCTCTTGGCGATCACCGCGCTGTTCAAGCAGAACGCCCAGGTTGAACATCGCGCCGGTGTGGCCGTTGTCGGCTGCGGTGCGCCACGCCTGTTCGGCGATGGCTAGCCGTTGGGTGAAATAGGCATGAGTGCCGATGGTGGCGGCTTGGGGGGTGGTGGCGATGGTGAGCAGGGTGTTCCAGACCTGGTCGGGGACTGGGGTGGTGGCGAGGGGGCCTTGGCCGGTGGTGGTGCGGTCGAGGAGGTAGTCGGAGGCGGTGTAGGTGTCGTTTTCGTGGGGCAGGAGGCAGGAGCTGGCGCCGAGGACTCGTTCGCACGCCCATTGGAGTCCTTGAGTGATGGTGGGTAGGTCGGCGCGGTGTCTCCAGGCGGGGGACAGGTAGGGGCGGTAGAGCTTCGCGAGGATGTCGCGGGGGACGGGGGCGGTGTAGCCGGCGCGGCGGCAGTCCACTGCGGCGCTGATGAGTGCGTGTCCGACCTCGAACGAGGGGCCGTCGCCGACCGACCAGCGGCGCATCATGGCCGGGCCGGCGGCGAGGTATTCGGCGAACCCGACCCCGGCGGTCAGCGCAGCCGCGATCCGGTCGTCACCGCTCGCCTCGGCGTCGGTGCGCTCGGTGTCGGTGAGGTGCTGACCGACCGGGATGCGCCGTCGGCCGCGGATCTGGGCCACCAGTTTCGCCGCGGCCTCGTCCAGCCCGGCCGTGATGAGTTCTTGGCCTTGGCCGCCTCGGGTGGCGGCGTGGTCGAGGCGGGATAGTTCCTCGTCGCGGATGGTGGCCACCACCACCACGTCGGCCCGCCCGGAGGGGCACAGACGTTGAAGCAGCGCCTGGTCGATGCCTCCGGGTGTGAGGAAGCGCTCCAGGTCGTCGAGCCACACGACCGCGTCGCTGATCGGGTAGCCGGCCTCGACCACATCTTTCAGCGCCCCTGCGTACGCCGGGGTGAGTAGCTGGTGGTGCGGGCGAAGCCGGTGGATGGCCTCGAACGCGCTGCGGCTCTTGCCGGCGGCTGCCTTGCCGTGCAGCAGCACGATTCCGCCTTCGGCGATGGCCCATTCCAGATCATCGTCACCGGTGCGGGGAACGTAGGGAGGAAGGTCCTGGTCATGGCGATCGGTGGTGTCGATGGCGGGTTTGACGCCCAGGTCCAGCGGGTCGACCTGCTCCACCAACGGCGGCCGTCCGTCGTCGCGAAGATGGAGCAGGCACCCGAGGGGCACGGACTCAGTCGGGCTGGCCGTACCGGGTTTTTTGCCTGGTCGCGCCGCGCGCCAGCTGGCCATCAGCCCTATCGCTCCGAGGAGCCCGAAAGCGATGCTGGTGATCTTCTCAGCCCGGTCCAGCCCTTGCTTCACCAGGAAGTACACCAACGGGACAACGACTGCGACCGAGGAGAACAGCAACACGATCTGGCGGAGTCGTCGCCGCGCCGACATGAAGGCCACATGTCATTCTGACGGTGACCGGCAAGAAGCGCAGACCCGCCATCCCACCCAAGCCGGCCTACCCACCAGGCGGGCAGGTCGATGCGGCGCGGTCAGACCGGGCCGGCGGGCAGGGCCATGCGCAGGGCGAGCAGGTCGACGCCGGGCAGCGGAGACCAGTCCCGCTCCGGGGTACGCACGAAACCGAGCCCCGCGTACAGCCGGTGGGCGGCGTCGGCGAGTCCGCTGCGGACGCAGATGACCATCGCCGAGCAGCCCTGGTCCACGGCCCGGGACAGGCAGGCCCGGACCAGTGTCACGCCCACCCCCCGCCCCTGCGCGGCCGGGTCCACCGCCAACATCCGGAACTCCGCCTCACCCGGCCCGGACAGCTCCGCGTACGGGCTGCCGGGCAGCACGAAGGTGACCGAGCCGAGCACCGCGCCGGTCGGCTCGTCCACGGCGACCAGGATCTCGCCGTGCTCCGCCCGGCCGGCCACGTCGGCCAGCACATCGCCGTAGCCGTTCTCGCCCTTGAGCTGGCCGTCGGCCTCGTAGGCGGCGACGGTCAGCCGGGCCACCGCCGGAAACTCGGCCGGTACGGCCCGGCGGACCAGCAGCCCGGTCGACCGGCCGCCGGGAATCACGCGATCACCGCGATCAGGTCACCGTCCTGCACCACGTCGCCCTCGTTGACCGCGAGCTGCTCGACCACCCCGTCGGACTCGGCGACGACCGGGATCTCCATCTTCATCGACTCCAGGATCACCAACGTGTCCCCCTCGGACACGGTGTCCCCGGCCGTCGCGACGACCTTCCACACGTTGGCCACCATCTCGGCGCGGATCTCCTCGGCCATCACGGCCCTCCCTCTCCACCGGGTGTGTCTGCGTCGGTATCCAATCACGTGCCGCCCCCGCGCGGGCGACGAGCGCCGACACCGGCCAGGCCACACCCACCGACGTACCGCTGCCGCCCCGGCGCACGACGGCGGGTGCCGGCCGCACTAGCATCATCAGGTCGGACCCCGACGCCGGGAGGACCGGCGGCGTGCCCCGACGTCCAGGGTCGCCGCAGCAGGGGTCGGACCCATCACGAGGAGGTCAGCATGGCGAAGAAGGCCCGTAAGAAGAAGGCCCGTAAGAAGAGCGGCGCGAACCACGGCAAGCGCCCCAACTCCTGAGTCGTCCCGGCGGTCCGCCGCCGCGACGCCAGGGCCGGCCGGAGCCGGACACACCGGTGGCCCGGGTCGACGTCGACCCGGGCCACCGGTGTATGTGCCGTCAGCCGGCCGGTGCGGGCCGGATTTCATTCGACGCCGGGTGGGGTGCGGGCACCGGCGCGTCGGGCGGCTGCGGGGTCACCCGGCCGCCGCAGCGTCACTCGGCGAGTTCGCGGGACTCGCTGGCCTCGAAGACCACCAGCTCGGTGAGGCGTACCCGCAGCCGCTCGCGCAGCTGGTCGGGGGCGGTCTCGTTGCCGCAGCAGCGGGCCACCAGCGCCCGCACCTCCTGCTCGATGCCGTACTCACGCAGGCAGGGTCCGCACTCGTCCAGGTGGTAGCGGATCAGCGAACGGCGTTCCTCGGCGCACTCCAGGTCCAGGTAGAGGTAGACCTCGGCGAGCACTTCCCGGCAGTCCGTCTCGTGCGGCTTTCCGCAGCTCATGTCACACCTCCCGACTGGCAGTGGCGGTGGTCGAGCCCTTCGCGGGCTGCGCGGCGCTGAAGCCACGCTCCGCGGCGTACCGCTCAAGCAGCTTGCGCAGATTGCGACGCCCGCGGTGCAACCGGGACATCACGGTGCCGATCGGCGTGCCCATGATGTCGGCGACCTCCTTGTACGAGAAGCCCTCGACATCGGTCAGATACACCGCCAACCGGAACTCCTCCGGCAACTGCTGCAGGGCCTCCTTGACGTCGCTGTCGGGCAGCCGGTCCAACGCCTCGGTCTCGGCCGACCGCAACCCGCTGGAGGTGTGCGACTCGGCCTCGGCGAGCTGCCAGTCGGTGATCTCCTCGGTGGGCGCCTGGATGGGCTGGCGCTGCCGCTTGCGGTAGGAGTTGATGTAGGTGTTGGTCAGGATCCGGTAGAGCCAGGCCTTCAGGTTGGTGCCCTGCTCGAACTGGTGGAAGGCGGCGTACGCCTTCAGGTACGTCTCCTGGACCAGATCCTCGGCATCGGCCGGGTTGCGGGTCATCCGCAGCCCGGCGGCGTAGAGCTGATCGACGAAGGGCATCGCGTCCCGCTCGAAGCGGGCCTTACGCTCGTCCGTCTTCTCGGTGGTCAACCGCACATCCCCTCGCGTCGGATGCTGTCCCGCCGAGGATACGCGGCCGAACCGGCCCACAGCTTCGGTTCCGCCGGGTGTGCTGGTGCTCACCACCTCGTGACCGGTCCCCACCGCCGGCCAGTCCGGGCCGTCCAGCAGCTGTCTGAGCTGCCGTGCGCCCTGCTCGTCCCGCTCCCGGTTCCGTGTCTCGGTCGGCACCGGTCACCCCCCTCGCCAGATTCCTCGTCCGGGAGGCGTAACACCCGACCGCGGGCCGGGCATTCCGCCGGCCCCCGCTCCTGGTCCCGACCCACCGGTCGGCTACCGGCGGGCTGGGACCAGGAAGGGCCTGGGAGGGACGGTCCCGACCACCCGAACCGGAAGGTCGACACCATCGGATGCAACGACGGCTCCGGCGGGGCGGAAACGGGTGGTCACCGCCTCGGTCCGTCGCCGGGGCGATCGGTCGACGCGGCGCGGGACGACCCGGTCCGGGCCGATCAGCGGGCCCAGCCGTGTGCGCGCAGCCAGGTGAGCACCACCCCGGCCGTGCCGGTCGGATCCCGGCGCAGGTCGTGACGTTCGCCACCGCGTACCACCACCTCGACCGGGCCGGCGGCGGCGGGCGTCCCGAACGGGTCCCGGTCGCCGTTGACCACCAGCGTCGGCAGCCCGGTGACCAGTTCGTCGGCCCGGGAGCGCTCCGGCCGCCCCGGCGGGTGCAGCGGAAAGGCCAACGCGACCACCCCGGCCGCACCCACCGCGCGGGCCGTCCGACAGGCCACCCGGGCACCGCTGGACCGCCCACCGACCAGCAGGGGCAGCTCGGGGTGCCGGTGGCGCAGCGTGGCCAGCACCGCCGTCCACGCCTCGTCCAGGTGCCCGGCCGGGGCCGGGGCCCGACGACCGGCCACCCGGTAGGGCTGGGTCACCCGGGCCACCACCACCCCGGCGTCGCGGGCGGCGTCGCGCAGGGCGAGCAGGTCCGGCGCGTCCACCGCACCACCGGCGCCGTGGCCGAGCACGAGCAGCGACGTCGGCGCGGCGGCCGGCAGGTCGGTGTCGACCCGGGCCGGGCCCCGGGGGGTGTCGAGTTGCGTGGGGTGCGGCACCCGGCCATTCTGCGCCGCCCCGACGGGTCAGCTCAGCGGAACCAGGGTGAGCAGCCGGTCCCGCACCGGTGGGCCGGCGTCGTCGGCCGCGGCGGGATCGGATCCGACCTCGCCACGCCAGGCGACCAGCATGGCCCGGCGCTCACGCGGGGTGGTGCCACCCCACACCCCGTGGGTGTCGCCCACCTCCAACGCCCAGGCCAGGCAGGATCCCTGGACGTCACAGCTGCGGCAGAGCGCCACCGCCGAGTCGGCTGGTTCGTTGGGTGCCGGAAAGAACGTCTCCGGATCCACACTCTGACAGGTTCCTCTGGTCCGCCAGGCATCGTCGGAACGGCGGTCCCGCAACGCGCGCAGCAGTCGCGGATCCCGTCGTGCGGCGGCCACCTCGTGCGGTCGGGGCATACGCGCCCGGGTCATCACACCCACCTCCCCCGTGGGACCGGCAAGATCGACGGGCGTCGTTCACACTGCGCGAAGACGCTCCCAGTGCCAGCGCTGTGTTCTATCGCACTGTTGGCTACGGGGACAAGGGGTCTGCCGGAAAGATGGCTAAAGGTCCGAGCGACGTTTCGCCCGGAACTCTGGCAATTCGTACGCGACAATGTCGCCAATCGCGTTCAGAACAGCGCAGTCTCCCCGTGGGAGCGTTCCCGGTCCACCGGCACCCGGGCGGTCAACTCCGGGCCGTTGTTGCGCACGTTGCCCACCGCCGTCCCGACCGGACGGATCTCCAACCCGGCGAGCCACCCCGCCGGCGGCGGGACCAGCAGCGCCGCCGGATCGTCGGCCGGGGCGAGCCAGTCCACCCACCGGTCCGGCGGCAACAACAGCGGCATCCGGTCGTGCACCTCGGCCAACTCGCCCACCGCCGCCGTGGTCAGCACGCTGAACGTGAGCGACTCCTCCCAGCGGGACCAGATGCCGGCCAACGCCAGCACCGAACCGTCGCGCGGGGTCATGAAGTAGGGCTGCTTGCCGCCACCGGACCGGCGCACCCACTCGTACCAGCCGTCGGCCGGGACCAGACAGCGCCGACGGGCGAACGGCACGGCGTACGCCCGGCTGGTGGCGACCGTCTCGGCCCGCGCGTTGATCATGCGGGCCGCGCCGGCGGCCGACTTCGCCCAGTGCGGCACCAGGCCCCAGCGGCCGACCGACAGCACCCGCCCCTGCTCGGCGTCGACCCGGACCACCGGCACCGAATCGGTCGGCGCGACGTTGTGGTCCGGCCCGAGCCGACCCTCGGTGTCGTCGTACGACTCGAAGACGGCGCTCAGGTCCCCGGCGCTGCGGGTCGTCGCATACCTGCCGCACATGCCGCATACGCTAACGCCCCGCCCCGTCGTGGGTTGTCCCGCCAACCGGGAGTCAGCCGGACGGTCGGCTCGAAATCGTCGCCGGGTTGGCAGAATGTGACCGTGGGAAACCTGACCGCCACCCGTCCGCAACAACCCTGGGCCGCGCCGACCGCCAGTGACCCGGTCACCGCGACGCTGCGCCTACCCGGCTCCAAGTCGATGACCGCCCGCGCCCTGGTGCTCAGCGCGCTGGCCGGCGGCCCGTCGACGCTGCACGGGCCGCTACGGGCCCGCGACACCGAACTCATGGCGGGCGGGCTGCGCGCGATGGGCGCGCACGTCTCCGTCTCCGACGACGACCGCTGGCTGGTCCGGCCGCACCGGCTCGTCGGCCCGGCCCACGTCGACGTCGGCCTCGCCGGCACGGTGATGCGGTTCGTCCCACCGGTCGCCGGCCTCGCCGAAGGGCAGGTCACCTTCGACGGCGACCCGCAGGCCCGGGTCCGGCCGCTCGGCCCGCTGATCGGCGCGCTGCGCTCCCTCGGCGTCCGGATCGACGCGCCCGAGACCGGCAGCCTCCCCCTGGTGGTGCAGGGCACCGGTGGGGTCGCCGGTGGCGAAGTGGTGATCGACGCCTCCGCCTCCAGCCAGCTCGTCTCCGGCCTGCTGCTCGCCGGGGCACGTTTCGACCGGGGCGTGGTGGTCCGGCACCAGGGCCCACCGGTGCCGTCCGCGCCGCACCTGCGGATGACGGTGCAGATGCTGCGGGCCGCCGGGGCAGCCGTCGACGACAGCGTCCCCGACGTCTGGGTGGTCGAGCCGGGGCCGCTCGCCGGCCGGAGCTGGGAGATCGAGCCCGACCTCTCCGGCGCGGTCCCCTTCTTCGCCGCCGCCCTGGTCACCGGCGGTGAGGTCACGTTGCAGGGCTGGCCGCACAACAGCGTCCAGCCGGTCGAACAGCTCCGCTCGCTGCTGCACCGGATGGGCGGCGAGGTCACCCTGACCACCGCCGGGCTGACCGTCCGCGGCACCGGCACCGTGCACGGGCTGACCGCCGACCTGTCCGACGTCAGCGAGCTGACCCCGGCGCTGACCGCACTGGCCATGCTGGCCGACTCGCCGTCGACCTTCACCGGCATCGGGCACATCCGGGGGCACGAGACCGACCGGCTCGCCGCCCTGGCCCGGGAGTTCACCGGGCTCGGCGCCGACCTGACCGAAACCGCCGACGGGCTGGAGATCCGACCCCGGCCACTGCACGGGGGAGCCTTCCGCACCTACGCCGACCACCGGATGGCGCACGCCGCCGCGGTGGCCGGGCTCGCCGTCGCAGGCATCGAGGTCGACGACGTGGCATGCACCTCCAAGACCATGCCGGAATTCCCGGCACTATGGTCGGCGATGGTGACCGGCAAGAGCTGACGGCGGAGGGGGCAGGTCCTGACGACCAAACGACGGGAGTACGACGAGGACGACGTACGGGTCCGGCCCGGCCGGTCCTCACGTCCCCGTACCCGTACCCGCCCCCGACACGACGACGCGGTCGACGGGTTCGTCATCGCCGTCGACCGGGGCCGGTACACCTGCGTACTCCCCGACGCCCCCGACGGTGCCGCGATCACCGCCATGCGGGCCCGCGAACTGGGCCGCAAGTCGGTGGTGGTCGGTGACCGGGTGAGCCTGGTCGGCGACGTCTCCGGTACCGACGGGGCGCTGGCCCGGATCGTCCGGATCACCGAACGGCGCTCGGTGCTGCGGCGCACCGCCGACGACGACGAGAACACCGCCGAGGGGCGGCTGGAACGGGTGGTGGTCGCCAATGCCGACCAGCTGGTGATCGTCAGCGCGCTGGCCGACCCGCCACCCCGCACCGGGTTCATCGACCGGTGCCTCGTCGCCGCGTACGACGCCGACATCGAGCCGCTGCTCTGCCTGACCAAAGCCGACCTGGCCGGCCCCGAACAGGTGGTCGGCTACTACACCGAGCTGGAACTGCCGTACGTGCTGGTCCGGCCCGACTCCGACCTCGACGCACTGCGCGCCCTGCTCGCCGGCCGGGTGTCGGTGCTGGTGGGGCACTCCGGGGTGGGCAAGTCGACGCTGGTCAACCGGCTGGTGCCGGACGCGCTGCGGGCGGTCGGCGTGGTCAGCGCGATCGGCCGGGGCCGGCACACCTCCACCAGCGCAGTGGCGCTGCGGCTGCCCCGGACCCCCGGCGGCGACGGGGACCCGGGCTGGATCGTGGACACCCCGGGCATCCGCAGCTTCGGGCTGGCCCACGTCTCGGCCGAGAGCCTGCTGCACGGCTTCCCCGACCTGGTCGAGGGAACGGTGGACTGCCCGCCCAACTGCCCGCACACCCCGGACGAGGCGGACTGCGCCCTGGACGCCTGGGTCACCGCCGGCAAGGCCGACCAGCGCCGACTGGCCTCGTACCGTCGCCTGCTGGCCTCCCGGGCCGGCGAGGGCGACCCCCGCGAGGTGGAGCGCAACCCCGGCGATCCGCTGGCCGGCTCCTGACCTAGCGGGCCAGGCGGTCCAGCAGCTCGCCGAGCAGCGCCCGTTCGCCAGGGGTGAGGTCGCCCGGGTCGTCGCCGACCAGTGCGCGCAACGTCAGTGCGGCGCTCGCCCGGGTGGCGGGGGCATCGGCGGAGGGGGTGTGCAGGACCCCGGCCAGCGCGGCCTCGCGGACGCGTTCGGACAGCCCGAAGTCCGGCTCCGGCTGGCTGATCAAGGTGAGCGTGATGCCGACGTTGGCGGCGAGCACCTGTTCGGCGGCGTCGGCCGCCGGCACCTTGAGCATGCCCTGGGCGGCGGCGCCGGTGAGCCGCTCGCGCAGCGCGGCGTGCGCGGGAGCGGTGACGGCGCAGGGCCTTCCCGGTTCGGCCCGGCCGTAGAGCAGCCCGTAGAACGACGGGTGCTCCAGCCCGAACCGTACGTGGCGGTCCCAGCCCTCCCGCAGGTCGCCCAGCGGGTCGCCGGAGCTCTCGACCGCCGTGTACTGGGTGAAGCCGTGGTTGACCACGGCGTCGATCAGGCCCTGCTTGCTGCCGAAGTGGTGGTAGAGCGTCGGGGCCTGCACCCCGGCGCGTTCGCACACCGCCCTCGTGGACACCGTGCCGCCGCTCTCCAGCAACTCCGCCGTGGCGAGCAGGAGTCGATCCCGTGCGTTCTGCATGGTTGCTACATTAGCGCATGTAGCGCTACATTGGCCCCTGTAGCGAAAGGAGAAGTCCATGAGAACGTGGTTCATCACCGGTGGCACGCCAGGAGGGTTCGGCCTGTTCTATGCCGAGGCCGCACTGAAGCAGGGCGACCAGGTGGCGGTGACCTCCCGCCGCCCCTCCGAACTGCGAGAATGGGCCGAACCGTACGGTGCCCGGGTGCTCGTACTCCCGCTCGACGTCACCGATGCCGAGCAGGTGCGGGCGGCGGTCCGCACGACGGAGGAGCGGTTCGGCGGGATCGACGTGCTGGTCAACAACGCGGGTCGCGGCTGGTTCGGCTCGGTCGAGGGCACCCCCGACACGACGATCCGCCGCACGTTCGACCTCAACCTGTTCGCCGTGGTCGAGGTGATCCGCGCGGCCCTGCCCGGCATGCGGGCACGCGGCGACGGCTGGATCGTGAACATGTCGTCGGTGGCGGGCCTCGTCAGCGCACCAGGATTCGGCTACTACTCCGCGGCGAAGTTCGCCCTCGAAGGACTGTCGGAGACGCTGCGCCACGAAGTCGAACAGTTCGGGGTACGCGTGCTCCTCGTAGAACCTGGAGCATTCCGCACCAACGCCTTCGCCGGCTTCCAGGACGAACCCGTCAACGAGACCGTCGACGCCTACGTGCCGCTGGTCGAGGGCGTCAAGGCGGCATTCGTTGACCACAACGGCAGGCAGGAGGGCGACCCCGCACGCGGCGTCCAGGCCGTGATCGACGCGATGGCCGCGCCCGTCCCGCCGCACCGGATCGTGCTCGGCAACTCCGGCTACGACGCCGTCGTCGCGATGCACGAGAACGCCCTCACGGAACTGCGCGCGAACGAGAAGCTCTCGCGCTCGGCGGACTTCTGAGCCTGCCGACTGAGACCGCGTCGGAGCCTGCCCACAGGGCCGCGTCGGAGGAGCCTGCCGACAGGAGCCGCGCGGAGCCTGCTGACAGGGCCGCGTCGGCAACCGTCGGAAGTCGGCCTTGCCGCGAACGCGCGGAGCCGCGCCGGGGCGGACCGGGTCACCACACACACCGAACCGACGGGGCCCTCGCCGACCGTCACCCCGCACCTGGACTGATCACCATGCCGCACGGCCTGCGGCGGGACGACACCCGCAGCATCACCGTGCCGCACGGCCCGTGGCGGGACGGCACCCGCAGCATCACCGTGCCGCCGACCCGCCACAGGAACACGCCGGACGCACCCGCGCCCCGGCAACCCGAGAAGACCGGAGAGCAGAGATGGACACCGTCGCCCTTCCCCAGGCCGTCGAGAACTTCGTCGCCGCCACCAACGCCCACGACCCGAACGCGCTGGCCGCGGTCTTCGCCGACGGGGCCACCGTGCACGACGACGGGACGGCCTACACCGGCGAGTCCGCGATCCGCGAGTGGATCCAGGTGCACCTGATCAACCCGAAGATCGTGATCACGCCGACCTCGTTCGTCGACGACCGGCTGGTGGCCTCCGGGGACGGGGAGTTCCCCGGCGGGCCCCTGTCCTTCGCGTTCGTGTTCGGCCTCAAGGACGACCAGGTCACCGACCTCGCGATCACCCCCGTCTGACCCCTCCCCGACCACAGCCACCCCACCCCACCCCTCCCCGACCACAGCCACCCCACCCCTCCCCACCCAGCCCTCTCACCGCCCCCTCCCCCTCACCGCCCCCGGCCTCACCGCCTCACCGCCTCACCGCCCACACCACCCCACCCCGCCCCGGCCTCGCCGCCCGGGACTCCTCTCCCGCCCCGCCCCACCGTCTCGCCTCGCTGCCCGGCCCCCTCCCCCACCCCGGTGATCAAGAGGTTTGCGTCAGGTGATCAAGAGGTTTACGTCATCCCGGAGCCCTCCCATGACGCAAACCTCTTGATCACCGGGGCGGGAGGGGTGGGAGTGGGAGGGGAGGTGGGAGTGGGAGGGGGCGGGGAGGGGGTTAGGGTTTTGGGGTGACGGGGTATGTGGGGGATGTTGATCTTGCTCATCGGCTCGCGGATGCTGCCGACGCCATCTCGATGAGCCGGTTCCGGGCGCTCGATCTGCGGGTGACGGCGAAGCCGGACCTGACTCCCGTCTCCGACGCGGACACCTCGGTGGAGCGGGAGATCCGGGCGCTGCTGGCCGACCAGCGGCCGGACGACGGGCTGCTCGGCGAGGAGTACGGCGAGCAGCCGGCCACCGGCCCGCACGACCGGCGGTGGGTGATCGACCCGATCGACGGCACCAAGAACTTCGTCCGGGGTGTGCCGGTCTGGGCCACCCTGATCGCCCTGCTGGAGGGGGACCGGCCGGTGGTCGGGCTGGTCTCCGCCCCGGCGCTGGGCCGACGCTGGTGGGGTGCCCCCGGCCTGGGCGCGTACGCCGGACCGGACGCCGCCTCCGGCGAGCCGATCCGGGTCTCCGGGGTACGCGACCTCGCCGACGCCAGCTTCTGCTACTCGTCGCTCACGGGGTGGGAGGCGGCCGGCCGGCTGGACGCGGTGCTCCAGTTGATGCGCGACACCTGGCGCAGCCGCGCCTACGGCGACTTCTACGGCTACATGTTGCTGGCCGAGGGGGCACTGGACGTGATGGTGGAGCCGGAATTGTCGCTCTGGGACATTGCCGCGCTGGTGCCGATCGTGACCGCCGCCGGGGGCACCATCACCACCCTGGACGGCACTCCCGCCCCTGGTGGAAGCGTGTCCGGTGAGATCAGTGCGATCGCCACCAACGGTCCGCTGCACGCCGACGTCCTGTCCCGGCTGGGTCGGCCGACCGAGCGCTGAGGCCAACAGCCCTCTATTCTCGCCTGGTGGTGTCCTCCGGCTGGTGCTTCCTCGCGGCGATGATCGTCGCGTACGGCTTCGCCAACATGCTCCAGTCGGTGGCCGCCGCCCGGACGACCGTGCACCACACCTTCGACCCGGGGCTGCTGCTGCGGCTGGCCGGGCACCGGACGTACCTGATCGGGTTGCTCTGCCAGGTGACCGGCTTCGTGCTGGCCTTCCTGGCCCGCCGCGACCTGCCGTTGTTCCTGGTCCAGGCGAGCGTGGCGGCGGGGCTGGGGGTGACCGCCCTGCTGGGGGTGGTGGTGCTCAAGTGGCGGCTGCCCGCCGCCGAGGTGGCGCTGCTGGTGCTGCTCTTCGCCGGGATCACCGCGCTGGTGCTCTCCGCCCAGCCGGCCCCCTCCAAGGGGCTCGGCACCGCCGGCCTGGTCGCCCTGGCGGTGGCGCTCGGCGGGATCGGGCTGCTCGGCTTCTTCGCGGTACGCCTGCACGGGGCGCCCGGTTCGGTGGCGCTCGGTTCCCTGGCCGGGCTGGCGTTCTCCGCCGCCGCGGTGGCCGCCCGCCCGTTGGCCTCCGCCCCGTCGGCCGAGGAGTTCGTCCGTGACCCGCTGCTCTACCTGCTGATCGCCCACTCACTGGTGGGTCAACTGCTGCTCGGGCTGGCGATGCAGCGGGGCTCCACGACGGCCGCCGTCGCCGCGATGGACGCCGCCGGTGCGGTGCCCGCCGCGATCGTCGGTCTGCTGCTGCTCAACGACAAGATCTGGCCGGGCCGGGAGTGGCTGGCCGCCGTCGGCTTCCTGATCACCCTCGCCTCGGTGATCGGGCTCACCCGGTACGCCGCACCGCAGCACCACCACACGGTGACCCGCCCCCGGGAACGCGCCATGGTCGGCGCGGTCCCCCGCGTCTGACCGGACGGCCCGGAAACCACGACCGGACCACGACCGCCCGGGGACCACGACGGCCCCGAAACCACCACGGCCCGGAAACCAAGACGGCCCCGAAGTCACGACCGTCCGGAAACCACGACGGCCCGAAGTCATGACCGTCCGGATCGCCCGGCCCGGTCAGACGCCGACCGGGCCGGCGGTCGCGCCCTTGACCGGGGCGTCCGTGTCGGCCTCGGCCACCGTCGCGGCACCCTCCTCGACCAACGGGTCGACGTCACCCCCGACCGGCACCACGTCGGGCACCTCGACCGGGGTACGCCGGCCCACCACCCGCTCGTAGAGCCGCTCCAGCGCGCCGGCCGTCCGTTCCCAGGTGTAGCTGCACCGCACCCGGTCCACCGCGGCGTGCCCGTACGCGAACCGGCCCGGGTTGTCGGCGAGCAGGCGGCGCAGCGTCATGCCCAGCGTGCGGACGTCGCCGGGGGGCACCAGCCGGCCGGTGACCTCGTCGACCACCGCGTCGGCGATCCCGCCCACGGCGTAGCCGACCACCGGCACCCCGCAGGCCATCGCCTCCAGCGACACCCGCCCCGCACAGGAGTAGTGCGGGGTGCAGGCCACCACGTCGGCGGAGCGGTACCAGGTCGCCAACTGGTCGTGCGGCACCGCGCCGACCAGCGTGACCTGGTCGGCGACCCCGGTGCGCTCGGCCAGTTCCCGCAGTCGACGGGCCTCCGCGTGGGTGGCCAACTGGTCGGCCGGCGGCCCCCCGGCGATCACCAGCTCCGCGTCGCCGACCAGCCGCATCGCCCGGATCAGGTCGTCCTGCCCGTGCCCGGGGGAGAGCCCGCCGACGGAGAGGATCCGGGCCCGCTGCTCGCGGGGGGCGGCCTCGCCGTCGGGGTGGAACCGCTCGACGTCCACGCCGGTCGGCACCATCGCCACCGAGGTCCGTTGCAGCCCCATCCGGGTCAGCTCGTCGACCTCGGCGTTGCACTGGGCCACGGCGACGTCCACCGCCCGGGTGAGGGCCCGCTCCAGGGGGATCCGCTCATCCGGGCCGTCGTACTGGTGGCCGAGGTGACGGCGTTGTTCGACGCCGAGCGAATGGAAGGTCTGCACCACCGGGATGTCCGTTTCGCGGACGGCGTGCGCGGCGGCCAGGCCACCGATCCAGTAGTGCCCGTGCACCACCTCGGGTGCCCACTCCCCGGCCCAGTGCTCGGCCAGCCAGCGGCCCAACTCGGGGACGTACGGGACCAGGTCGGCGGTGGCGGTGGGCTGCGCCGGGCCGACGGGCACCCGTTGCACCCGGTAGCCGTCGACCTCGACGCTCGCCGGCAGGGCGGGATCGTCGCGGCGCTCGTACACCCGGACGTCGTGGCCGCGTGCGGCCAGTTCGCCGGCGACCCGGGCGACGTGCTCGTGGGTACCGACGGGTGGTTCTGCTGCGGACCGGGACGGCCCGGCGTGCGCGCAGACGAGGCCGACGCGCATGGTGCACCTCCATGCGATCTGCGAGGGTGGTCTCCGGTCAGAGCGTCCCATTAACCGGGGTCCCACGAGCCGAAACCTCGCAGATCGGAAGCGGTCAGCGGCTGGTGGGCGGTTGTGGGCGGCACCGCCACCCGTCGGCCGGCCCGACGGGTGGCGCCGCACGATCAGTCGACGTCCCCCGGCATGACCCGGCCGCCCCGGGGGTACCGACCAGAGATGCCGCTGACCCGCATCCCCGTCGAGGCCACCATGCTGGTCCCCGACGCTCCGGGCGGGATCGACGCCAGCCCGGCGTACCCCGTCCCCCGACACGACGTCGCCGTGGGCACGCCGGGCGTCGCCGCCGGGCCCGACCGGGCGGGACGACGATGAGCCGCTCCGACCTGCCGCCGACCCGTCGCCCGGGGGCCGGTCCCCCCGGGACGGCCCCTCCACCAGCGGTGGGGTGCCGGGTGGCCGTCGACGACTCGTCGGCGGTGGTGTGGCTCAGCGGGGTGCTCGAACCGGCCGACCACGACCGGGTCCGCGACGCCCTGCTCGCCCGGCTCGGTGACCGGCCCGGCCCGATCGTGGTCGACGTGTCGGGGCTGCGGTCCGCCGGGCCCACCGTCGACCGCCTGCTGGCTGAGGTACGACGGACGGTGCGCGACTGGCCGGCGGCCGACCTGCTGGTGGTCGACCCGGCCGGGACGGTCAGCGGGGAGCTGGCGGTCCACGCCACCCGCGACGGGGCGACGGCCGCACTGGCCCGCACGCCGATGGCGGCGGTGCTGACCGAGGAGTTGGCCCCGGCGGTCGGTGCGGCCCGGCGGGCCCGGGAACTGGTGACCGACGGCTGCGCCCGGTGGGGCGTGCCGGAGCTGGCCGAACCGGCCTGCATCGCGGTCACCGAGCTGGTCAACAACGTGGTGGCGCACGCGGCGACCCCGATGACGCTGCGGTTGGCCCCGGAGGGCGGCACCCTGCACGTGGCCGTCCGGGACCACTCCCGGCAGCAGCCGAGGTATGCGGGGTTGGCCCCGCTCACCTCGGCCGGCGGCCGGGGCCTGCTGCTCATCGACACGGTGGCCCGCCGCTGGGGCAGCACCCTGCTCCCGGACGGCAAGGTGATCTGGTGCGTGTTGCACACCGAGGACGAGTCATCCTGGCATCACGACTGATTTCTGCATTTTCGTCCCGATCCGGGGAGCGGGACCCGGTTACCCGGCCCCCGCCAGTGGGTAGTGCTCAGCCATGCGCGACGACGAGTTCCCGACCCCCGTGTCCGACCCCGAGGCGCTCGGCCTGCCCGACACCGCCGACGACGACTCGACCGCCAACGACGACGTGCTGACCGGCCGGGAGGCCGACGGCCCGGACCCGGCCCAGCTGCCCGGCGACCGGACCCCGGTCGCGGTCGACCACTTCGGCACCACCGCCGACGAGCAGCTCGACGGCGAGTCGTTGGACTACAAGCTCGCCCGCGAGCAGTACGAACGGCGGGCCGACGACCCGCTCGCCGGCCCGGTCGACCCGGACATCGCCGCCGAGGCGGAGAACGAGGAGGCCGCCGCGCAGGCCCAACTCGACGCCGACGTGCTGAACCCGGGCCCCACCTCGGACCCGAACTCCCCGGTCTCGCTCTATGACCACGGTCAGCTCGGCACGGTCGCCGACGCCCAGGTGGGCCGCCTGGTCGAACCGGACGAGGGCGCCCGCACCGACCAGGAGACCGACAGCATCGCGTACGACGCGGGTGCGGCCGGCGGCGGCGCGAGCGCCGAGGAACTGGCCATCCACGAGACCCGGCCGCCCGAGGCGCACTGACCCCGGCCGTCCCGGCCCGCACTGCTCAGTCGCCCAACCCCGCACTGCCCCGACCGTTCAGGCCCCGCACTGCTCAGTCGCCCAGGACCGCACTGATCAGTCGTCCAGGCCCCGCTCGATCGCGTAGCGGGTCAGCTCCACCCGGTTGTGCAGTTGGAGCTTGCCCAGCGTGTTCTGCACGTGGTTCTGCACGGTGCGGTGCGACAACCCGAGCCGCCCGGCGATCTGCTTGTAGGACAGCCCCTTCGCCACCAGCCGCAGCACCTCGGTCTCCCGTTCGGTGAGCCGGGGTGCCGCGTCGTGTCCGCCGTCGGCCGAACCGCCGGCCGACGGCGGGTCGGCGGCGAGCCGCCGGTACTCACCCAGCACCAGGCCGGCCAGTCCGGGGGTGAAGACCGGCTCACCGGCCGCCGTGCGGCGCACCGCGTCCAGGAACTCCGCCGGACCCGCCGACTTCAGCAGGTAACCGGTGGCCCCGGCCTTCACCGCGTCCAGGACGCCCTGCTGCTCGCCGCTGGCCGACAACATCAGCACCCGCACCCGGGGCAGCGCGGCGCGCAGCCCCTGGATCACCTCCACCCCGGAGATGTCCGGCAACTGGAGGTCGAGCACCACCAGGTCGGGTCGGGCGGCGGCGGCCACCCGGACCGCCTGGCGGCCCTCGCCGCTGGTCGCCACCACCAGGTGGCCGGCCTCGGTGAGGTCCCGGGCCACCCCCTCCCGCCACATCGGGTGGTCGTCGACCACCATCACCCGGGTCCCGGTCATCGGTTCCTCCTCGGCACCATCAGTTCGAGTTCGGTGCCCTCCCCCGGCGTCGAGACGATCCGCGTCTCGCCCCCGAGATCGGCTATCCGACCACGGATGGCCTGGGCCACCCCCAGCCGCCCCTGCCTGGCCGCCTCGGCCAGCCGCCCCTGCGGGATGCCCGGACCGGCGTCGCGGACCGACACGGTCACCGTCTCCCCCTCGTCCTCGACCAGCACCCAGGCCCGCCCGTCGGCGTGCCGCCGCACGTTGTCCAGCGCCGCCGCCGTCGCGGCGGCCACCTCCAGGGCCACCGGGGCGGGCAGCGGCACGGGGGTGGCCGGGGCGGAGACCTGCACCGCCGCCGAGGCGTACCCGGCCAGCAGGGAGCGCAGGTCCACCTCGCCCACCGGGTCGGCGGGGGAGGTCGGCGGCGCACCGGAGATCAACGCGCGCAGCGCCACCTCCTGCTGACCGGCGAGCCGGGCCAGCTCACCGGCCTCCCCGTCCAGGTGTGCCCCGCGCCGCTGGACCAACGCCAGCACCTGGAGCACCGAGTCGTGGATGTCGCGGGCCAGCCGCTCCCGTTCCCGGGTCGCCGCCTCCAGCTCCACCGCCCGCTGCAACCGCTGCTCGGCGGTCACCGCCAACCGGGCCACGTGCCCCACCACCACCCCGGCGAGCAGCAGCAGGGTCACCCCGGTCAGCGAGGACGGGCCGACCCGGCCCCGGGTGGCCAGGTCCGTGCCGCCGACCAGCAGGGCGGCCACCGTGCCGCGCCGCCGTCCGCCGGACACCGCCCAGGCCAGCACCGGCCCGGCCAGCCAGGCCACGGCCAGGGCCGGCACCCCCGACGCCAGCGCCGGACGGCCCACCACCCACGGCGTGACGGCCAGGATCGACAGGACCACACCGAGGTCGGCCAGGAGCAGCGGCCAGCCCCGGTTGGCCGGCCGGGCGTAGCCGACCGCGGTCACCCCGGACCAGGCCAGCATCACCAGGAGTACGCCACCGGCGGCGACCGGGTGGGCGTACCGGTCGGCGTCGCGCAGGACCAGCAGCCCGACGTACGCCAGCGAGGCGAAGCGGAAGACCGCGACGGAGCGCCAGAGCGGGACCTCGAAACCACCCGGCGGAGACGACGGCATGGGCGTCACCATGCCACAGCCACCCCGGTGACCCGCCGGGCCGGCCGGTGCGGCACGGACAACCCTGACGTACGGTAGAAACAGCGCGAAAGACTCCGAGATCGCTGCCGGGACAGGGCCCATGACGAACGCAGAACTTCCCACACCGCGTACGGTGGTGCCCATCGAACCTTCCCTTCTCATCGCCGAGGCGTTCGACCAGGCGCAGGTGACCGAGCTGAGACACTCGGTCAGCTCCTGCGCGCACGCCGCCGGGCTGTCCGGCCAACGCCTCGACGACTTCGTGCTGGCGGTCAACGAGCTGATCACCAATGCCGTCCGCCACGGCGGCGGTCAGGGCTGGCTGCGGCTCTGGCGACGCCCCGGCGAGCTGGTCTGCGAGGTCGCCGACCACGGCAACGGCATGAGTGAACAACAGCTCGACGACCGCAGCCGGCCGGCCCCGGACACCGCCGGCGGCTGGGGGCTGTGGCTGGCCCGGGAGCTCAGCGACGCGATGGAGGTCGAGAGCGGCGCGGCCGGCACCACGGTCCGGATCAGCGCCGCCGCCAACTGACCCCACCGGGCGGCCCTCCGCCCGGGCTGAGCTGGGCCGGACGCGCAGAGCCACACCCGGGGCCGGCCGCCGGGCCGGTCAGCCGAACAGGGCGCTGACCGACTCGCCGTTGTGGATCCGCCGCATCGCCTCGGCCAGCGCCGGGGCCACCGAGAGCACCGTCAACTCCGGCACCCGCTTCTCCGGCGGGATCGGCACCGTGTTGGTGCAGACGATCTCGCGCACCCCCTCGGTGGCGCTGAGCCGCTCCAACGCGCCGCTGGAGAACAGGCCGTGGGTGCAGGCCAGCCGGATCGACCGGACGTTGCGCTCCCGCAGGTGGGCGATCAGCTCGATCACCGTGCTGCCCTTGGCGATCTCGTCGTCCAGCACGATCACGTCCCGGTCGGTCACCTCACCGATCACCGTGCTGATGGTGACCCGGTCGTCGCTGAACCGCTGCTTGGCCCCCGCCGCGACGGGGGTGCCGAGCATCCGGGCGAACGCCGCAGCCTCCTTCGCGTTACCCAGGTCCGGCGAGACCACCACCGTGTTGCCCAGGTCGTCCCCCCGGAAGTGGGCGGCCAGCTCCCGCAGGGCGTGCAGGTGGTCGACCGGGACGCTGAAGAAACCGTGCACCTGCGGCGAGTGCAGGGTCATCGCCAGCACCCGCTGGGCGCCGGCCGAGGTGAGCAGGTCGGCCACCAGCCGGGCCCCGATCGAGATGCGCGGGGCGTCCTTCTTGTCCGACCGGGCGTACGCGTAGTGCGGCAGCACCACGGTGATCCGACCGGCCGACGCCCCCCGGGCCGCGTCGATCATGAGCAGCAGCTCGACCAGGTTCTCCTGGACGGGCGGCACCAGGGGCTGGATCAGGAAGACGTCCCGCTCCCGGCAGTTCGCCTGCAACTGCACCTCAAGGCAGTCGTTGGCGAACCGGGACACCCGCACCGGGTGCAGCGGCACCCCCAGGTGGGCACAGATCTCGGCGGCGAGGTCGGGATGGGCGGTTCCACTGAACACGGCGATGTCGCGCACGTCTGGAGATCGTACGGAGCCACCGTGGTTCTCCGGAGCGCACCCGGCCGGTACGGTGCCGAAATGACCGGAGAGTACGTCGCCGCCATCGACCAGGGCACCACCTCGTCGCGCTGCATCGTCTTCGACCGGGCCGGTGGGATCGTCGCCGTCGCCCAACGCGAGCACCGGCAGATCTTCCCCCGGCCCGGCTGGGTGGAGCACGACGCCGAGGAGATCTGGGCCAACGTCGAACAGGTGGTCCGTGACGCGCTGGCCGCCGCCGGCACCGGCCCCGACGGGTTGGCCGCCGTCGGCATCACCAACCAGCGGGAGACCACCGTCGTCTGGGACCGGGCGACCGGCCGGCCGGTCGCCAACGCCGTCGTCTGGCAGGACACCCGCACCGGCCCGCAGCTGCGCGACCTGGCCGGGTCGTACGGCGAGGAGAAGCTGCGGGCCCGGACCGGCCTCACCCTGGCCACCTACTTCGCCGGCCCGAAGCTGCGCTGGCTGCTGGACAACGTCGACGGGCTGCGCGGGCGTGCCGAGCGGGGCGAGGTGCTCTTCGGCACCATGGACAGCTGGTTGATCTGGAAGCTGACCGGCCGGCACGTCACCGACGTGACCAACGCCAGCCGGACCATGCTGATGGACCTGGAGACCCTCGACTGGGACCCGGAGCTGCTCGACGCGCTGGGCGTACCGGCCGGGGTGCTGCCGCAGATCCGCAGCTCGGCGGAGGTCTACGGGACGGCCCACGGGGTGCTCGCCGGGGTGCCGGTGGCCAGTGCGCTCGGCGACCAGCAGGCCGCCCTGTTCGGGCAGACCTGTTTCCAGCCCGGCGAGGCGAAGTGCACCTACGGCACCGGCAGCTTCCTGCTGCTCAACACCGGGGCCAGCCCGGTGCCGTCCACCCACGGCCTGCTGACCACGGTGGCCTACCGGATCGACGGCCAGCCGGCCGCGTACGCCCTGGAGGGGGCGATCGCGGTGACCGGTTCGCTGGTGCAGTGGTTGCGGGACAACCTCGGGTTGATCTCGTCGGCGGCCGAGATCGAGGAGCTGGCCGCCAGCGTGGACGACAATGGCGGCTGTTACGTGGTGCCCGCCTTCTCCGGGTTGTTCGCGCCGCACTGGCGTCCCGACGCCCGGGGGGTGATCGCCGGGCTGACCGGTTACATCACCAAGGGGCACCTGGCCCGGGCGGCGCTGGAGGCGTCGGCCTGGCAGACCCGCGAGGTGGTCGACGCGATGAACGCCGACTCCGACGTGGCGTTGCGCCGGTTGCGGGTGGACGGTGGGATGACCGCCAACGGGCTGCTGATGCAGTTCCTCGCCGACGTGCTGGCGGTGCCGGTGGTCCGCTCCCGGATCACCGAGACCACCTGCCTCGGCGCGGCGTACGCGGCCGGCCTGGCGGTCGGCTACTGGCCGGATCTGGCCACCCTGCGCGCCCAGTGGCGTTCCGACGCGCAGTGGGAGTCCCGGATGGACCCGGCGGACCGGCAGCGCGAACTGGGCCGGTGGCGCAAGGCGGTCGCCCGCACGCTCGACTGGGTCGACTGACCCCCGCGGCGACCCGCCGGTCGATCGGTTCCCGACGCCCCGACCGATACGATCGGCCGGGGGGATGCCACATGCAGACAGTCGGTCCGTACGCGCTGCACCGCAAGCTCAGTTCGTGCGAGCTGGGCGAGGTGTGGGCCGCGCGGGACACCGCCGAGCGGCCGTTCACCGTGGCCGTGCTCGCGCCGGCCGCCGCCGAGGGCGGCTGGCGGGAGGCGTTCGCCGCTGCGGCCAACACGCTGGCCCGGTCCGACGGCCTGCCGATCACCGGGGCCAACCACACCGGACCGGTCCCCTGGGTGGCCTGCGCCGCCGAGCAGGGCGCGGGGGCCGCGCACGTCTTCCTCGCCCTCGGCCAGCGCCTCGTCCCGGCCGGGGAGCACCCGGCCGGGGTCGGGCCGCAGCGGCCCGGCCCGCCCGGTGCGACCGCCCCGGTGAGCCCGGCGGCCGGCGCGGCACCGGTGACCGGCCCGCCGGCCGGGCGTGCCGACGGTGGTGCGACCGGTTCCCCGGTGGACGGGTCACGCCCGGCGACGGCTGTGGCCGCCTCCGCCGAGCCGGTCACCGACGGCACCGCGACCCCGGCCGGCGTACCCCGGTCGTCGGGGCCGACCTCGCCCGCCGCCCGGCCGGCCCCGCAACCGCCGGCCCAGCCCCGGACGACGCCGCAGCAGGGGGTGCCGGCCGGGCAGCGGGCAGCCCTGGTGCCCTACCCGCAGCCACCGGTCGCGCCCCGACCCGCGCCGGCCGGGTACCCGGGGGCCTACCCGTCGGGCGCGGCCCGCGGCCGGGGGCGTACCGGCTGGTGGTTGGCGCTGGTGGCGGTGGGCGCGACGGCGATCGGCGCGGCCGGCGGGTTCGGCGTCGCGAGGTGGTCCGCCGACGACCCGACGACCGTCGCCGCCACGGCGGCACCGACCCCGAGCGTCGACCTGGGGCTACCGGGCACACCGCCGCGTCAGCCGGGCGTGGAACCACCGGTCGGCGGCGGTTGGCCGACCGGGGCGCCGACCTTCGCCGCCACCGACCCGACCCGGGAGATCACTGGCCTGGCCGGGGTCGACTTCAGCTTCCGGGTGCCCACCGGGTGGAGCTGCACCGAGGCCGGTCGCACCAGCGGTTCGGCGCACTACCGGTGCGGCGTCCCGGCCGCCGACGGGTCGATCATCGGTGGCGACCTGGTCGTCCGGCAGTGCCCCCGGCTCTGCACCGACGAGCGCCGCACCGCGCTGCGCCGGCAGGAGGAGGCATGGGGGTTGCAGTGGGTACGCAGTGGCGAGTTCACCACCTGGGCCGAGACCGCCCGGGTGGACGGCGCGTCCCGCTACGGCCTGGTCTACCTCTCCTACTGGCGCAGCGTGCCGGAGGACGCGATCGACAGGCAGCTGGTGCTGCGGATGACCGCCCCCCTGGACCGTGCGGACGAGGTACGCAAGGTGGCCGCCTCGGTGCGCGAGGCCACCTTCACCATCTGACGCGGGGGCGAGACCACCCCCACTCGACCGGTACCCTTCGACCGGACGTCGACGACGAACCGGTCCGTCCTTCCACGACCGAGCGGGACCATGGTGCGCATGCTGACTGTCTCCCCTGACCGACCCGGTGCCTGTCCGACCATCACGGACGCGCTGGAGATCGCGCCGGACGACGCGGTCGTCTCGATCGAGCCCGGCGTCTACCCCGAGGCGCTCCGGTTGACCGGCCGACGGGTCCGCCTGGTGGCCGCCGGTGAGGCCGGTTCGGTCACCGTGGACGGTCGGGCCACCGGTCGACCGACGGTGGCCTGCGACGGTGGTGAGGTGCTGTTGCAGGGGCTGGTCATCCAGGCCGCCGACCACCCGGCCGTGGACGCCGTCGGCGGTCGGCTCCGGATGGAGAAGTGCCAGGCCAACGCGGGCTACGCCGCAGCCGTGTCGGTCCGCGACGGGGCCCGGATCGAGGCCGTGGAGATGACCGTCACCGGTGGACAGCACGGGCTGGTCGTCTCCGACGCGGGCGGCACGGTCGAGCAGTGCGAGATCCGGGACGTCACCGACGACGGGATCATCGTGCGCCTCGGTGCCGACCCGACCATCCGCAACTGCACCGTCGGCAACACCGGCTTCCGGGGTGTGTACGTCTACCAGGCGGCCCGGCCCACCATCGAGCGTTGCGACGTCTCCGGCACCGGCGACGCCGGGATCGTGGTGGCGTTGCAGAGCAGCCCCACCATCGTGGACTGCTGGGTGCACGACACCCGGGGAGTCGGCATCGACGTCGGCCGGGGCTGCGGTGGGACGATCGAGGGCAGCCACACCGAGCGGACCGCCGCTCCGGGCGTCCGGCTCGCCGAGGGGTCGACCACCGTGTTCCGGGCGGCCGAGGCGGGCGGGCGACCGTTGGCCGGGGTGAGCGCGGGCGGCGGCCCGGTCGGGCAGGACGAGCACAAGGTCGAGGAGCTGCTCGCCGAGCTGGACTCGATGATCGGCCTGGCCGGGGTGAAGGCCGAGGTGCGCTCGCTGATCGACGAGATCCAGGTCAACGAGTGGCGGCGCAACGCCGGCCTGCCGGTGGGCGCGGTGAGCCACCACCTGATCTTCACGGGCGCCCCGGGCACCGGCAAGACGACAGTGGCCCGGGTCTACGGGCAGCTGCTCAAGGCGCTCGGGGTGCTGCCCAACGGCCAGTTCCGGGAGGTGTCCCGGCGGGACCTGGTCGGCCAGTACATCGGGCACACCGCCGAGAAGACCTCGTCGGTGTTCACCGAGGCGCTGGGCGGGGTGCTGTTCATCGACGAGGCGTACACCCTGTCCCGGGCCGGTGGTGCCGGCGGCGACTTCGGCCAGGAGGCCATCGACACCCTGGTCAAGCTGATGGAGGACCACCGCGAGCAGGTGGCGGTGATCGTCGCCGGTTACACCACCGAGATGGCCGCCTTCCTGGACGCCAACTCCGGGCTGGCCTCCCGGTTCGCCAAGACGTTGGAGTTCGAGAACTACAGCCCGGTCCAGTTGGTCGACATCGTCGGGCGGATCGCCCGCAACGACGAGTACCTGCTCGCCGACGGGCTGGCCGACGGCCTGCTGGAATGGTTCGGCCAGATCGAACGGGACCAGAACTTCGGCAACGCCCGGGAGGCCCGCAAGCTGCTGGAGGGGATGCGCAAGGCGCAGTCCGGTCGGCTGCGTGCGCTGGGCCGGATGCCGAGCCGGGACGACCTGCGCACCCTCGTCCTGGACGACCTGCTCGCCGCCACCCGGTGACCGGGATGTCGCCCACCGGGGGCACCGGTGCCCGCAGCGACGCGCCGACCGCCCTGATCGTCCGGGTCCGCGACGCGCCACCCGAGCCGGCCGCCCCGTGGCGGCCCACCGAGGCCGACCAGCCGGCCCCGCCGGAGCCGCTGGACGCGCCCTGGCTGCGTCACCTGGCCCGGCTGTTGCCGATGGCCGTCGTCGCCGTCCTCGGCGGGATCGGGTTGAACCGGCCCGGCCTGTGGGAGGACGAGCTGGCCACCTGGGGCATGGTGACCGTCGGGTTCGACGACTTCGTCGCGGTGCTGCGTAACGTCGACGCCTCCATCGGCCCGTACTACCTGCTGCTGCGCGGGTGGGTGGCGCTGGCCGGCAGCTCCGACGTCGCGCTGCGGGTGCCGTCGCTGCTGGCCATGACGGCGGCGGCCGGCCTGGTCGCCGCGATCGGCCTGCGGATCGGCGGGCTACGGGTCGGGCTGGTCGCCGGCCTGCTGTTCGCGGTGCTGCCGACCACCTCCCGGTACGCCCAGGAGGCCCGGCCGTACGCGTTCGCGGTGTGCGCCGCCGCGCTGGCCACCCTGCTGCTGATCCGGCTGCTGGAGCGCCCCCGGTTCCTGCGCTACCTGGGATATTCCGCCGTGGTGGCGTTGCTGGGGCTGCTGCACCTGGTCGGGTTGCTGCTGCTCGCCGCGCACGCGGTGGTGGCCTGGCGGGGCGCGCAGCGACGGCGTTCCCTCGTCGGCTGGCTCGGCGCGGCGGCGGCCGGCGTGCTGCCGGTCCTGCCGGTGCTCTGGTTCGGCCGCCAACAGACCGGCACCCAGATCAACTGGATTCCGCCGGTCACCCTGGACCGCCTGGTCGACACCCCGGAGGCGCTGTTCGGCGGGCCGCTGCTCGCCGGTGCGGTGCTCGCCCTGGCCTTCCTCGGCATGTCGATGCGGGAGCGGTCGGCGGTGGCCACCACCTGGCTGGTGCTGCCCGCCCTGGGCCTGCTGGTCGCCGCCCAGCTCACCCCGCTCTGGCTGCCCCGCTACCTGCTGTTCACGGTGCCGGCCTGGGCGCTGGTCGCTTCGTTGGCCCTGCGCCGCAGCTCGCTGCTGCGTGGCACCGCCGCGATGCTGGCGGTCGGGTTGCTCGGCATCCCGGCGCAGGTGGAGATCCGTGGGGTCACCGGCCACAGCCAGGGCACCAAGGACATCGCCGCCGTGTTGCGGGCGCACGCACGCCCCGGCGACATCCTGGTGTACGGCCCGTTCGACGCCGGTGACCAGCGCACCAGCCGGGACGCGGTGAACCGGTACGTCGACGAGAGCTGGCGACCCCGGGACGTGCTGATGACCGTACCGGCCCGCCGGCAGGGCACGCTGGGCGCGCGGGAGTGCGCCGACCGGGACGTCCCGGTGTGCCTGGGTCGCCCGGAGCGGGTGTGGATCGTCCGTAAGGGGGCGTTCGACAACCCGGTGCAGCGGATCGGGGCGGCGAAGGAGGCCGCGCTCAAGCCGTACGCCGTCGAGCGCACCTGGCGGGTCCGGGGCTTCAGCATCGGGCTGCTGGTGCGCAAACCCGAGGTGACGAAGTGAGCACCCGGGCCGGCGGGGGCCGCACCGACGAGACGACGGAGTTCCACCGCCCGGTGCCGCCGGCCCGCCCCGGCCCGCCGGCACCACAGCGCGGCCCGGCACCACAGGCCGGCCCGCCGGCACCGCAGCACGGCCCGCCGGCACCGCAGCGCCGCCCCACGACCCGGCGCGGCCCGGCAGCGCAGCCCGACGCCACACCGGTCGGCCCGGCAGCCGCCCGACAGGGGTCGGCGGTGCCCCCGCAGCGGCCGGCGGTTCCGCAGCGGGGGCCGGTGCCCCCGGCGTGGCCGGGACGGGCGGGCGAGCCGGGTCGGCCGGCGGCGGTGCCGACGCCCCGCGAACCGACGGCGGTGCCGGGTGGCCGGATACCGGCGGCCCGGACACCGGCGGTGGTGCCGGCCGGCCGCGAACCGGCGGCGGTGCCGACGCCACGGGCGCCGACGGCGCGGCAGGTGGTGGCACCGGCGGCGCTGGGCCGCCCGACGACCGTCGACCCGGCGCTGCCGTTGCCGCCGGACGACGACGAGAAGGCCGCCTACCGGCACCGCCGGCTACCGGTGCTGATGATCGCCTCGTTCGTCAGCTTCACCGGGCTGCTCACCAGCCAGTTGCTCTTCGTCCGGATGGCACCCTGGCTGCTGGCGCTGCTGCCGCTGTTCGGCTTCACCGTCCTCTACTACCTGATCTCCGCGACGGTGAACATCGGCACGCCCGGCTTCGACCTGGACCGGCACCGACGGCTGGTCCGCGACTTCCGGCCGGCCGTCCACCCGTCGGTCGACGTGTTCCTGCCGGTGTGCGGCGAGGCGACCGAGGTGCTGCGCAACACCTGGGAGCACGTCAGCCGGATGGTCGACCACTACCCGGGCCGGGTGCACGTCTACGTGCTCGACGACTCGGCCACCGACGAGCGGGAGGCGATGGCGCTCGCCTTCGGCTTCGTCTACCAGCGCCGCCCCAACCGGGGCTGGTACAAGAAGGCCGGCAACATGCGGTACGCGTACCAGCGCACGCTGGGCGAGCACATCCTGGTGCTCGACGCCGACTTCACCCCCCGGCACGACATGCTCGACGAGATGGTGCCCTACCTGGCCGCCGAGCCGGATCTCGGGATCGTGCAGTCCCCGCAGTACTTCCGGGTGCACGCCGGCCAGGGCTGGCTGGAACGCGGGGCCGGGGCGGTGCAGGAGCTGTTCTACCGGATGGTGCAGGTGTCCCGGCAGCACCACGAGGCGGCGATCTGCGTCGGCAGCTGCGCGCTCTACCGTCGGGAGGCGCTCGACGCGATCGGCGGTTCCACGCTGATCGAGCACTCCGAGGACGTCCACACCGGGTTCGACATGCGGCGGCGTGGCTGGCGGCTGCGCTACCTGCCGGTGCCGCTCGCCACCGGGTTGTGCCCGGCCGACGTCAACTCGTTCTTCACCCAGCAGTACCGCTGGTGCGCCGGGTCGATGAGCCTGCTCGGGTCGACGAAGTTCTGGAACACCCGGATGCGGCTGCGCACCCGGCTGTCGTACCTCTCCGGGTTCTGCTACTACCTGCACACGGCGCTGTTCACCTTCGTCGGGCCGCTGGTGCCGATCGTGCTGCTGGCCTGGTTCCCGCAGTCGGTGGCCCCGGCCAACTACCTGTGGATCGTGCCCAGCCTGATCTACAACCTGGTGGTGTTCCCGCTCTGGCACCGGTGCGCCTACCGGGTGGAGGCGTGGACCGTCAAGATGGTCTACGGCTGGTCGCACGCCTTCGCGATCTGGGACCTGCTGCGCGGGCAGAGCATGGGCTGGCAGCCCACCGGCGGCACGGGACGGAAGAACAGGACGGGTCGACTGTGGTGGGGAATGGCCGTCTGCACGGCGGGCAGTGGCGCACTGTGGACCGGCCTGGCAGCCCACCGGATGATCACCGACCAGCTGTGGACCTTCGCGCCGGCCTTCCTCGGGGGAGCGTTCTACCTGGCCGTCGCGTTGCAGGCGCTGCTGGTGAAGCCGGCGCGGGACATCCGGCCGGAGCGTTCCCGGTGACCTCCCGCCAACTGTTCACCATCGTGACGATGTTCGTGATCGGGGTCTTCGGCTACGCCGCGCTCGCGCCCGCCCCGGCCAGCCGCCCGGCCCGGTTCGCCACCGGACCCAGCGCGTCGCCCTCCCCCACCGGCCCGCCCCCGGCGTACGACGTCCGGCCGCTGGTGCAACCGCAGGGCCGCTACCTGGGGGTGGCGCTGAGCGGGGCGCCGCAGGACATGAGCCGGGTCGACCGGTTCGCCGACCTGGTCGGCAGCAAGCCCAACATCATCACCATCTACGAGAGCTTCGACGACGAGTTCGCCGCCGCCGAGGTCCGCCGCGTCCACCAGTACGGCGCACTGCCGATCGTCCGCTGGGAACCCTTCAAGGCGAAACTCAAGGACATCGCGGCCGGGCGGCACGACCCGTACCTGGTGGAGTTCGCCGTCGCGGTACGCCGGCTCAACCTGCCGGTGGCGCTCACCATCGCACACGAGATGAACGGCCACTGGTACTCCTGGGGCGCGCACGACAACACGGCCAAGGACTTCGTCGCCGCCTGGCGGCACATCCACGCCGTCTTCGCCCGCGCCGACGCCACGAACGTCATCTGGACCTGGACCCCGAACGTGATCAACCCGGTCCCCTCGGTGAAGCTCGCCCCGCTCTACCCCGGCGACGCGTACGTGGACTGGGTCGGCGTCGACGGCTACTTCACCCGACGCGGCGAGCAGACCTTCGACGACCTCTTCGCACCCACCATCAGGCAGGTCCGCAAGTTCACCGCCCGACCACTGCTGATCGTGGAGACCGGGGCCGAGCCGGGCACGATGCGCCGCCGCGCGGTCGACGAACTCTTCACCGCGATGCGGAAACGACCCGACCTGCTGGGGTTCGTCTACTTCAACCAGAAGGGCTCCGGCGACTGGGTCATCGACTCGGACCGGCCGGCGGTGGCCGCGTACCGGGCCGGGGTGACCGCCGACCCCCGGATCGGTTTCCGGGTGAACTGACAGGCCGCCCAATTCCCGGCCCTGGAAGACTCCGCCCTCGACCCCGTGGTCGACTGTGGACCGGATCGGACCGGGCCCGCCACGAGCCGGCCCGCGGACGAGTCGACCCGCAACGGACCGGCCGCCTCGGCGGCCCGGCGGCGGGTGCCCGGCCGCCGACCCCACGGGCCCCGGGTGGCGGCGGCGGGTTCCTATGATGAGGGCGGCCCACCGTGGGTGGGCCACACGGGTCGAGGCGTCTGGGGGGCAGCCGGAGATGACCGGAGCACCACGACCGGGACACACCACCCTCCGGCCGGAACACTCCGACGCCCGCCTGCACCTGGCCCCCCGTCGCCGTCCCGGCCGGATCGGTGAGCTGCACGTCCTGCAACTGCTCCTGGTGGAGGCGGTGCTGATCGGCGTCCTCGCCAGTGGACTGTTCGGCATGCCGGTGCTGGTCGTCGCCGCGCTCTGCGGCGTACTCCTGCTGACCGTGGTGTTCCTGCGCTCGCGGGGCCGCTGGTGGCTGGAGCAGCGGTCGCTGGCCCGGCACCACCGGCGGCGGGCCGCCGCGGCGGTGCCGGTGGCCGCCGACCCGGGGTTGGACGCCCTGCAACGACTCGCCCCCGGCCTGTCGGTGGGCACCGTGGCGCTGGCCGACGGGACCCGGATCGGGGTGGCCCGCGACGACGCCGGCTGGTTCGCGGTGGCCGCCGTCGACCGGTCCGGGCCGACCGGTGACCCGCCGGGCGGCCTGCCGCTGGACGTGCTGGCCACCGCACTGGCCGAGTCCGGGCAGCCGGGCGCCGTGCTCCAGGTGGTGACCAGCACCGTCCCGGCCGGCGGGCCGGATGACGACCCGACCGCCCCGGCCCGGGAGTCCTACCGGCAGTTGCTGGCCGGCCTCGACGGCGGTCCGGTCCCGGGGGCGCGGGCGACCTGGGTGGCGGTCCGGCTGGACGCCCGCGCGCTGGCCGAGGCGATCGGCGACTACGCGGTCGACCTGGGGATCGCCCCGTCGGTGGTGGCCGCGCTGGCCCGCCAGGTCGGCAGGTCACTGCGCCGGTGCGGGGTCGAACACCGTTTGCTGGACGCCCACGGCCTGCTCGCCGCCGTCGGCCGGTCCTGTGGGTTCACCCCGGGCGTCCCGCTCGGCGCGACCCCGGTCCGCGAGGAGTGGTCGGCGTGGCACTGCGGCCCGCTCGCGCACCGCTCGTTCTGGATCCGCCGCTGGCCACCCGTCGACCGGGCGGCGGCCATGCTCGGCTGGCTGGAGACCCTGCCCGCCTCGCTGGTGACGGTGTCGTTGACGGCCGCCTCCAACGGGCCGGGGGAGGATCTCGACCTGCGGGGGCTGGTCCGCGTCACCGGGCCGACGGAGCTGCTGCCGCAGCTGTGCGGGCCGGCCGTCGACGGGGTACGGCAGGCGGGCGGGGAACTCTTCCCCCTCGACGGCGAACACGGCCCGGCGGTGTACGCGTCGGCACCGACGGGGGGTGGCGCGGGATGACCGGACCGGATGACGAACGACGCACGACGGTGCCGGCCACCTTCGGCGCGTCCCCGGTCCGGCCGGCCGGGCCGTACCGGGAGCCGGCCGGTGAGCCGTACCCGGCGGAGCCGGCCGGTGAGCCGTACCCGCAGGGCCCGGCCGAGGGGTCGTATCCGCGGGATTCGACCGGTGGACCTCGCTCCCCGGGTCAGGCCGGTGGGGCGTACCGCCCGGGGCCGGCGGCTGCCGGGGCGTACCCGGGCGGACCGGTCGCCGCTGCCGCCGCACCAACTCCGGTCACCGCACCGCAGGTCACCGCACCGCCGGTCGCTGCGGACGCACCGGTGCTGGGTGCCTCAGGCGCCCGGACCGGTGGCGACGCCGACGCGGCCGGCACCGCCACCGCCACCGCGCTGGCCACCGCCGACCCGCTGACCCGGGCCCTCGCCAGTCCGCTGGCCGCCCCGGAAAGCCATCCACCCGCTCCACCGGGGCCACCGCCGGCCCGCGGCCTCGGGGCCGAGGACGTCCCCGGCCGTGGCGGGCCGTCCGGGCGGCTGCCCCGGCTGCGGATCGGCACCCACGCGGTCTCCCCGGCGGCCCTCGCCCGGCTCAGCCCCACCCCGCTGCCGGCCGGTCTGGTGCTCGGGGCGGACCGCCGCCGGGCAGCGGTCACGATCCGGCTGTTCCGCCCGGAACCGACCCGGGTGACCCTGGTCGGCGGGGTGTGGGCGGGGCAGCTCGTCGCCTTCCGGGCGCTGGCCCTGGGGGCCCGGGTCGTCGTGCTCACCGCCGACCCGGCCGGCTGGGCCGGATTCGGCACGGCGGCGCTCGGCCGGACCGCCGACCGGGTCGAGATACACGCCGACGGCCGCCCGCTGCCCACCGCCGGCACCGCCCAGCAGCCCGTCCTGATCGTCCGCGACCTACCGCCCGGCGCGACCGCCCCGACCACACCCGGGTCGACGTCCCCCGACCCGACCGCGTCCGGGACGGCGTCCCCCGGGGTGTGGCAGGCCGAGCTGACCGTGTTGCGGCGGCTCGATGCCGGCACCGCGCCCGCCCTGCACGACAGCGATCTCTGCGTGCTGCAACGGCTCTCCGCCGACGAGTCGGCGACGGCGCAGCGGGCGCTGCGGCTGCCCCCGGACAGCGGCCGGTTCCTCCAGGTGATGGCCGACGACATGCTCACCCTGGTCGGTGGCGGCACGGACCGGCACCTGTGGATCAGCCAGACGTCGGTCGAGCAGCACCTGCTGGGCGCACCCCGCCGCTGACGAGCAGCCCGGCCAGGCGCTTCTTCCGGCTGTTCTCCCGGACGATCCAGGCCACGTCGCCGTCGTCGACGCCGGCCAGCGCCCGGAACAGCGGCAGGCCGACAGCCGGATCGGCAGCCACCGCGACACTCCAGCAGTAACCCAACGCCTGACGCAGGGCCCGGACGTCGTCGTCGCGGCGACGGCCGGACGGCAGCGCGGCCAGCCCCGCCGTCGCCCGGTCGCACAGGGCGACGGCGCGGGCGGCGGCCTCCGGGTGGGTCAGCAGCCGCGGTTCGCAGACGGCCGCGACGGCCGCCCGCCGGACCAGCGGGTGCGGGTCCCCGACCCACGCCGTGCCGAGGTCGAGCAGGCGCGGCAGGTCGGCGTCGCCGAGCCGCTGCAACGCCAGGGCCACCGCCTCGCGTACCCGCCAGCGGGGGTCGGTGGCGTGGTCGTGCAGGCGTGCCTCGATGCGTCTGGGGGCCCGCCCGTCGGCCGCCAGCAGACGACCCAGACCGAGCACCCCGCAGAACACCAGATACTCGTCGTCGGTGCCGATCAGGTGGTCGAACGAGGCGGGCCCGCCCTCGTCGGCGACGGCCTGGGCGAGCTCAAGGTTGGCCCGTGGCCCGGGCAGCCCCGAATGCTCCCGCAGATATGCCGGCCACCGCGCGGGGTCGGACACCCGCAACTCGACCCGGTACCGCTCGCGCCGGCTCACCACCGCAGCGTAACCCGGGTGACGACCACGGCGGGTCGCCTGGCCGCCCCGGCCGGCCCGTGCGTCACGAGGAGCGGCAACGCGTCCTCGTGCGTCCCGTCGCGCCCCGGGAAGGTGGGCCGCCCCAGGTCAGCTGACCTGGGGCGGCACCAGGGGGAGCTGGACGAGTTGGGCACCGTGGCGACGGGTGAACAGCCAACCCCGGCCGGCGGGCAGCCGCTGCGGCCTGACGGTGCCGAACAGCGCGCCCTCCTCCCGCGGCCCGGACATCATGATGCCCGGGGAGGCCAGTTCCCTGATCCGCCCGATCATCGGGTCGAACATGGCCCGTCCGGCACCGCCGATCCGTCGGGTCAGCACCAGGTGCAGGCCGATGTCGCGGGCCTGCGGCAGGTACTCCAGCAGCGGCGCGAGCGGGTTGACCGCCGCCCCGGCCACCAGGTCGTAGTCGTCGACCAGCAGGTAGAGCTCCGGACCCTTCCACCAGCTGCGGTCGCGCAGCTGCTCGGCGGTGACGTCCCGCCCCGGCAACCGCTCCCCCATCACCGTGGACACCTGCTTGACCAGGTCGGCGGTGACCTGCGGGGAGGTGCCGTAGCCGATCAGGTGCTCGGAGTCCACCGCGCCGAGCAGGCTACGCCGGAAGTCGACCAGGATGATCCGGGCCTGCGCCGGGTCGTTGCCCTCGACGATGCTGCGGGCCAGCCCCCGCAGGAAGGTGCTCTTGCCGCACTCGACGTCCCCGAAGAGCAGCAGGTGCGGCTCGGCGGTGAAGTCGAGGCGTACCGGCTGGAGGTCGGTCTCGGCGATGCCGATCGGGATCAGGCCGCCCTGCGCGGCGGGCAACGCCTCGAAAGGCAGTTCGGCGGGGAGCAGCCGCACCGCCGGGGCACCCGCCGACGTCCAGTGCTGCTGCACCTGCCTGACCAGGTCGGCCAGCGCGTCCGGCAGGTCGTCGACCACGGGCCGGCCGTCGAGGCGGGGCAGGCCGGCGAGGAAGTGCAGGCCGTCGGGGGTGAGCCCGTGGCCGTGCTGCTCCGGCACGTTCACCGCGGCCCGCCGGTTGATCACCGAGTCGGCCGGCTCGCCGAGACGCAGCTCCACCTTGGCACCGAACATGTCGCGCACCGCCGGGCGGACGTCCATCCACCGGTTCGTGGCGGCCAGGATGTGGATGCCGTAGCCGAGCCCCCGATTCGCCAGCTCGGTGACCAGGGGTTCCAGGTCCTCGAACTCGGCCCGCAGCGCCGCCCAGCCGTCCACCACCAGGAACACGTCACCGAACGGGTCCTCCTGGAAACGGCCCTCCCGGCGGGCCCGCCGGTAGGCCGCCGCGCCCTCCACCGCGTGCGTGGTGAACAACGCGTCCCGGGCCTGCATCAACCCGTGCAGCTCGGCGATGGTCCGCCGGACCTTGTCCACCTCACGCCGGCTCGCCACCCCGCCGACGTGCGGCAGGCCGGCCAGCGCGGCCAGGGTGCCGCCGCCGAAGTCGAGGCAGTAGAACTGCGCCTCGCGCGGGGTGTTGCCCAGGGCCAGGCTGGTGACCAGGGTACGCAGCAGGTTGCTCTTGCCGGCCTGCGGTGCGCCCACCACCATCACGTTGCCGGCCGCCCCGGCCAGGTCCAGCCAGAGCGGGTCGCGGCGCTGCTCCAACGGTTTGTCGACGATGCCGGCGACACCGTGCAGTGCGCCGTGCCGGTCCTCGGCGGCGATCGTCAGGCCCCGCACCGGGGACACCTGCACCGGTGGCAGCAGCGCGTCGAGGGTGGGCGGCTCCTCCAGCGGCGGCAACCAGACCTGGTGGGCGGCCGGCCCGTGCCCCTGCATCCGCGCCACCAGCACGTCGAGCAGGCTCTCCCCGACATGCTCGTCGACCGGGTCCCGGGTGGGCTCGTCCGGCTCGTCGTCGGTGGCGAGCGGGACGTAGTCGGTGGTGTAGTCGCGCACCGGATCGATCAGCCGGCCACCGACGGTGGGCACCCCGCCGTGCTGCCGGACCGCCCCCGAGACGTACGCGGCCTTGAACCGGATCAGCCCCTCGGTGCCGGCCTTGAGGTAGCCGTGCCCCGGTGAGCGGGGCAGCTCGTACGCGTCGGCCACCCCGAGTACCGCGCGGGACTCCATCGAGGAGAACGTCCGCAACCCCAGCCGGTACGACAGGTGCGTCTCCAGGCCCCGCAGCCGCCCCTCCTCCAGCCGCTGCGAGGCCAGCAGCAGGTGCATGCCCAGCGACCGGCCCACCCGGCCGATCTGCACGAACATGTCGATGAAGTCCGGGCGGGCGCTGAGCAGCTCACTGAACTCGTCCACCACGATCAGCAGGCTGGGCAGCGGGGCGAGCGGCACCCCGGCCGCGCGGGCCCGCTCGTAGTCGCGCTGCGAGGCGTAGTTGCCGGCCCGACGCAGCAGCTCCTGCCGACGGGTGATCTCGCCCTGGATCGCCCCGAGCATCCGGTCGACCAGGAACAACTCGTCGGCCAGGTTGGTGATCACGGCACTGGTGTGCGGCAACCGGTCCAGCGCGGCGAAGGTCGCACCGCCCTTGAAGTCGACAAGCACCAGGTTGAGGATCTCCGGGCTGTGCGTGACGGTCAGCGCCAGCACCAGCGTCCGCAGCAGCTCGCTCTTGCCCGAGCCGGTCGCGCCGACGAGCAGCCCGTGCGGGCCCATCCCCTCCTGGGCGGACTCCTTGAGATCCAGCTCGATCGGCCGGCCGTTCTCGTTGACCCCGATCGGCACCCGCAACCGACTGCGGTTGGGCCGGCTGCCCCAGGCGGTCGCCAGGTCCAGCTCGTAGGGGTCACCGAGGCCGAGCAGGTCGGCCAACCCCAGGTCGGCGGCGACGGTCGGCTGGTCGGCGTACGACGCGGCGGACAGCCGCAGCGGGGACAACTCCCGGGCCAGCACCTCGGCCCGGGCCGGATCGAGGGTGTCGGCCCGGCCGACCCGGGTGCTGCCGTCCATCGTGGTGCCCGAGATGGTGCCGTCCTCGGCGACGTCGAGCACCACGGAGGCCTCGTCGAGCAGGCGCGGGGGGTGACCGGTGAGGTCCAGCAGGGTCACCCCGGCGACCCCGCCCTCGGTCATCAGGTGGTCGGAGCCGGCGACCTGCCCGCCGTCGATCACCACCAGCACGTACGGCGCGACGGTCGCCGTCGCCGACGGGTCGAAGCGCGGCCGGTTGGCGAGCACGTCGACGAGCATCGCCTCCAGCGCCACCACGGTCGGGGCGAAGAGCCGGATCGGCCCGACCGCGTCGAGTTTCGTCGGGTGCTGGGCGTGCGGCAGCCACTTCGCCCACTCCCACCCGGCCCGGCGGTCGGGGTCGACGCAGAGCGCGACCAGCAGGTCGTCGGGGGCGTGGAAGGTGGTCAACTGGGCCACCACCGCGCGGACCAGCCCGCGTACGGCGTCGTCGGCCCCGCGCAGGTGGACGTGGGAGAAGTCGCGCAGGGCGATCGCCACCGGCAGGTCGGGCACCACCGAGTAGGTGGCGACGAACCGGCGCAGCGCCACCGCACACAGCGGCTCCAACTCGTCCACCGGGCGGGTCTGCGGCGGGATCAGCGGGGTGGCGACCTCCTGCGGGCCGAGCCCGATGCGGACCACGCTGAAGTCGGCGTCGCCCCGCCGACGCTCCCACAGCCGGCCACTGGTCACCGTGGACCAGAGCGAGTCCGGGTCGGGATGCCGGTAGTGGATGGCCTCCCGCTGCTGGCGGACCGTGTTGCGGACCTGGGCCCGCAGCTGGGTGAGGCGGCGCAGGTACTGCCGGCGTGCCTCGATCATCTCGCGTTTGCCCGGCCCGGACTGGTTGACCACCATCACCGCGATCATGCCGAGGATGGAGACCCCGTACATGCCACCGACCACATAGGTCATCACGCCACCGCGCTGCATGCCCATCATCAGGCCCATCGCCGCGGCACCGGCCGCCATCGGCAGGATCATCAGCATCCGGGTCCAGCCCCGGCCGCCGGCTGCCGGCACCTCCGGCGGCGGGTCGAGCAGCACCTCCCCGGTCGGCAGCGGGGGTGCCGGCCGGCGGGGTGGACGCTTGACGACCACCAACGACGACATCTCCCCCGTACCTCCCACCACATAGGTCACCGGCGGCCCACTCTATCGACCGGTCGCCCCTGGCAGGGACCGCCGTCCGCCCGTCGGCCGGACCCCCCGACGGGCGGCCCCGCCGTGCTACCTTGACCGCCGCGGAGGGCCCAGGAGGCGACCGCGCGGACGCGTGGCACACGGGGAGGTGACCAGCGTGACGGCCCCGGGCGGTCTCAGTCTGGCCAGGGTGACGATCGCCGCTCCCCAGCGGCGGATGGACGTGGCGTTGCCCAACGGCATGCTCGTCGGGGAGTTGTTGCCGCACCTGCTCCGGCATGCCGGGGAGGGTCTCGGCGACGTCGGTGAGCAGCAGGGCGGCTGGGTGCTCCGACGCGCCACCGGCACCCTGTTGGAGGCCACCCGCAACCTCGCCGTGCAGGGCGTCCGCGACGGCGAGCTGCTGCACCTCACGCCGGGCCGCGACGAATGGCCCGAGCTGGCGTACGACGACGTGGTCGAGGTGATCGCCAGCGGCGCGCGCCGGACCGGTCGGTCGTGGAGCAACGACGCCACCCGGCGGGCCGGGTTGACGGTGACCGCCGCGCTGCTCGGATTCGGGCTGTTCGCCCTGCTCGCGGTCGGCTCGCCGTGGCGGGCCCCGGGCCTGCTGGCGCTGGGGGTCGCGGCGCTGCTGGCGGTCGCCGGGCCGGTGCTGTCGCGGGCCGTGCCCGACGCGACCGCCGGTGCCGTGGTCGCCGCCGCCGGCCTGCCCTACGCCCTGCTCGGCGGGGCGTTGCTCGCCGCCCCGGACGGGGTGCGGATCGTCGACCTGGGCGCACCGAGCCTGCTACTCGGCTCCGCCGCCCTGCTGGTCTTCGGCATCGCCGGGTACGCGGCGGTGGGCGGGGTGCAGCGGCTGTTCATGGCCGGGGCTGCCGCCGGCCTGACCGGCGTGCTGGCCGCGCTGCTCTGCTACGGCGGGGTCTCCCCCGCCGGGGCGGCGGCGGCGACGTTGACCACCGTGATCGGTCTGCTGCCCGGTTACCCGTTGATCGCCGGTTGGTTGGGCAGGCTGCCGGTGCCGGAGCTGCCCGACCGGCCGGAGGAGATCCTCAAGGACCGGCCGGTGCCCGAGCGGGCGAGGGTCTTCGTGACGGTGGCGCGGGCCACCGAGCTGCTAACCGGGATGCTGCTGTCCGCGTCGGTCTGCGGCGCGCTCGCCATCGCGTTCCTGCTGACCGAGGACCGCACCCCGGCCGGCGTGTTGCTGGCGCTCTGCGGTGCCGGTGCGCTGCTGCTGCGCGGGCGGCTGTTCCCGACCGCCGCGCAGCGGGTGCCGCTGCTGGTCAGTGGCCTGTCGGGGCTGTCGGCGCTGACCGTCGCCGCGCTGCTGGCCACCACGTCGGGCGGTGACCGGATGCTGATCGGGCTCGGTGTGGTCGCCGTGGCGGCGGTGACCCTGGTCGTCGGCCTGCTCTACAGCCGTCGCCGGCCGTCACCCTATCTGGGCCGGGCCGCCGACATCGCCGACGTGATCGCCATCATGGCGTTGATTCCGCTGGCCTGCGCGGTCATCGGCCTGTTCGGGGCGATCCGGGGGATGTTCGCCTCGATCGGCGGGTGAGGCGACGATGACGACCCGCCGCGACCAGCTCCAGTCCTACCAGTTCATGACCCAGCGGGTGATGTCCGCGTTCGTGATGCGCGAGACCGACCCGCAGCAGTCGCCGCTGCGTCGGGGCATCGGCGCGTTGTTCGGCGGCCTGATGGTGGCCGTCCTGGTCGCCGCCGGGGTGGGCATCTACGGGTTGCTCACCAAGGTCGGCGGGGACAGTTGGCGCAAGCCCGGCTCGGTGGTGGTCGAGAAGGAGACCGGCGCCACCTACGTCTATCTGGACGGCCGGCTGCACCCGACGCTCAACTACGCCTCCGCGTTGCTGGCCACCGGTCGCCCCGGCACCCCCGTGGTACGCGTCTCCAGCAGCACCCTCAGCGCGGTCCCCCGGGGTGTGACGATGGGCATCCCGAACGCCCCGGCCTCGCTGCCGGCAGCGGACCGGCAGGCGGGTCTGCCGTGGACGGTCTGCTCCGCCCCGGCGACCGACGACACCGGCCGCACCACCGACACGGTGACCCTGGCGCTGGCCGCCCGCCCGGTCGACGGGCGGGGCGTCGGCGACGACGGGCTGCTCGTCAAGGACGCCACGCTGGGCATGAACTACCTGGTCTGGCACGGCCGCCGGCACCTGGTGCAGGGTTCCCGGGTGGTCGTGCCCGCCCTGTTCGGGGCGGTCACCCCGACCCCCGTCGGCACCGCCTGGCTGAACGCGCTGCCCGCCGGGGTCGACCTCGCCGCCCTGCCCGTCGCCGACCGGGACGACCCGTCCCGGGAGGTGCCCGGCCGCCGCAACGGTGACGTGCTGGTCACCCAGACCGCTTCCGGCCCGCAGCACTACCTGGTGCTCACCGACGGGGTCGCCCCGATCACCCCGGTGCAGCAGGCCATCCAGACCGGCCAGTCGGGGCGGCAACCGGCGCCGGTCGCCGTCTCCGCGGTCACGGCCCTGCCGAAGAGCGGGCAGCTACCCCGCCCGGCGGACCGGGGCCAGCCGCCCGCCACCCCACCGAAGCTGCTCGGCCCGGAGCAGGGCCAGCAGCTCTGTGCCGCCACCTCCGACGCCGGCACCCCGCCGGCGCTGACCGTGGGCGGCACGCTGCCCGGCGCGGACCGGGCCGCGCCGACCGGATCCGTCTCCCCGGACGGCGTCCCGCTCGCCGACCGGATCGCCGCCCCCGCCGGCCGGGTCACCGTGCTGAAGCTGCTCGGCAGCCCCGGGGCCTACAGCATCGTCACCGACCTGGGCATCCGGTACGCGGTGCCGTCGGCCGAGGCGTTGCGCCTGCTCGGCTACCCCGCGGAGGGTGCGTTGGTGGTGCCGCCGAGCCTGACCATGCTGGTCCCGACCGGCCCGACCCTGGACCCACGGGGCGCGGTCCGTCCCGCCCCGGTCACCGTCGGGGGCTGACCGACCCCACCGGGCGTACCGGCCCGCCCGACCGCTGTCCCGGGCGGCCCGCCCCGGCCGGGCACGGCCCTGAACTGCGGGCGGTGTTCATCGGCCGGGGCCGGGTTCCGGGTCGTCGAAGAGCTGCACCGGGGGGCCCGGTTCGGTGGGCTGCGCCGACCGGGCGGGTGCCGGCGCGACGGCGGCCCGCCACCGGCGGCGGCGCACCCTGGGCAGGGTCAGTGCGACCGCACAGATCACCAGGACGGTGCCGAGGGCGAGCACGGCACCGGCCAGCGCGATCCGCCGGCTCTCCCGCAGCGCCGGGTCGGGCCGGTCGACGGCAGGCCGGAACCGGGGCAGCGGGGCGGGTCTGGCCTGCGGCAACAGTTGGTCGTTGAGCGCCCCGTACGGGTTGACCGTGCCGTGGCCGTACTCGGCGCGGTCGGCGCCGGGGACCGCCGTCACCGTCAACAGCCGGACCAGTTCGCTGCGCGGCGCACCGCCCCGCTTGGCCAGGGTGAGGGCGACCGCAGCGGCCACGAACCCGCACGCCAACGCGGTGCCGTCGGCGGCCTCGACCAGCCCGCTGCCGCGCTGGGTGGTGGTGACGGCGACGCCCGGCGCGACCAGGTCCAGGTACGGCCCGTACTGCGATTTCGGCCACCGCCGCCCGTCCGGGCCGATCGCCCCGACGGCGAGGACCTCCGGGTAGCCGGCCGGGTAGGACACCGGGTTACCGTCCCCGCCCCGGTCGCCGCTGGCACCCACCACCAGCACACCCCGGACGACGGCCCGCCGCACCGACGTCCGCAGGGCCGCACTGTCCCGGTCGGCGGCCACGGTCACCGCGACCACCCGGGCACCCCGGTCGACGGCCCAGTCGATGCCCCGGGCCAGCACCCCCGGGTCGACCGGGGCGGCACCGAACGCCCGGTCGTCGACCACCCGTACCGGCAGCACCCGGGCGCTCGGCGCGAGCCCCGCGAACGGCGACGGGCCGGCCTGCCGGGCGACGATCAGCCCGGCCACCCGGGTGCCCTGGCCGGTGCAGTCGGTGTCGGCCCGGCCGCTGCCCCGGACCGCGTCGTAGCCGGGCTCGACCCGACCCCGCAACTGCGGGTGGTCACCGTCCACTCCGGAGCCGAGCACCGCGACGGTGACCCCGGCACCCTGGCTGAACGGCCACACCTGTTCCGGGGCGAGCACCTGCTGGGCCCAGGACGGCGCGGCGACCTGCCCACCGGCCTGCGCACAGTCGGGTGCCGCCGCGGCGGGCGGCACCGGCCCGGCCAGCAGTCCGGCGGCGAGCCCGACGACCACCCCACCCGCCACCCGACGCCGGCCCGCCCGGGCCGGGCCGCCCGTCGCCGGCCTGCCGGCCACCGGACCACCCGACCGGGTCACGCCGTCGGTCGCCGGACCACCCGACCGGTGCGGGTCGGCGATGACCGTCCGGCCCCGTGCCTGCGGGGCGTCCGGCTGTCGCCCGCGCCGTCCGTACCCCGTCATGTGTTCCTCCGTCCCGGCCTCACGCCGCCGGCCGCCGGCGGGCCGGCGGCAACGCCGACCCGGTCCGCTCGTCCTCGACCCGGGTCACCCGCCCCCCGGCCACCGCCTCCACGGCCAGGTCACGCAGCGGACCCGGGACCGCCCGCAGGGCGTGCCAGAAGACGCCGAAGCTGTCGGCGCAGCGGTGCAGCAGCCGGTTGCCGACGTCGGCGGCGGTGTCGTCGTCGCGGGCCCGGGGGTCGTCGTCGTCCCAGTACCAGAACGACCCCTCGTCGCCGCCGGCCACCCGGACGGCGAGCAGCCCACCCTGCACGTGCCCGACCGCCAGCCAGTCGGCGGTGAACCGGTCGGTGAACCAGGCGTTGGCGTGGCACAGGTCCTGCATCCGGTCCGCGCGGGCCACCCCGAACAGCGGCTGGTCGACCACGAAGCCGAACCGGGGGTGCACCGCCGGCCAGTCCGGCCAGCCACCGTTGGTGCGGGCCAGGAAGTCCCGGTAGCCGGCCGGCAGGGCGCAGCCGAGCCGCTGCTCGACGCGGGCCACCGCCGGTGGGCTGAGCCGTTCGGCGAACCGCAGCGGCGGCGGCTCGGCAGTCTCCACCGGCAGCCCGCGCCGCCGGGGGTCGGCGTCGCCGGTGCCCACCCCGCCCAGGTGCCGCAGCGCCACGTGCAACTCCGCCGGCACCAGCGCCACCCGCCGGCTGCGTGCCAGATGCGCCCAGACCCACCCCGCCGGGGTACGCCCGGACGCGTCCGGGTCGGCCGGGTCGGGTACGGCCAGGTTGGCGGTGAGCACGTCCAACACCCGGGCCGCGTCCACCCCGATGCCCGGCGGCAGTGGCGGCAGCTCGACCACCGCCCGCGCGTACGGCGTCCAGTCCGGAAAGCCGTACGGGTCGACCGGCACCCCCTGCCGGTAGCGGACCCGCAGCATCGGCGCGACCGGATGGACCACCCCGAAGGCGTACCGGGCACCGGGGATCAGCGTCGCCCCGCTCACCGGCCCCACCCGGCATCGGCCGGCCGCCCGGCGACGGCCCCGGCGGAGTCCGGGTCGTCGGTGGCGGCCCCGGCGCGGGTGACCTCGTCGGGGCCCGTCCCGTCGGGGGTGGGCCAGAGCAGGAGGAACGGCACCTGGTCGGCGGGGACGGTGATGCCGGCCGGGGAGTCCGGGTCGACGGCCAGGGCGTACCCCGGCGGCCAGACGGTGAGCAGGGCGGCCATCGTGGCCCGCAGGCTCGGCGTGCCGTCCGGGTAGGCCCGTGCGAAACGTTCCGGGGCGGTGAACACCTCGATCACCGGCGTCTCCCCCGCGTCGACCGCACGCCACGGGAAGTCCGGGTCGACCAGTAGGGCCGGGTCGGGCACCGGGGCACCGGTGGGGAGCACCACCAGCGCGTCGAGCAGCGCATCCAGGTAACCGACGGAGTCGCCCCGCTCGGCCGCGTCCCGCAACAGCGCGGCGGTGTCCGGCTCGTCCGCCGGGCCCGGGGCGGGTGCCGGTGGGGCGGGGGCAGCAGCCGGATCGTCCGACCCGTCGGCCGTCGCGGCGGCGATCTCGTCGTCAGCCGCCGCCTCGGCCAGCTCGGTGAGCAGCTCCGCCCCGGCGGGCACCGCCAGCTCCCCGTCCGCCGCCGCCCGGACCGCCTCCACCGGCAGGTACGCGTCCAGCGGGGTGCCCGGGTTGACCGCCAGCCGCCACCCGGCCACCGGCCACCGCTCGCACAGCTCGTCGTACCCGGTCACCGTGTACGCGTCGGCGACCCCGGCGACCTGCGGCACCATCGACTCCAGCGAGGTGAACACGGGCAGGAACGGCTGTCCGAAGAGGTCCATCGTGACGAACCGCTGACCGCCGTCGGCCGGGTCGTCGGCACGCAACTGCGGCAGGAACAGCTCGGCCCGGGTGAGGATGCGGAAGAACCCGGTGCGGTCGTCGTCGCGCGCCGCGCGCAGCAACGCCCGTTCGGTGTCGTTGGCCGGCTGCCACGACTCGTCCACGACGGGTCTCCTCCCTGCCCGGTGCCGACCTGAGCCTAGCGATGTCCCACCGGCGGGCGGGACCCGCAGCGGGCGCACGCTAGGCTACGGGCCGGTCGCCGTCCGCCGCCGTTGCGCAGGAGGTTCCATGCGACGTGTCGCCGCTGTCGCCGCTGTCGCCGCTGTGGCCGCCACTGTGGCCGGTTGTTCCGCCGGCCCGTCGCCCGCCCCCGCACCGGCCCCGGTGGAGTACGTCGTCACGCTCACCGTCGAGGTGGTCGGCGGCCGGGGTGGGCTGTTCGGGATGGCGGTCACCTGGGGACACAGCGCGCTGAAGACACAGTCCGCCACCAGCCTGACCTGGGCCTGGTCCCACGCGGTGACCCTGCGCTATCCCGACGTCGAACGGGTGTGGGTGTCGGCGACGCCGCAGGTCCGCCCGGGGGTCGACGAGCGGTTGGCGTACGCCGGCGGGATCCCGACGTTGCACTGCACGATCCTGCTCGGCGACCGGCTCGTGCAGGACCAGACCAGCATCTCCCCGACGTGCGTGGCGAACCTGTCGGCTGGCAGCGCCCCCACCCCCGCGCGGCCGTCGGGCGGCACCGCCGACTGACCGCCTCCACCCCGACGGCTCAGCCCAGGCGGCGCAGCGCCCCCACGTACGCCGACCGCACCGCGGCCAGCCGACCGGCCCGGAAGCGCCCCGGTTCCCGCTGGTAGACGGTGCGGCCCAGCGCCGTCCAGACCGCCGTGAACGGCACCCGGGCCCCGCCGGGCGGCACGAACTTCACCACCTCGTCGAGCGCGGCGACGGCGGCGGTCAGCCGGGACCGGCACCGCCGACGGTCCGCCTCCGGCAGGGTCCGCGCCCCGGCCGGCACCGCCCGGGCGTGCTGCTCGGCCACCCACAGCCACTCCCCGGCGTCGATCAGCCGGGACGGCTCCGGGCCGCCGTACCGGAAGCCCTCCTCGACGTCGACGGGCCCGGCGGGCAGCCGGAACAGGAACTCGCGGGCCGCGCCGCACCCCTGGCACGCGCCGGTGTAGCGGCGGGCCAGGTCGCCGTCGGGCAGGGTGAGCACGGTGGAGGCGCGCGGGAAGCGCCCCTGCCCGCAGCCGCACGGTTGCAGGTCCATGTAGAGGTGGGCCTCGTGGGTGGAGCGCGCGGCCAGCGGCGTCACGCCGGGCTCCACGGCATGTGGTCGAGGTGGAAGTCCCGGACCACCTCGATCCGGCGACGACGGAACCGCCCCGGCTCCCGCTGGTAGACCGTCCGCCCCCGGGTCGACCAGAAGGCCGCCTCCGGCACCGCGTCGCCGGTCTCAGGCAGGAACTTACGGACCTCCTCCAGGGCGGCCACGGCGGTCCACCGCAGGTCCGCCGCCTCGGCGTCGTCGCCCTGCCGCTCGGCCACCTCCGCCGCCTCCCCGCACCAGTCGGCGACGAGCAGCCACTCACCGGGGTCGAGTAGGGCGGACGGCTGCGGGCCGCCGAACCTGCTGCGGGGGTGCGGACCGGCGTCGGCGGGTGCCGTCCGCCCCTCGGGCAGGGCGAAGAGGAACTCGCGCTGCTCGTGGCATTCGGCGCACCGACCGGAGTACCGGTACGCCGGTCGGGACTCCCGCGTCGTCGCCGTCGCGGTCCAGGCGGCCTCCATCGACCCGCACCGGCCGCACGGGTGCAGCTCCAGGTAGAGGTCGACCTCGTCCCGGGTCCGGACGGCGGGCAGCAGTGTCACTCGGTGTCCCGGTAGTGGCCGGTGTCCGGGTCGAGGCCCATGATCTCCCGGGCCTGGCGCATGTACTCGCGCTGCGCCTGTGCCGACGGTGACCGACGCTGCGCCGAGTCGGCGCCCTCGGGGGTGAAGTCGACGTCGTCCACCTGGTGCGTGGCCTGCCACCGGGCGTGCAGGTCGGCCAGCGCGCGCAGCCGACGTTGCCGCTCCGGGTCGTCGGTCATCGCCATCGGGTCACCTCCGGATGCCGTCCGCCACCGGGCGGACCGCCCGCCCGGACCGACGGGCCGGGGCTGGTCTCTGCCGGCCGGCCGCTGCCGGCGCTCCGACCGGTCACGGCAGCGGACGCTCCACCCGCTCGGCGACCGTCTCCCGGACCCAGGTCGCCGCCCGGTCCGGTCCACCCGTCACCGTCCACCGGTACACGTCCACCGCGGAGCGGATCTCCAACAGGTAGTGGTTGTGTGAGAAGAACCGCAAGGTCCAGCCCCCGTCCGGGTCGGGCACGAAGGTCGGGGGCATCACCGGCGGTGCGTCCGGCACCGCGAGCACCTGGGTGAAATGGTCGGGGTCACGGATCAGCCAGCCGGCGCGGGTGCCCTCGGTCACCGAGAAGGGGCGCACCACCGAGCCGTCGATCGTCCACGCCGAGTACAGCTCACCCAGCAGCTCCGCGTACGCCGACGGCTCCAGCCCGGCACCCACCCGGCGGCCCAGCTCGGCCATCACCCCGGGCCGGTTGAGGTGCAGCGTCCCGCCCGACGTGGTGCGCAGCAGGCCATGGGTGACGAACATGGGTTGCCGTGCCGCCACCACCCGGACCGCCTCGGCCAGCCAGTCCGCGTCGACGACCGCCCACTGTGCCGGCCGGGCCCGGTAACGGAACCGGTCGGTCTTCACGGTGACCGACTCGGGGCCCACCCACACCTGTCCGGTGGCCTCGTCGGAGGCCAGCACGTACCGCTGGAGCGCCCCGGTCGTCCACTCCGTGTCCACCAGCAACCTCCCCATCCGGCCGTCGGCGCACGTCATTCTGCCACCCGACCCGCCAGGAGTCGGCCCGCGCGGCGCCCTGCCGGGTTCACCGCGTCCTACCGGTGTCACCGCCGTCGTCGTCGTTCAGGCGAGCGGCAGTCGGGTGCCGACCGTCCGGCGTGACCAGGACGCCGGTCCGGCCGGGCCACCGGTCACCTCCCACTCGTGGACGTCGACCGCCGCCGCCAGCGCCTCCAACAGGTGGTAGTCGTGCGACCAGAAGCGCAGCGTCCAGCTTCCGTCGGCCCGACCGGCGAACGTCGGGGGCCCGACCGGGGGTGCCGACGGCACCGGAAAAGCGGTGCGGAAGTGGTCCGGGTCGCGGATCAACCAGCCCGGCGGGAACCCGGGGGTCGCGGAGAACGCGTACCCGAACCGGCCGTCGAGCGTCGCGCCGGAGTAGAGGACGGCGAGCAGTTCGGCGTACGCCACCGGATCGAGGTCCACCCCTACCCGTCGGCCCAGCGCCGCCATCGTGGCCGGCGAATTCAACACCAGACCCGCACCGGCACGGGGGAACAGCAGGCCGACGGTGGTGGTCACGGCACCGTTCGTGCCGACCACCTCGATCACCTCGTCGACCCAGCTCTCCCGCGCCACCGCCCAGTCCGCCGGCCGCGCCTCGTAGCCCATCTGGGCCGTCTCCACCCCCAGCAGGGCCGGCCCGCCGAACGTCCGCCTCACCCGTTCGTCGGCGGTGAAGACGGCACGTTCGAGCATGTCGATCACCCGTTGGGTGTCCATCCACTCCTCCGTACCTGGCTGGGGTCGATCGGTAGGCCGGTGCGCCCGGCGGCGGACGCCCCGGTCACGACGGCACCCAGGGCATCCGGTTGAGGTAGAGGTCCAACAGGACCTGCAACCGGCGACGCCGGAACCGGCCGGGTTCCCGGTAGTAGACCGTACGGCCCCGCACCGACCAGAACACCGACTCGGGCACGGCGTCGGCGTCGGCCGGGAGGAACTTGCGCACCTCCTCGATCGCGGCCACGGCGGTCCACAGTGAGTCCGCCGCCCCGGTGTCGTCCCCCCCGGCGTCCGACGACGACCACGCCTCGACACACCAGTCGGCGACGAGCATCCACTCGCCGGGATCGAGCAGCAGGGAGGGCCGGTCCCCACCGAACCGGGTCCTCGGGCCTGGCCCCGGCGCGGCCGGTCCGTCGTCATCCCCGGACACCTCGAACAGGAACTCCCGGCTGTCGCCGCAGTCGGCGCAGGGGCCGGCGTACCGGTGGGCCCGCCGCGACCGGACCGTCACGGGCCCGTCCCGCCAGGCGGTCTCCATCGAGCCGCAGCGCGGGCAGGGGTGCAGGTCGAGGTAGACCTCGGCCTCGTCGCGGGTACGCGGCGCCGGCAGCAGGATCACGCCCCCCTCGCCGTACGGGGTCCCGTCCGGTCGGGGAACCGGCTCCGCCGTCCGCCACCGGTCGGGCCCGTCACCGGCCGGGGTCATCGGTCGGTACGGCGACGCAGGTCGTCGGCCAGCTCGCGGGCCAGCGCGCTGAGCGAGCCGTCGGAGCGGACCGGGCCACAGCTGAATCCGGGCCGGACCCTGGCCGCCAACTCCCGCAGCATCGCCGCGACGACCAAGCCACGGGCGCTCGACATCGACACCAGCCCGGGGGCGGCCCGACCGAGCCGTTCCTCGGTCGGGCGTCCCGCGTCGACAGTCGCCCGCCACCGGGCGGCCTGCTCGTCGAGCCCGACCCTTCGCGCCGTCGTACGACCGCCGGCGTCCCGCTGGTAGTCGGGCCAGATCAGCAGCTCCCGGGTGGGGTCGGCCGGTGGGACCGGGACGGTCAGGTCGTCGTCGCTCATCACCACGTCCCCTTCAGTGACCGGTGCCCGACTCAAGGTGCCGGGCGAGCTGGGTCGCCAGCTCCGCCAGCGAATCGTCGGCCCGCACCGCCGGCGTGGACCTACCGGGCTCGACCCGGGCCGCGAACTCCTCCAGCAGGGCCGCCACCACGTGCGCCCGCGCGGTCGAGAAGGCGATCACGTCGTCGCCCTCCTCCGGCGCGTCCACCGTCGACTCGGCCGCCCGGCCGGACTCCAGGGCCCGCCGCCACAGGTCGGCCGCCTCGGCCAGCCCGATGGGCCGCCGTACGCCGGGCCCGTCGCCGGCCGGCCCGTGGTCGTACTGGCAGAGCAGGTGTACGGCGGTGTCCCGGTCCGGATCAGCGTCGGTCATCAGGCTGCGCCCCTCCCTCGTCGACACCTGCACGGTCGGCCGGTCGGCTCCGTCCCACGCTAGCGGCCCGACGCCGGACGGTCGACGTCGGGAGACGGCACGTCGGGCGTCGGCGCGTCGGCGTCGCCGTCGTGCCCGGACCCGGTGCCGGCGGACTCAGGGCCGGACCCGGCATCCGGACGGGACCCGGCGTCCGGGCGGGACACCGGCCCCGGGCGGGACCCGGCTTCCGTCGGGCGTGTCAACACCTCCAGCAGCTCCCGGGCCGCGTTGCCCGGCGGATACCTGGCGTCGAGGTAGCGGCGCAGGTCGAGCGCCCGGTCACGCTGGGTCGACAGCTCGCCCAGGAGCCGCCGCACGTGCCCGGCCCACACCGGGACCCGCTCGTCGGCCACCCGGTCCAGCAGCGCCCGCTGGTCCGCCGGGTCCACCGTGCCGTCCGGGCGGGTGATCGCCGCGAGTCCGCTCCGCCACGCGGCGACGGTGACCCCGTCCCGTACCGTGGCCGCCTCGCCCAGGGCGGCCGGCACGTACCTCGGGTCGCCGAAGAACAGTCCCGCGCCGGTGCCCTCCCCGACCAGCACGGGCACCCCGGCCCGGGCGGCCTCACTGGCCACCAGGCCGAAGCCCTCGTGGATCGACGGCATCAGCACCAGGTCGGCGGTGTACAGGTCGGTCATCAGCTCCGGGCTGCCCGGTTTCACGAACGGCAGCACCCGGATCCCGGTCCCGGCGAGGTGGGCGAGCCGTTCGGTCTGCGCCGCCACGTCGGCGGGGGGCGCACCGCGCACGGTGAGCCGGACGTCGACCCCCTCGGCACGCAGGTGACGGATCAGCTTCGCGGCGAAGTCGATGCCCTTGATCGGGTCGGTGGCGCGACCCTGGACGACCAGGTCGAAGCCCACCTTGTCGGCCGGCCGGACGGCCGGCTCGCCCGGCAGGCGGGGCATGTCCGAGACGATCTCGTGGGTACGGGGCGGGTGGGCCGTCCCCTCCCCGGCCAGCCGGGCCGCCTCCTGACCGAGCAGCGGACCCAACCCGGTCACCAGGTCGGCACCGGCCATCAGGCGACGTTCCGTCTCGGCGTGTCCCAGGCCCTCACCCGGGTTGCCCCGCAGACCGTCGAGCACCTCCGGCGCGGTGTGCAGCACGTGGACGTAGCGGGCCCCGGGGTAGAGCTGCTCCACCAGCAGCCGGGCCACGCCACCGCTGAACCGCGAGTGGCCGACCACGACGTCCACCTCGGGCGGCAGGTTCTCGAAGAGCATCAGCAGCGCCCTCGTGTCGGGCAGGCCCTTGGCGTCCAGCACCCCCCACACCGGCCGTACGCCCGTCACCTCCAGGTTGTCGGCGACGCGTTCCCGGACCAGTTCCGGCTGGTCCGGGTCGACCGCGGACACCCGCGCGTGCACCTGCGCCCCGGCCGCCGCGAACGCCTCGGTCAGCTCCCGGTTGGCCGTCGGCACCCCGCCGAGCTTCGAGTGCCACTCGGTGCAGGTGGTCATCACCCGCAGCCGCCCGGCGGTCTCCCCGGTCGGGGCCGGGTTCCGACGCACCACCTCGTACGGGGAGAGTTCGCCGAACCAGTCGCCGTCGGCGACCCGGCCGGCCCGCACCCCGGCCGCCGCCAGACCGTCGTGCACGACCTGCGCGGTCACCTCCGGCCCGAACCGTCCGGTGAGGTGCCCCCGCAGCTCCAGCGCGCGCTCGCGGCCGGCGACGGCGTGGTCGGTCAGCCCCTGGACGCGGTCCGCCCAGGCGGTGGGGGCGGACCGGGGTTCGTCGACCACGGAGTCCCGACCCAGGCCGGCCGGGACCCGGTCGGGGTCGGTGAGCAGCCGGCCGGCACCGGTCGCGCCGTCGACCAGGACGGGGACGCCGTGTTCGGCGGCGAGGACGAACCCGGGGTCGTAGCCGTCGCCCCGGGACGACGCCAGCACGACGTCCGCCGCGTGGAACGTCGCGGTGACCGCTTCCGCCTCCGTCGGCAGCGCACGGACCTCCACGAACGTGCCGGCGAGCGTGCTCAGCTCCCGGCTCAGCACCTGCCGCACGCCGGGGTCGGACTCCACACTGGTCACCACCAGCCGGGCACCGTCCAGACCCCGGGACCGCAACTCGGCCACCACCCGGGCGGCCTGGCGGTGGGCGGCCGAGTCGCCGTCGTACACCAGGAGCCTCGGGCCTGCGCCGGGGCCGTCACCGGCGGGCGGCACCGGGCGGGGCACGAACCCCGGCGTCACCTCGCGGATCTCCGGCATCCGCCCGCCCAGCCCGGTCAGTCCCTGCCGCAGCCCGTCCGCCACGTCCGGGCCGACGGCCACCACCAGGTCCGCCCGGGACAGCACCCGCAGGTGTTCCGGGTCGGTCGGCACCCGGTCGAGGAGCTGCACGACAGTGGCGTCCGGGTAGGCGTCCCGCCGGACGTCCGCGATGCCCGCCGTCTGCCCGTGGCCGACCAGCACGTCCACGTCGCCGGGCAGCCCGTCCGGGCGCAGCAGCGGGCTCAGCGGCCCGGTGACGCCCGGGACGGGATCCGCGCCGAACACCCGCACCCCGGGGGCCGGCGTGGACGACTGCGCCCCCGGCACCCGGATCCTCAGCTCGTCGCCGCGCCCACCGAGGGCCTCGGCCACCCGGTGCACCGTCCCGCCGGGGGCGACCCCCTCGGCGAAGCCGAGCATCCGCAGCGTCGGAGTCCGGGCCGGCGGGTCGGCGCCGACGAGCGCCTCCCGGCCGGCGTCGCTCAGCCGCCCGTCGAGCAACCGCAGCCGGGCCGCCAGGCCCGGATCGTCCGGGTGCAGCCCGAGATGGTCGCGTAGGGCCCGCAGTTCGGTGCGGGCGTACGCCGCCTGCGCCGGGTCGTGCAGCAGGTCGGCCAGCACCTCCGCCTCGGCCAGCCGGCCCAGGTCGTGCGGGCTCAGGCCGACGCCGTCGGCCAGCGCCCCGGGGGTCAACGCGTCCGGGGCGAACGGGTCCAGCCCACCGGCCGCCCGCTCGCTGATCGCGGTCAGCTCGGCGGCCTCGTGGGCGACGGCCCGCGCCACGGTGACGTCCGCCGCCCGGTCGGACAGTTCGATCCGCCACCCGCCCCCGTCCGGCGGGACGGTGCCGTGCGGCAGGTCCCGGCCGGCCGCGTCGACCGGCACCGACCGGGCCACCGCGCCGTCGGGCAGCGCGTCCGCCGGCACGGCGGTCAACTCCAGCCGTACGTCCCGCAGCGGGCTGTCGGCCGGCAACCGGCCCATGGTCTGCCGCAGGGCGTCGTCGCCGAGCTGCCGCACCAGCTCCGGCTCGGGGGTTTCCCGGCCGTACCCGTGGAACTGCGCGTCGGGGACGCGGGCCGCGGTGACCGGCGGATGGCCGCCGCTGAGCAGGCCGTGGATCGCCGACGGGTCGGGCACCCGGGGCAACCCGACGGTGTACGCCGAGCGGGGGTGCAGCGGGCCGGTGTCGCTGACCGGCTTGACGCCCTTCCAGTCCGCGCCGAGCAGGGCCCGCTTGCCGATCCACGAGGCGTCCCGCCCCCGGTGGTGCTCGCCCCAGCCGGCCTGGCTGATCTCGAACGGGGTCGGATACCGGCTGCTGCCGAAGGGGTGCCGGGCCGCCCGGTCCAGGATCTCCCGTCCCGCCTCCCGCTGCCGGTACGCCTCGGCGAGCACCCGCTGCGCATCGGTGGTGCCGTACCGCGCCCGGAGCCGGTCGGGGTCGACGGGGCCGTCGGTGGAGCGGCCGGCCAGCGCGATGTCGGCGTCCACCTCGCGCAGTTCGGCCCGGAGCCGGTCCAGCACGGCGTTCGCCCGGTGCCCGGTGTCCGGCGCCCAGTCGTACCCGTCGCGCGCCCACGCGTACCCGCCGACGGTGGAGGCGGCGTGCACCTCGATCCGCTGCACGCCCGATTCCCGGTACCAGTCCTCCAGGTAGGCGTTCCATTCCCGGGCGAAGCCCCTGCCCTGCACGCTCTCCGCGAGCCGCAGCGAGGTGTGCTCCACGAAGAGACTGCCGTCGTGGTCGCGGTGGAACGCCCGCACGACCCGCCCGACGCTGCCGTGTTCCGGATCGACGATGTCGGCCCGGACGATCACCTGGTCCTGGTGCACACTGACGCTGTACTCGTCGGCTAGGTCGAGGCGGAGCCGCAGGCCGGCGAACTCACGCCCGTCCAACTGGGCGGCGACCTCCGCGCGGACGACATCCGACCAGGCCGCCACCTCCTCGTCGGAGGAGGGGAGCAGTTCGTCCAGCGAGGGTCGGCGGTCCTCCTGCCGCCACCGGCGGTCGGTCCAGAGCTCGTCGTGACGGGAGTGGTCGCGTCCGTCGACGGACGGCCCGTCCTGCGGCCGGGCGGCCTCGGGGACCGGTTCCAGCTGGTGGACGGGGTAACCGCGCCGGGCGAGGTCGGCGTCGAACCGGTCCAGCTCCGCCCGGAGCCGTGCCTGGTCGATCGGGTCCGTCGCGGCGCGCAGTTCCTCCAGCGCGTACCGCCGTTCCTCGGCCCGCAGCAGGGTGGCGGCGTCCACCGCCGGGACGGGCGGCCGGGGCCCACCCCGGGCAGGCCCGACCTCCCCCGGCGACCAGGGTCCGTCGGACGCCCAGGGTCGCGGGTCACCGGGAGGCTGCCGGTCGACCGGAGCGTCCTGCGGATCGTCGCCCCAGGGCCGCGCCTGCGGGGCCTCCGCCGTCTGGAACACACCGGCGACCCGGTCGACCATGCGCCGCAGCCCACCCCGGGGCCGTTCGGGAACCGGATCGGACGGTCGGAACCCGGGACGGTCCGCCGGGCTCCCGGGACCCCACTCCGCGAGCGGCGGCGGTCCGGCGGAATCCGGGGGGACGGTCGGGGCGGGGCCGCCCCGGTCGCGGAGCGGCGGCTCCACCCGTCCCGCCTGTTCCCTGCCCAGGGTGTCCAGGTCGAGGCCGTACCGTTCGGCGACGTCGCGGCTCATCGGGCCGTGGAGGGTGCCCTGTCGTCGCTGCTCCGCGAGTGGGTGGGTGGCCTCCTCAATGGCATGCCGGGCCCGTTCCACGAAGCTCTCCGGTGGCAGCTCGGCGAGCCGCCGGAGCATGTCCGGCGAGAGCGCCGACCGGCTGGAGGGCGCGACGTAGCGGCTGGCGACGTACTCCTGGAGCTCCCGGGGGGTGAGGTCGGCCAGCGACCGGTAGCCGTCGGAACGCGGCAGGCGCGGGTCCGAGGCATGGTCGGTCGACCGGAATCCGGCGAGTCCCCGCAGGAACTGCTGCTGCACGGTGAACGCCTGGAACTCGCCCTCGAAGCGCAGGCCGACCAGGGCGGCGTCCCGCGCGGCACGCGGAAGCCGGCCCTCGGCCACCGCTTCGAGCAGGTGCGCCCCGATGTGGTCCGGGTTCGGTTGGAGGCGGTGCATGCCCTCGTGCAGCACGGTCGCGGCGAGGGCGCTGATCGGTCGCGGTCGCCCGCCGTCCTCGGCGGCGACGAAGGTCAGTCCGTGCCGGGAGTCGAAACCGCCCCGCGCGCCCTGCGCGATCCACTGTTCGAGGGCGGGCGTGTACGCCTCGGCCGGCACCAGGGCGCGGGCGGAGTCGGGGGCCTTCGGGATGACGCGGTCGAAGGTGTCGGCCGCGTGCCGCTCGAACGCCGGCCCGAGCACGTCACCGATCTTCGCCACCGCGATCGCCTGGTCGATGACGTGGAACCGGTGGGTGACCGGGTCCACGCTGACCACCCGGTGCGCCATCTCGACGGAGTTGAGCGGATCCACCCCGTCCAGGTCCCGCCAGCCAGGGTCGGCGTGTTCCCCGCCCCGGGAGAAGTCCCGCCAGTCGCGGTAGCGGTCGGCGTACCCGTCGACCGCCCGGCTCAGCGCGCGTACCTCCCGGACGACGTCACCGAGCGGGCCGCCGTCGCGGGCCCGGTCGGCGGCCGCCTGCAACCGGTCGGCCTGCCCGGCCACCGCGTCGAGGTCGGCGAGCCGGCCGGCGACCGCCGCCTGCGGGTACCGGGCCAGCAGGTGCTCCTTGGCCCTGCCCACCAGCTCGTGCACCTGCTCGGGCAGCTCCGCGCCGGTCCGGGTGCGGTGGGCGGGGAAGTTGCCGCTCGGCGCGAGTTCCTGGCTGATCGGCAACTCGTCGCCCACCCGAGGTGGGACGGCGGGCGGTGTGGCGTTCGGGTCGGCCGGGGTCCGCTGCGCGACCAGCGCGGTCGTCTCCGCGCGCAGCCGGGCCACCACGGCGTCGGTCTCCGCCTGGCTGCGCGGCAGGTAGGAGCCGTCCTGCTGGCGCACCGCGAGGTGTTCCCGGGCCCAGTCCCGCAGTTGCCCGGGGGTCGCCGGGTCGCCGGCGAGCAGGCCGCGCACGGTGTCCGGGGTCAGCGGCGTCGGCGGTGCCGGCGCGGGGGCGGCGGCGTCCCGGAAACCGACCGCGTCGGCGTCCAGCACCGGCGGGTCGGGCCGCACCGGTGCCTCCAGCGCCGCGAGCGACGGCTCCGGCGGCGTCCGCACCGGTCCGGGTCGCGTCGGCCCGTCCGGCGACGTCGCCCCGTCCCGTCCCCCGTCCGGTACGCCGTCCGTCGGCACGCCGTCCGCCACCACGCCGTCCGCCGGTACGCCGGACCGGCCGGGATCGACGGGGCGGTCGAGCACCTGGTGGATCTCGTGGTGCAGGGTGCGCCAGGCGTCGCCGAGTTGCCGGTCGACGAAGGCGGCCCGTGCGGCCGGGTCGGCCGGCAGGTGCTCCGGCAGGACGACCCCGGCCGGGTCCCGCTGCACCCACTGCCCGTGCTCGACCGTCATTCCCGGCCGCAGCACCACCGGTTGCCCGGGTGGCAGCGCCGAGTTGACCTGGAGCACCACCCCGACCCGCAACCCGTCCGGGTACTCGACGGTGAGCAGCCGGGACGACTCGTCCCAGCTGGCCCGGTGCGGCTGGTCCACCGGCCCGGCGTCCCGGCCGGCCAGCAGCTGACCGACGTGCCCGTCGAACGTCGACCGCACCACCTCGGGCAACGGCACCGAGGGCCCGATCGGGTGCGACCCGGCCGGTACCAGCTCGACCGGGACGTGTCCCTGCGCTACGCCGCGTAGCTGCCCCCCGGCGGCCAGCTCGCCGCCTCGGCCTGCATCCGCAGGATCTTGCCGTACGCCTTCCGGTATTGCATGTCCGCCGGCCCGTCCAGCACCTGCCCCTCCCGGGACGCCTTCTGGATGACCAGCCGACGGTCCTTCTCCGGGTAGCCGAAGCTGTACTCGACCTCCCGACTGTCCTTCCGGACCAGTTCGAAGTCCACCAGAATCGCCATCACCGGTTCTTCTCGGCCACGAGTTGTCCAGGTCCTCTCCGGTCCGGCCGGGCGCGACCCGGGGACGGATCGAGGCCCCGGTCTGCGCGTCCTGCTCCTCGGGCCACCGGTTCTCCGCCCCACGATCCTCGGGGGGCCGGTCCTGCGGGTGCCGGGCGGTGGCCGGGCGGTCCCCGGGGCGGGAGTGGTCCGGGCGGGTGTCGGCCCGGACAGGCTCGGCGTCGCGGTGTCCCGGGTCGGCGTCACGGCGGACCGGCTCGACGTCGCGGGCGGGCGACGCGGGGTCGCGGCCGCCGGGGTCGACGTCGCGGCCGGGCGGCGGGCTGTCGGGGTGGGTGGGACCGCCGTCGACGGGACCGTGCGGCGGCGCGGTGTCGGGCAGCGTCGACCGGGTCGCCGGTTCACCGGCCGCCCGCTCGCCGGTCGGCGGGGTCGACTCCCCCACCACCCGGTCGCCACCCGGGCGGGACCACTCGCCAGGCGTCCGCTCAGCCCCGGGCCGCACCACGTCGGCAGACGGCCGGGCCGGGTCCACAGACGGGCGGGCCGGGTCGGCGAGGCGGGCCCCCGCCTCCGGGCTGCGTACCGGAGTCGGGTGGGCGGGCTGGCGCGGGCCGCCGCCGTCCCCGCCTCCGGTGCCGCCCACCAGGTCGGTGCGTTGCGGCAGGTCGGCCGGGGGCAGCTCGGGTCGCGGCGGGTGCGGGCCACCCGGGCCGCCGGGGGTGGGCCCGTCGCCGTCGACCACCGTCGGGTCGGGCGACCGGACGCCGTCGCGGGCGAGCACGGTGCCGTCGGCGGCGATCGCCCCGCCGTCGAGCCGTTGGCCGTCGCCGTCGACGTGGGCCCAGACCGCGCCCCGCTCGCTGTAGGTGACCCGCAGGCCGGCGGCCCGGTCGACGGCGGCCATTCCCTCGGGCAGCACCATCACGTCGCGCCCGATCCGCAGGTTCGTCCCGCCGACCCGGACGGTGTCCAGTTTGTTCTGCGCGCCGAAGATGACGCCGGCCTTGGCCCCCTCCGCGCCGCCGTGCAACATGTTCTGCAGGTCGAACTTCCCCTGCGCGGCGTCGGTCGCACCGGTCACCAGGGCGCCGGTGACCCCACCGCCGATGACGTGGCCGGGGATACCGCCGAACATGGACGCCCCGAACAGCCCACCCTGGACGGTGGAGACGCCGAGCTGACCGAGGTCGAGGCTGGCCCGTTCGCCCCCGGCGATCTGGTACATCTGGCCCAGCAGGTTGCCGCCGCCCATGAATCCCGCCCCGAACGCCACCCGCTGACCCAGGTACTTCGTCAGCTCCCGGCCGAAGGTGGTGGTGGCGATCTCACGGGTCGCGTACTGGCTCAGGGTGGCCCGGCTGAGCTGCTCGAACGCCTCGGTGCCGGCCAGGCGTACGCCGCCACGGGTGGCGAGGTCGGTGCCGACCCGGGCACCGAACTTGCGCAGCAACTGTTCCTCGATCTCCCGGGCGAGCTGGTTGCGGGCGGCGAGCAGGCTCCGCCCGGCCAGCCGTCGGGATTCCAGCCCGGCCTCCCGGCCGAGTTGACGCAGCAGTTCCCGGTTGGTGACGCCGCGCAGCCACTGACCGGCCATCCGGTCGGCGACCGACCGGGCGATGACGTTGCGCGGCAGGGTGTTGCGGGCCAGGGTGCCGGCACCCTGCCGGATCACCGTCGGCAGGGTCTGCCGGACGAAGGCGGGGACCTGGGTCCGCGCGAAGCGCGGCAGCTGGGTGGTGACCAGCCGGGGGACCTGGGTGCGGACCAGGTTCGGCAACTGGGTCCGCACGAGCGTCGGCAGGGTACGGGTCAGCAGCGCGGTCACCTCGGCGAGGGCGGCGCGGACGGAGATGCTGCCGATGGCCCGTACGGCGTTGGTGGCGGCGGCCCCGATCGCGGCGCGGCAGGCGGCGAACGCCCCCGGGATGCCGGCGGTGGACAGGCCGAGCGACGGGATGGCGGCGGCGACCAGCATGAACAGCGAGACGGCGAGCATGATCAGGCCGAGCAGGGCCATGAACTTCATCAGCTCGACCTGGAGGCCGAAGCTCTGTACCGCCTCCTCCATGGACGCGAGGGTGTCGACCGTGCCGGCGAGCGACTCCAGGTAGGACAACCATTCCCGGGTGAACACCTCGGCGGCCCCGTCGCCGCTCCAGTTGGTCAGGATGCCGTCGGCGGCGTGCACCGCCTCCTCGTAGAAGGCGGCGAGTTCCTGCGTCGCGGCACCCCAGGCGTCGGAAAGCTCATAGACGGCGTCGATGTCCGACTCGGGGATCTTGCCGATGAGGATCTCACCGACGGTGGAGCGGACGCCCGGGATGGCGGCTTCGAGGTCGGAGAACCACTCCAGGATCTCGGCGAGGGCGTGGTCACTCTCGCTCACGCGGGGTCCTCCCCGGCACCGTCGGGTCCCCCGGCCGGCCGCCTCGGGTCAGCGCCGGCCACCGGCCCGGTCGATGTCGGTGGCGTTGTCGTCGTCGGTGCCGGTGTAGCTCCACATGGCGTCGGCCACGTACGCGCCGAGCTTGTCCATCGCCTCGCCGAGCTTGGGCACGGTGGCCTTGATCGCCTCGTTCATCTGCTGCCCACCACCGCCGGAGACCTCGACCGACTTGTGGTACGTCTTGAGGAACTCCTCGGTGAACTCGTCGCGCGGCAGCGTCCCGGGCGCGGCCTCCAGCGTGGTGATCGCGCCGAGCTTGCCGTCCATCGCGGTGGACATCGACTGCCCGTTGATCCGGAGCCGGTTGGCGATGCCGAGGATGTCGGCGACGCTCGTCCTGATCTCGACGAAGCTACTCATCGTCGTCCCCCTTCAGGCGCACGTCGGCGTCGTGGCTGTGCAGCAGCTTCTCCAGCTGGGCCCCACCGGGGGCCATCCGCCGCAGGTCGGGGGCGATGCTGCCGTCGAGGATCTCCTTGGACTGCTCGGCGGCGTCCTCCACGGCGAGCCGGACGGTCGCCACGATGGTGGCGGCCAGCGCCTTGGAGTTGGGGTTGCGGAACACCCGGGGGTCGATGTCCAGCTCCAGCAGGTGCCCCCGGGGGCCGACGACCGCCTTGACGGTGCGGTCGTCCGACCAGGCCGTGCCGGTCACCCGGAGCATCCGACGCTGCACGTCGTCCATTCCGGACCAGGCCTTCTTGAGGTCACCGATCATGGCGGTCAACGCGCCGAAGTTCGGTCGTTCCTCCATCGTCCCTCCCCCGAGGTCCCTTCCGCCGGGCAGCCTAACCGGGCCGACCCGGCCCCGGCCGCCCCGCCGGTCCGACGCCCTCCGGCCGGGAGGGCGTCGGACCGGACGGTCACATGCCGGCGGCGATCTGCTGGTCGACCTGCTGCATCCGCTCGGCCGACGCACCGAGCTTCACGCCGACCCGGGTCAGCGCCTCCTTGATCTCGGTGGCGCCCTGGTTCCACTTCTGCCGGGCCTCGTCGCACGCCTGCCCCGCCGGTCCCTGCCAGTCCTGCGCGAAGAGCTGGGTGAACTGGGTGTAGAGGTCCTGGAGGCTGCCGTCCATCTGGCCCTGGTAGGTGCCGATGGCGGTGGCCACGTCGGAGATCTGGGCGAAGTTGTAGGTGATGGGACTGCTCACTGGAAGGTCACCTTTCGCTGGTCACAGCGGCACGGGCCGCCCGGGAGGGTCGACACGGCCGCGGCGGATACCGGCGGCGTCAGCCGCGCAGGATGCTCATCACGCTGGCGTCGCCGGTCTCGGCGGCGGCCTGGCGGATCTCGGTCGCGGCGTCCTCGTCGTTCATGCCGTACTGGGTGGCGGCGCTGGTCATCTTGCCGGACAACTCGTCGAGCGCCGAGATGATCTTCTTGAGGCCGTCGTTGAGCTGCACGGAGACGTCCTGAAGCGCGTTGTTGGCCGAGCCGCGCATGCCGCTGCCGCCCAGGGCCTGCACCCGCTCGATGAGCCGTGCCATGCCCAGCGCGAGGCCCTCTCCGGTGTCGTTGCAGCGCGTCGCCATCTGGTTCAGCTGATCCTGGGTGGCGTGAACCTGACCCAGTCCAGGAGTGTCGGTCAAGGTGGACTCACCCGCTCCTCTGCTTGCGCCCCCCGGTCAGGGAAGCGTCCCCTTGATGGTGGTGGCCGTCGTGGCCGACCCTGACGGTAGCGCCCCGTAACGAATCGGGCTACCTCACTACGTCCAGAGTGGCTGGTCGGGGTGGTGACAGCGGCGATACCGGGTCCCGGCGGTGGTCGGCAGCGGTTACGCTCGGGGCGTTTTCCGGTGACACTCGGGCGGGGGCCCGCCGCACCAGGGGAGGTTCGGTGGCCGAGGACGACGGCACGGGCGGCAGCAACCCGTACCGGTACGAGACCGAACAGAACACCCGCACCGACTGGCTGGGCGATCAGAAACCCGTCGACGTCGATCCGGACGGGCTGGTCGACTACGGCAAGAACATGGTCGTCATCCAGGAGAACCTGCAGAGCCACGGTGGCCGGTTGAGCCAGCTCGGCCAGTTGCCGCACCGCGCCTGGGAGGGCGCCGCGCTACCCGAGGGCGTCTACGTCCGCACCCAGCTCACCCTGAACTACGCCGAGTTCCAGCAGTACCTGACCTACCTGGGTGCGGCGCTGACCAACATCGGCATGGCCGCGCAGACGGTGGCGGACGCCTACGCCAACACCGACGGCTGGTCGGCGGCCTCGCTGGACGCGGTCCGGTTCGCCTTCGGCGAGGCCGACGCGCCACGTCCGGCCGGGCTACCGCCGTTCGTCTCCGGCAAGACCTGGTGGGACCAGTACCTCGAAACGGTGTCGAGCGGTCAGGCCAACGCCGCGCCGACCCCCGAGCAGTTCGTCGACCAGGGCCAGCCCCGGGTCGCCCCGGACGGCAGCATCACCTTCACCGCGCTCGGCCCCGGCGGCGTGGTGCGCACCATCGTGCAGCGGTCGTTGCCCGGTGGCGTGGGCACCGAGACGGTCACCACCACGGCCGACGCCACCGGCAAGGTGCTCGACAGCAGCACCAGCCGGACGACCACGGTCGTCACCGGCAACTCGACGGTGGTCACCACCACCAACACCGACGCCGAGGGCCGGCGCACCGGCGGCAGTCGGGAGACCACGTCGTACGGCGTCGACGGCGGTCACACGGTGACCAGCGAGCAGCTCGACGCCGCAGACAAGCCGACCGCCACCCGGGTAGACGCGCAGCACGCCGACGGCACGCACACGGTCACCACGACCGACGGCAAGGGCACCGTCACGCAGGAGCTGCACATCGGTCAGGACACCGAGGGCGTGGACCCGGCCGAGCTGACCGAATCCCCCGCCAAGCGGGCGCTGGACGAGATCAAGCAGCACGACTACGGCATCTGAGCCCGGGGAGGACACCATGGCCGACTACTGGGGTGCCCAGGCCACGTACGCGCACGGTGGCCCGCGCGGCGAGGGCACCCGGTACGTCATGCCGCCGGAGAACCCGGACCTGAAGTTCACCCCGGCACCGGGCGGCGAGGGCGGGGCCACCATCGAGGCGGTCCGCCAGCAGGTGCTGGGGCAGCACCCGGAGGACATCTCGGCGCTGGCCGACCAGTGGCAGAACGCCTACAACCTGTTGCAGAGCATCCACCAGCAGTTGTTGTCGGCCAGCCGGACCCTGCACGACGAGCACTGGAAGTCCCCGCAGGCCCGTGACGCGTTCCTCAAGGCGGGGCCGGGCAAGACGCTGGCGTACCTCGACGAGTGGATGGACGCGGCCCAGCACAACGTGACCGCGCTGCGGGCGATGGTCGGCATCGCCCGCGACTCCCGGGCGGAGATGGAGCGGCTCTGGACGCAATACCGGGAGGCCCTCGACGACGCGAAGAACTCCGACGGCTGGACGCAGTTCTCCGAGGGTTTCAAGCAGGGCTTCACCCTGGGCCTGTACGACGGCGAGAAGGGCATCCAGGCGGCCGAGGCCGAGGCGGTGCAGGAGAAACAGCAGGAGTTCAACCGCCGGGCGCAGGAGTTGGCCCGACGTACCGCCGACGACTACGTCGAGACGTTGAGCAAGGTCAGCGGCGGGCACGGTCCGCCGTTCTTCCCGATGGACGCGGTGCTCAACCCGGTCGGTCACCCGCCGTGGCGCGGGCCGGTCGGCGTGCCGCCGCCGGTGGGGCCGCCCGGTGTGCGTCCGCCCGGCGGGACGAACCAGCCCCCGACTCCGGTGCGGGCGGTGCCCCGGCCCACCCCGACCGATCCGGATCAGTTGGCCCGGCAGGTGCTGGACACCCTCAGGCCGCCGCCGGAGACCGGGGCGCCGGTCCCGACGCCCGGCACCGACGGGCGGGCGGGTCCCGCCGTGACGCCGCCGCCGGTGGTGGCACCGCCGCTGGTCGCGCCGCCACCCGGCCTGCCCACCGGTTCACCCGGGTTGAGCGGCGTGAACGCCAATGCCAACGCCGCCGGGGTGGGCCGGGCCGGGCTGGCCCGGCCGCCGGGTCTGGACGGGCTCACCGGTGAGCGGGGTGGGTTGCGCAGCGGGGTGCTGCGCGGTGGTGCCGGAGCGCCGGGAGTCACCGAGCCGCCCCAGGCGTCGTTGCGTTCCCCCGGCGCGAACGCCACCCCGCCGCCGACGGGCGGCCGGGCCGCGCCGCCGGGCGGGCTTCGCCGGCCCGGTGCCCCGTCGGCGGCGACCCCACCGCCGGGGGTACGGGGTGCCGGCGGCCCTTCGACGACGGGGGCGCCGCACTCGCCGGGCACCCGCCGGCCCGGCACCGAGCAGGGGGAGGACGAGGCGCGACGCGGGTCAGTCCGCCCGGGTGCCGGCGACGCCGACCTGTTCGGCCGGCCGGCCGGTGAGACCACCGCACCGGTGTTGCACAGCCGTCGTCCGGAGGGTCGACGGGCGGCTGGCGGTGGCCGCGCCACCGGGGAACGGGCCGGCGACGCCGCTGCGGCGACCCGGCCGGGCACCACCCCGTCCGTGCTGGGCAGCCCGGCCAGGAGTGTCGCGGTGCCGGGGACGCCCCGGTCGAAGCGACGTGACCGGGGCGACGTGGCACGTCCGGCGGCCTCGGGCGGCGAGTGGCTGGCCGACGGCCGGTCGGAGGCGACCGCACCGGTGCTGGACGCGCCGGCCGCGCCACCGTCCGGCGGGCGGGTGTCCCGGCTGGAGGAGGTGCCGGGCGCGTTGCGGGGTCGCCCGTCGGCCGGGCCGGCACCCCGACCGGCACGGGGCGGGCAGCCGGTGCCGCCGGAGCTGGCTCCCCGGCGGGCCACCGCCGCGCGGCACGACGACCGGGACGAGGGCCGCGACGGCCCGGGGATCGTCACCGACGAGCAGGCGTTCAGCGTGGAGACCCCGGGTGGCGGTGTGCTCGGCAAGCAGGCCGAGGACCGTTCCTACCGGGCCGAGCCGAAGACCGCCCTGGGCGGCAACTGACCCTGTTCCCGGCCGGCCCGTGCAGCGCCGGCCGGGAACGGTGGGTCAGGACCAGCGTTCGCCGGTGAGCCGCTCGTAGACGTCGACGTAGCGGGCCCGGGTCGCCTCGACCACGTCGGCCGGGACCTCGGGCGCGGGGGGCTGCTTGTTCCAGCCGCTGCTGGTCGCCCAGTCCCGGACGTACTGCTTGTCGTAGGAGAACTGGGTGCGACCCGGCTGGTACGACTCGGCCGGCCAGTAGCGGGACGAGTCGGAGGTGAGCACCTCGTCGCCGAGGACCAGGGTGCCGTCCGCCGCCCAGCCCAGTTCGATCTTGGTGTCGGCGACCAGGATGCCCCGGTCGGCGGCGAGTTCCGCGCCCCGCCGGTAGACGTCGAGGGTGATCTGGCGCAGCCGCTCGGCGGTCTCGGCACCCACCTTGTCCACCACCTCGGCGAAGGTGATCGGCTCGTCGTGCTCCCCGGCCGGCGCTTTGGTCGACGGGGTGAAGATCGGCTCCGGCAGGATCGACGCCTCGACCAGGCCGCGCGGCAGCGGCACGCCGGAGACCGCGCCGGTGCGCTCGTACTCCGTGCGGCCACCGCCGGTCAGGTAACCGCGGGCGACGCACTCGACGGGCACCATGTCCAGCCGGCGGCAGCGGATCGCCCGACCGGCGAACTCGGCGGGCACCTCGGTGGCGGAGATGACGTGGTTCGGCACCAGGTCGGCGAGTTGCTCGAACCACCAGAGCGACAGGGCGGTGAGCAGCCGACCCTTGTCCGGGATCGGGGTGGGTAGCACCACGTCGTAGACGGAGATCCGGTCGGAGGCGACCAGGATCATGTCGTCGCCGTCGGTGTAGACGTCCCGGACCTTGCCCGAGTGCAGAAGTTCCACGCGCCCTAGTACACCACGGGTGCCCGGCCCGCCGGTGCACCCACCCGGAGCCGGAGCGGCCGGCAGGCCGACCCCCCGTTGACACCCACCTGCGCCACCTGCGTGAATGATCCGGCTACCGGCCCCCCTTCCCAGGAGCACCCGTTGCCCGCTGTGCGTCCCCCGCTGCCCCGACCCGGCATCGACCCGGCCCGCCGGCGGCTGCTCGGTGCACTGCTCGGGCTGCCGGTGCTGGCCACCGGCGGACTCAGCGGGTGCGGCGTCGAGGAGGAGTCACCGGTGCAGGACGGCCCGGTGGAGCTGTCCGTCTTCTGGTACGGCGGCACCAAGCGGGCGGAGGCCACCGAACGGGCCCTGCGGCTCTATTCGGCCCGCAACCCGCTGGTCACCTTCCGGGTGACCTGGCAGGGGCAGGGCGGCTACTACGACCGGCTCGCCACCCAGGCCAGCGGCGGTAACGTGCCCGACCTGTTCCAGATCGACGACTCGATGCTCGGCGAGTACGCCCAGCGCGGCATCCTCCTGGACCTCGGCGGCTACGTCGACGACGGCCGGATCAACCTGAACACCCTGCCGCCCGGCCTGGTGGACTACGGGAAGATCGACGACCGGGTCTACGGCGTGCCGGCCGCGCAGACCCACGCCGCCGTGGTGTTCAACCGCGCTCTGCTCCGCCGGCTCGGGGAGCCCGAGCCGACCACCGCGATGACCTGGGCCGACTACCTGAGCTGGGCGGCCCGGGTGACCCGGGCCGGCGGCGGCCGGGTCGCCGGCTCGATGGACCCGTCGGGCGACCACCGCGCACTGTGGCTCTGGCTGCGTGGCCTGGGCACCAAGTTCTACCAGGGACGCCAGTTGGGTTTCGGCTCGGCGGCGCTGCTGGACTGGTTCGAGTTCTGGGAACGGGCCCGCAGCCAGCAGGCCACTCCGGCGGCAGCGCTGGTCGACCGGGCCGACGGCGGCGAGCCGGCCCGGCAACTGGTCGTCACCGGGCACACCGCCGCGTCGTTCGCCTGGTCCCACCAGTTTCCCGAGCTTCAGCGTTACTGCGACGACGAGTTGGCCCTGGTCGGCTTCCCCGGCCCCCGGGCCGCCCAGTGGGACCGGGCGTCGATGTACTGGGCCGGGTTCCGGGGCACCCGTCATCCGCAGGTGGTGGCGGACGTGGTCGACTTCCTGACCAGCAGCGTGGAGGTGGGCCGGCTACTCGGCGTGGAACGGGGGCTGCCGGCCAGCCTGACTGTGCGGCAGGCGGTGGTCCAGACCATCGACGATCCGCTGGCCGAGCAGGTCGCCGCCCTCGGTGAGGCGCTGCGCCAGCAGGTGGGCCCGGCACCCGAACCGCCGCCGAAGGGGCACGGCGAGGTGCGTGACCTGCTCACCGAGGCGGCCCGGAGCATCCGCGCGGGGCGCTCCGGGGCGCGGGCGGCGACGACCCAGTTCATGGCCCGGGCCCAGGCGGCCCTGGCCCGGTGACGGGTCAGGGCCGCCTGGCCCGGTGACGGATCAGCGCGGCGGACGGCTGCGGCGGTTGCGCATCAGCAGGACCACCAGCAGGACGATGCCGCCGACCACCACCAGGCAGCAGAGCAGCCCGATGACGCCGAATCCACCGCCCCTCGACCGGCGACGGGCGGCCTCCACCACCAGTTCGCCGGTGCCTGTGGACGCCCACGCGGCCACCGGCACGAAGACCGAGAGGACGACCGCGCCGAACACCGCGCTCAGCCGGCCCCACCACGTCACGGCAGTTGACTTGTTGATCCCAGTAGACATGCCCTCATCCTGACCGAGGAGAGCAAGTCCGGCACCCCGAAGCACCCGCCCACCCGGCCGCTGCCCGCTCCGCCCGGGGCTGAGCTCCGCCCGCCGCTGCCACCTCCACCGGCCGCTGCCCGCTCCGCCCGGGGCTGAGCTGGGCCTGAGGGCTGGGCCGGGGTGCCGGAGGCGACGGGCGGGTCGCCGGAGACGGGCCACAGACGGCGACAGGCCCCGGAGGGTAAACTCCGGGGCCTGTCGTAACAGTAGCGGGGACAGGATTTGAACCTGCGACCTCTGGGTTATGAGCCCAGCGAGCTACCGAGCTGCTCCACCCCGCGTCGGCTAGATAAGCTTAACCCACCCGCCAGACGGAGATCAGCCGGCCCCCCAATCCGCCATCCGCCCAGCTCACCCCCGCCCACCACGCCGCACCACGGCTCCACGGCTGTCAGGGCTGTCAGGGCTGTCAGGGCTGTCAGGGCTGTCAGGGCACGGTCACCGGGCAGCGGGATCAGATTGCCGTTGGAGAGACGACATGCCGATGAGGATGCGCGTAAACGCAATCTGATCGGGCTGCCCACCCCCGAGGGGCAACTTCGTGAACCCGGAAACGAACGAGGAACCCGCAAACGAACGAGGGAAGCCGGAAACGGCCCAGCAGAACCGGTGGAAGAACCACAGACCGGTGGGTCGACGAGGGAACCCGCATAGAGAAAACGACAGGCCCCGGAGAAGAAACTCCGGGGCCTGTCGAACAGTAGCGGGGACAGGATTTGAACCTGCGACCTCTGGGTTATGAGCCCAGCGAGCTACCGAGCTGCTCCACCCCGCGTCGCCTGGTTAACCGTAGCGCACCGACCCCCGGGCCCGCAAAACGGCCCCGGACGGGTCACCGTGGGCCCTGCGGATCAGGCCCGGCGCAGCTCGACCGACACCGGCCCGTCGCCCTCCGCGTCGCGTACCACCTGCGCCGGGGACGGGCAGCGGCGTCGCCGGCGGCGGGGCGACCGGCCGCAACGACGACGGGCCCCCGATCCCGACTCGGATCGTGGGGCCCGTCGACGCGGGAGCGGGTGGGTCAGCCGCCGGAGGACGGTGCCGGCGTGGCGGGTGGGTTGCCGCCGGACGGAGCCGCCGGGTTGCCCTGCTGAGCCTGCTGGAAAGCGGTGATCGCCTCGTCCAGCGCCTTCAACGCCCGGCCGTACCGCTCGAAGTCACCGGACGCCTGCGCGGCCTTGACCTCGGCGATCGCCGTCTGGACCCGCTGGGCGGCGGCAGCCAGGTCACCGCTGGGCGGTGGGCTGCCCGCCCCGGCCGAGGGTGAGGCCGACGGCGACGCCGAAGGGGAGGTCGGCGGGGGTGGCGTCTCGCCGCTCGGCGGCGGGGTGCTCCCCTGCCCGGCCCGTTTGCCCTGTTCGACGAGCTGTTTGATGCCGTCGCTGACGTTGTTGGCCAGGACCACGTACGAGCCGCCGTCGCCGTAGGACAGGAGCACCTTCTGCAACAGCGGGTACGCGTCCTGCTGGTTGCTCTTGACGTAGACCGGCTCGACGTAGAGCATCCCGTCGGCGAACGGCAACGACAGCAGGTTGCCGTACTGCACCTGGGCCTGGTTGGAGGAGAGCAGGTTCAGCTCGGTCCGGATGGTCGCGTTGTTGGTCATCTGCTGGTGCACCTGCACCGGGCCGGAGATCCGGGTCTGGTCGGGTAGCTCCAGCACCTCCAGCTTCGGCTGCCCGTCGACGTACGACCCGGAGATCAGCGCGGCGAGGTTCTGCCGGCCGTTCGGGGTGACCGCCGAGGTCAGCTGGAACCGGGGGGCGTCCTGGTTGGGGAACTGGGTGAACAGGTAGTACGGCGGCTGCTTCTGCCCGCTGTCCGGCGCGTCCGGCACGTTGGGCACCTGCCAGAAGTCCTGGCCGGAGTAGAAGTCGCCGGGGTTGGTGACGTGGAACTTGGTGAGCAGGTTGCGCTGCACCTTGAACATGTCGGCCGGGTAGCGGAAGTGCGCGGCCAGGTCGGCCGGGATCTCGGTCTTCGGCAGCACCAGGTCGCCACCGAACGCCTTGTTCCACGCCTTGAGCACCGGGTCGCCGTCGTCGAACTCGTAGAGGCGGACCGTGCCGTCGTACGCGTCGACGGTGGCCTTCACCGAGTTGCGCATGTAGTTGACGTTCTCCCGGGCCAGCTGGAAGGTGCCCCGGTTGGTCAGCTCGTCGGTGGTCTCCTGCTGGAGGTTGATCCGCTCGGCGTACGGGTAGGTCGCCGCCGTGGTGTAACCGTCGATGATCCACTGGACCTTGCCGCCCACCACCGCCGGGTACGGGTCGCCGTCCAGGGTGAGGAACGGGGCGACCTTCTCCACCCGGTCCCGGGGGTTACGCACGTACAGCAGCTTGGAGTTGTCGTTGACCGCCTCGGAGAGCAGGAAGTTCGTCTCCTGCTCCTTGATCGAGTAGAGCAGCCGCCTGGTGAACGAGCCGATCTCGACGCCGCCCTCACCGGTGTAGGTGTAGTACTGCTCGCCGCCGGTGGTCGGGGTGGGCCGGTCGAACTCTGCGTTCTTGCCCTTCTCGGTCTGCCCGACGATGGCGTAGTCGTCGGCCTGCATCCGCTCGCCGTAGTAGATCCGCGGCTGGCTGGCCGGGATCTGCTCGGCCTGCGAGGAGCACGCCTCCTGGGCCTTCTCGCCGAGGAAGCCGGAGACGAAGTACGGCTGCCCGCCGCAGACCACCTGGTTGGCCGGGGCCGCGACCAGGCCGTAGCCGTGGGTGTAGACGGTGTGCCGGTTGATCCAGTTGTTCTGCTGGTCGGTCAGCTCGCCGTAGTTGATCTCCCGGACCCCGACCACGTAGTCGGAGGTCTTGTTCTCCACCGAGTAGCGGTCGATGTCCAGCTTGGGACCGAAGTCGTAGAACCCCCGGACCTGCTGGAGCTGGGTGTACGTCTCGGAGACCAGCTGCGGGTCGAGCAGCCGGACGTTCGGCACCACCGAGGTGTCCGTGGCGAGGCTGGGCGGGGGCACCAGGTTGCTGGCCGCGTACCCCTTGGTCTGCACCTCGGATATGTCGAACGCGGCCCGGGTGGCGTCGATACTGCGCTGGATGTACGGGGCCTCCTTGTCCCGGGCGCTCGGCTTGACCTCGAAGGTCTGCACCGCCCACGGGTAGATGCCGCCGATCGCGACGGCGGAGACCCCGAGCAGGGCCAGCGAGATGCCCGGCCAGACCAGGTTCCGCATCACCGCATTGGAGAAGACGATGATGGCGATCGCCACCACCACCGAGATGTACGCCAGGATCTCCTTCGCCGGCAGCAACGCGTTGACGTCGGCGTAGCCCGCGCCGTACAGCTTGGCGCCCTCGTTGTACTCCAGCAGCATGGCCCGCCGGTCCAGCACGTACGCGATGGCCTTGAGCAGGACGAAGACCGCGACCAGCGTGCTCAGGTGGGCCCGCGCGGCGCCTGTCATCCGGTCGCCGACGCCCTGCAGGCGCACCCCGCCGAAGATGTAGTGCACCGCCAGCGCGCCGATCAGGGCCAGCACCACGGCGGTGAAGCCGACCCCGAGCAGGTAACGCCAGAACGGCAACTGGAAGACGTAGAAGCCGACGTCGATGCCGAACTCCGGGTCCTTGACGCCGAAGTCGCCACCGTTGCGGAACAGCAGCCACTGGGTCCAGCGGCCCTGCGCGGAGAGCCCGGCGAACAGGCCGAGCACCACGGCGGTCAGGCTGATCCAGGTGCCGATCCGGGGGGCGAGCAGCATCCGGTACCGCTCGAGGGTGGCCTGCTCCAGCGAGTGTGGGCGCAACGTCGGCCGCAGCCGGTACGCCAGCCACAGGTTGCCGCCGACGAACGCGGCCAGGCCCAGCCCGACGGTCAGGAAGAGCAGCGTCCGGGTCAGCAGCACACCGGTGAAGACCTGGGTGTAGCGGACCTCGTCGAACCAGAGCCAGTCGGTCCACGCCTGCACCCCCCAGCCCAGAAGGGTGAACAGGAGGAACACCCCGACCAGGACGCCGATGGTGACGCGTCCGCGCCGACTCATCCTCGGCAGGGGGCTGCTACGCATGGCCACTGTTTGGCTCCGCACGCTCGATGTGATCGGCTCCGGACAGGCACCCAGAGTACGGGGTGTTCCTGAACGTCACGGGTCAGGTCGTGCCCGGCCGGTCCGGCGTGCCCGCCCTCAGCAGCGGGCCGGCTCCGCACCGGCGCGCAGGGCGTCCAACGCGGTCAATGCCTCGTCCAGCGAACCGACCTTGAGCATGGGCAGGCCGGGCTGCGGGTTGCGGACCGCCTCGGCACAGTTGTCGGCGGGCACCAGGAACGCCTTGGCCCCGGCCTTCTTCGCCCCGACCAGCTTCTGGGCGATGCCGCCGATCGGGCCGACCCGACCCTCGTCGTCGATGGTGCCGGTGCCGGCGATGACCTTCCCACCGGTCAGGTCCTCGGGCTTGAGCTTGTCGATGATGCCGAGGGCGAACATCAGTCCGGCGCTCGGACCACCGATGTCCTTCAGGTCGATCTTCAGGGTGAACGGGTGCGGCTGCCGCTGGTCGGGGACCACCCCGATCCGGGGTCGACCGTCGGACTCCCGGCTGGTCACGGTGGCGGTGCCGGGGGCGCCGTCGCGGACGTACCCGATGGTCAGCGCGGTGCCGGCGGGCTTGCCCCGGACCAGCTCGACCAGCCGGGACGCCGAGGTGACCTTCGCGCCGTCGACGGTGGTGACCACGTCGCCGGCCTTGAGCGCGCCGGCCGCCGGCCCGTCCGCGGCGACCTCCTTCGCCACCACCTCGACCGGGTAGCCGAGCTTGACCAGCGCGGCGGTCTCGGCGCTGCTCTGCGAGTTCTGGAAGTCCTCGGCGTTGCGCTTCTCGACCTCCTCCTGCGACTCGCCCGGCGGGTAGACCAGTTCCCGGGGGACCACCGCCTCGTCCTTCGACAGCCAACCGACGATCGCGGCACGCAACTTCACCGTCGGCTGCACGCCGACCGTGGTCATCCGGAGCTGACCGGCGGAGGTGGACGTCTCCCGGCCGGTGACCTGGATGACCTCCCGGCCGTCGGAGGTGCCGAGGGTGTTCACCGTCGGCCCGGGGCCGAGCACCACGTACGGGATGGGCGCGCCGAGCACGCCGATGCTCAGCAGGGTGGTGAGCAGAGCACCGAGGAGGACGGTCACGCCACGACGTCTCATGCGGCAGAGCGTACCGACCGGGGGCGGCGGGTCCGGCAGGCTACGGCGGACTTCGCCCTCAGCGCAACGCCGACGGCGGCTACCAGGGGCGCGGCGCGCGTACCGTAGACGTCGTGCCTGATATTCCGTTCGGTTTCGCGCTCCCGGGTGGGCAACCACCAGACCCCAACGATCCCGCGCAGATGCAGCAGTTCATGTCGCAGTTGCAGCACCTGCTCTCCGCGCCGGGCAGCGGGCCGGTCAACTGGGACCTGGCCCGCCAGGTGGCCGCCAGCCAGCTCGCGGCCACGGGTGACCCGATGGCCTCACCCTACGAGCGGCACGCGGTGGAGGAGGCGCTGCGGCTGGCCGACCTCTGGCTGGAGCCGGCGTCGGCCTGGCCGACCGGCATCCGCCTCTCCGTGGCGTGGAACCGCAACGAGTGGATCTACAAGACGCTCGACGTCTGGCGCAAGCTCTGCGACCCGGTCGCCAGCCGGATGGTCGGCGCGATGGGTGACCTGGTCCCGCCGGAGGCCCGCGCCCAGCTCGGCCCGATGCAGTCGATGGTCGCCACCCTGGGTGGCGCGCTCTTCGGCGGCCAGCTCGGTCAGGCCCTCGGGCAGCTCGCCGCCGAGGTGCTCTCCGCCGGCGACATCGGCCTGCCGCTCGGCCCGGCCGGCACCGCCGCGCTGATCCCGGCCAACATCCGGGTGTACGGCGAGGGCCTGGAGCTGCCCGAGGACGAGGTACGCCTCTACGTGGCCCTGCGCGAGGCGGCCCACCAGCGGCTCTTCGAGCACGTCCCGTGGCTGCGCGGGCACGTGCTGACCGCGGTGGAGAACTACGCGTCGGGCATCCGGGTCAACCGGGAGGCGATCGAGGAGGCGATGGGCCGGGTCGACCCGACCGACCCGGAGTCGATGCAGGCGATCGCCCTGGAGGGGATCTTCACCCCGGAGGACACCCCGGCGCAGAAGGCGTCCCTGGCCCGGTTGGAGACGGCGCTCGCGCTGGTCGAGGGCTGGGTCTGCCACGTGGTGGACAGCGCGGCGGCCGACCGGCTGCCCAACGTGGTCCGCCTCGGCGAGGCGTTCCGTCGCCGCCGGGCGGCCGGCGGGCCGGCCGAGCAGACCTTCGCCGCGCTGGTCGGCCTGGAGCTGCGGCCGCGCCGGCTGCGGGAGGCGTCGGCGCTCTGGGCGGCGCTGACCGAGCACCGGGGCATCGCCGGCCGGGACGCGGTCTGGGGCCACCCCGACCTGCTCCCGTCGGACGCGGACTTCGCCGACCCGGTGGCCTTCGCGACCACCTCGACGGATCTCGACGACGAGCTGGCCACCTTCGACTTCACCGCCCCCGGCGGCCCCGAGGAGCAGGCGCCGGGCAACCGTCCCCGCCCCGACGACACCGACGGCGACACCGACCGGCCCTGACCGCTGCGGACCAGCCGCGACACCGGCCGGACCCGCCCGTTCCCCGGGCAGGCCCGGCCGGTCGCCGTTGGCCGTCAGGTGCGGTGGCCGGTCAGGTGCGGTGGCCGGTCAGGTGCGGTGGCCGGAGAGCAGGGCGCGGGTCGCCTCCCAGCCCTCGACGGCCGGGTCGAGGGCGGCCAGGTCGGCCGGGCCGCGCAGCCGGTGCCAGCCGGGGGTGACCGCCACGTCGGTCGGGGCGGGCGCCGCGCGCCGCAGGTCCGCCGGCCCGTCGGCGTCCAGGTCCAGCGCCGGCAGCCAGCCGGGTACGGGTAACCGGCACGCCACGCCGAGCAGCCCGGGGCCGCCGCCCTCGACCGGAGCGACGGCGACGGGTCGACTGGTCAGCGGTCGGAGCAGCTTGCCGAGGGTGAGCCCCGGCAGGTCGGGGGCGTCGGCGGCGACCACGGCAGCCTGGTCGTACCCGTCGAGGGCGGCCAGCACGGCGTCGACGGTCGGCTCGGGCACCTCGTACACGGGGGTGTCGGGCCAGCGCACCGCGTCGGCCAGCCAGCGGTCGGCCGGGGTGACCGCGAGCGCGGTCTCCACCTCGGCGAGGGTGGCGAACAGGTCCACCACGTCCTCGGCCAGCGCGGTACGCCAGCGCGTCAGCTCGACGCCGGGCGGCGACCAGGCGACCGGAGCGAGCAACGCCACCACCACCCGTCGGAGCATTCCCCGACTGTAGTGGGCACCCTGTGGGTGATCGACTCCTGTGGGCCGAAGTGGTGGCGTCGACGCCCGGCGGACCCCGCTACCTGCACCCGGACGAGTCGATCTGCACCTGGAGGAGTCGATCGACCCACGGCCGGACGGTCGACGGGGGTGGCGGTCAGCCGGCCACCGGGACGGCCGAGGCGGCGGCCACACCCTCCAGGTAGCCCCGGGCCCGTTCGGTCTTGGCGTACCGGCCGACCAGGGCCCAGAAGCGGGCGTTGTGGCTCGGCACGATGAGGTGCGCCAACTCGTGCAGCAGCACGTAGTCGAGCACCCACTCGGGCATGTCCTGGAGCCGGTGCGAGATCCGGATGGTCCGGTCGGCGGGGGTGCAGGACCCCCATCGGCCGTTCTGGTTGGTGACCCACCGGACGCTGGCCGGCAGGGTCTCTCCGCCCTGGTCGGACAGGTACAGGTTGATCAGGCGGAGGGCCCGGTCGAGCAGCTCGTTGTCGTTGCGGGCCAACCGGCCCTCCCGGGCGGCGAGCCGGGCGAGCATCCGGTCGACCCACTCGCTCTCCTCGGCGCGGGAGAACTGGTCCGGGATGAGCACCACGACCCGTTCGCCGTCCCGGTAGGCGGACACCGTCCGTCGCCGGCGCTGACTGCGCCGTACCTCGACGACTGGCTTCCGCGCCGCCATCAGTGGGCCGCGCAGCCGTGGTTTCCTGCCACGAGGGAAAGCTAATGCGTACTGACCAGGGGTCCGCAAGGGTCAACACCCCGACACGCGCCCAGAAAATGGGGGTTAGTAGTAAGGAGTCCGAAAAAAACTGGTGGTGACCATGAGACTGGACCCTCGTCACCCTTCGTGGCGAGACCGACCACCCCCCACCGGGCGCGACCTCCACCGTAGTTGATCAGCTCCGGTAGCGTCGCCGCACCCCCGTCCGGGGGACCTCCCCTGGCACTCCACACGGCGTGTCCCCGGCAAACTCACTTATCCCGCCTATTTCGGGATGCACACTCTCGACGTCGACTTGCTCACAGTGTCGATGCACAGCTGACATGGAACCGCCCAGAGCTGGGTAGGGTCCGCCAACCGGCGGTCACGTGGGTGGCCGCGGAGAAGGACCCGGCGCCGCGCCCCGCGTGGCCCGCCGCCGGGAGAACCGCCGGACCGACGTGCCCGGCGGACGAGACGAGGAGGCTACCGTGGCCGACCAGGCCCAGACCTACAACGGTTACTGCGTGAAGTGCAAGGAGAAGCGGGACTTCGAGGGGCACGTCGAGGTCTCGAAGACCGGGATGAACATGGCCAAGGGCAAGTGTCCGGTGTGCGGCACAACAGTGAACCGCATCCTGGGCAAGGCCAAGGTCTGACCCGTACGGGTACGACGCGGGAGGGGCGGCCGGTCGGCCGCCCCTCCGGCACGTCCAGCCAGCCCACGAAGACGAGCCGGCCGACCGATCCGCGACGACGCCCGCCGATCGGAGGGCGGCGCCCGCCGGACGGCCGGCCCACAGCCGCCGCCCGCTCACCCGCCGGGCGATCTGTCAGCTGCCCGACATGACGCGCGGTGAGCTGTGGATAACCCGCCGACTCCTGTGGACAACGCTGGATCTGGCGCTGCGCACCTGTGGACAACGATCGACTCACCGCAGGGATTCGGTCACGATTCGTCATCGTGGCCCCCTCTCCTCCCGCACCCAGCGACGCTGCACTGCTCCGCCCCGTACTGGTGCCGGGTCTGACCCGGCTCTGGCGCGACCGGCACACCCTGCAACTGGGGTTGAACCCGGGTCGGGCCGTGCTGCTGGAAGTGACCGATTCGCGGGTCACCCGGCTACTCGACCTGCTCGACGGCACCCGGAGCGTCCGCGGCGTCCTCGCGGACGCGGTGCACGCCCAGGTCGACCCCGGCCAGGCGCGCGGGTTGATCGACACGCTGCACGCGGCCGGGCTGGTCGTACCGGCGCACACCCTGCTCCCCCGGGAGCTGACCGGCCCGGACCGGCTCCGGCTCGCCGCGGAGGCCGCAGCACTCGCCCTGGCCGCGCCCGCCCTGCCCGGCACCCCTGCCCAGGTGCTCCGCCGACGACGCGCCGCCCGGGTGGTGGTGGCCGGGGCCGGCCGACTCGGCGCACCGGTCGCCGTGGCCCTGGCCCAGGCCGGTGTCGGGCACGTGGCGGCCGAGCTGACCGGCCCGGTGGACCCGGTCGACCTGGTCGGGTCCGGGTTGGCCGCGACCGACGTGGGGCGACCGCTCACCGAGGCGGTCCGGGACGCCGTCGCCCGCACCGCCCCGGGCACCCGGACCCACCCGGCCGGCCGACGCCCGGTCGCCCTGGTGGTGCACCTCGGCACGGACCGCCCGACGGACCTGCTCGCCACCGGGTACGCCCGCCGTCGCCAACCGCACCTGCTGCTCACCCTCCGGGAGGGGGTGCCGGTGGTCGGTCCCCTGGTCCGGCCACCGGTGGGCCCCTGCCTGCACTGCCTGGATCTGCACCGCACCGATCGCGACCCGGGCTGGCCGGGCCTGGCCGCGCAGCTCGCCACCGGCCCGGCCGACCGGTCCTGCGGCACGGCCACCCTGCTCAGCGCCGTCGGCTATGCGGTCGCCGAGGCCCTGGCCCAGGTCGACGGGGGCACCCCGGAGACGGTGGGCTGCGCGGTGGAGATCGGGTCGGCCGGCCGGTTCCGACGTCGGGCCTGGGCCCCGCACCCCGGCTGTTCCTGCTCCGGCCCCGGCCGCCCGGAGTGACGGGTGGGAGCGCGATGGGAGTCCCACCGGGCCCGCGGAATGGGGTATGCGCCGACCCAGCCCAGCTTGGAGCAGCAGCGGGGCCGGGAAGTCGGTAACAATGGCCAGGTGACCGACATCCCGCGCCGCGCCGTGTCCCGGACCGCCAAGCTCGCCGCTCTGCCGCTCGGCTTCGCCGGTCGGACCGTCCTCGGGATGGGTAAGCGCGTCACCGGCATCGCCTCCGACGTCATCTCCGCCGAGATCCAACAACGCACCGCCGAGCAGCTGTTCAGCGTCCTCGGGCAGCTCAAAGGCGGGGCGATGAAGTTCGGCCAGGCGTTGTCGGTGTTCGAGGCGGCGTTGCCTGACGAGATCGCCGCGCCCTACCGGCAGGCGTTGACCAAGCTCCAGGAGGCCGCCCCACCGCTGCCGGTGGCGAGCGTGCACAAGGTGCTCGCGGAGCAGCTCGGGCCGGACTGGCGGGACCGGTTCGTGGAGTTCGACGACACCCCGGCCGCGGCGGCCAGCATCGGCCAGGTGCACCGGGCGGTGTGGCGGGACCCGGAGACCGGGGTGTCCCGGTCCGCCGCCGTCAAGATCCAGTACCCGGGTGCGGGGGACGCGCTGCTCGCCGACCTCAAGCAGCTCTCCCGGCTGGGCGGGATGTTCCGGGCCATCCAACCCGGCCTGGACGTCAAGCCGCTCCTGGCCGAACTGCGGGAGCGGATCACCGAGGAGTTGGACTACGAGCTGGAGGCCGAGTCCCAGCGCGCCTTCGCCGCCGCGTACGCCGACGACCCGGAGATCTTCATCCCGGCGGTGCTCTCCGCCTCGCCCCGGGTCCTGGTCACCGAGTGGATCGAGGGGACACCGCTCGCGGACATCATCCGGGAGGGCACCGACGAGCAGCGCAACTCCGCCGGTCGGCTGATGGCGACCCTGCACCTGTCCGCCCCGCCCCGGGCCGGGCTGCTGCACGCCGACCCGCACCCGGGCAACTTCCGGTTGCTGCCCGACGGCCGGCTCGGTGTGATCGACTTCGGCGCGGTGGCCCGGATGCCCGAGGGCACCCCGGAGCCGATCGGCCGGTTGCTCGGGTTGTCGCTGCGTGGCGACGCCGACGCGGTCGTCGCCGGGTTACGCGAGGAAGGCTTCGTCAAGGCGACCGAGCCGATCGACGCGCAGGCGCTGCTGGACTACATCCGGCCCATGCTGGACCCGGTGGCGCAGGAGGAGTTCCGGTTCACCCGGGCCTGGCTCCGCGCCGAGGCGACCCGGCTGGCCAGCCCGAAGTCGCCCGCCTTCCAGCTCAGCCGGCAGCTCAACCTGCCGCCGTCGTACCTGCTCATCCACCGGGTGACGCTGGGCTCGATCGGGGTGCTCTGCCAGTTGGAGGCGAAGGCGCCCTACCGGGGCATCCTGGAGCGCTGGCTGCCCGGTTTCGCCCCGGTGGCCTGACCGACGCGCGGCGGCGGGCCGGCCCGGCCGACGGACGACGCGGGGGCGGTGACCGGAACCCGGTCACCGCCCCCGCGTATCGCAGGTGGTCCTAGAGAACGCCCAGGTCGCGAGCCGACTGGCTCCGGCTGCTCATCGCGACGGTACGGGCAGAACGGTGCGCCTCAGTGCTCGTGGTGGTACGACCGGCCTGAGGCTGGCGCATTCGAGCCCGGGACAACGCTTCGTGGAGTAGTTGCATCTCGGTTCCGTTCGGCAGGTGCAGCATCGTGGTCAACTTTCTCGCGGCCGATGGTCATCGGCGGGTGGGTGGAACGGATCGGGTAGGTCAGGCTGCCAGCCGGACCGCACTGCGCGAGGTGGCCACACCACTGGCCGCCATCCGCGCCTCGGCCTCGACCTGAAGGGCCGCGTCACGGGCGAGGTCCTCCTTGCGCGGACGGCCCCGGGGCCGCTTACGCGGGACGACCGCGCCACGCTCGAAGATCTCGCCGCCCCAGACGCCCCAGGGCTCGGCCCGCTCGACCGCACCGGCCAGGCACTCGACGCGCAGCGGGCAGTCCCCGCAGAGCGACTTGGCCAGCTCCAGGTCGGTGGGCGAGTCGGAGAACCACAGGTCGGGGTCGAACTTCCGGCAGGGCAGGTTCGCCTCCAGCTCGACGCTCACGTCGAGGGGGGCCAACGCCAGACTCATCTCCCGGTCACCTCTCTCTCACTTCGATCTCGTGGATCGCAATTCCGACGTACTTCGACGGGCAAAAAACTGAGGCCGCGGATCCCGGTGAGCGGGTTCCGCGGCCTCGAGGTGAGCCGGTGGTCTGAGTGTCAGACCGGTCTACCTCGAGGTGGAACGCCGCGGACATCCATGCGCTGCTTAGCGACATCAATGCCCAGACCCGTGAAGCCACTGGTCCCCTCGGCTCCCGCAGTGGGTGCAACAGTCAGGTTCAGCTCGGCCTGAACCGAGACCTGGTGCACCTGCGGGTTCGACGGTCGCGGAGAAGCAAGGGCCACCCGGACAGCCGACAGCGGAGCGAAGGCAGCTGGCATCGCCGCCGGACGCTCATAAGTGATGATCTCCACGGTTGCCACCTCCCTCACGTTCCTCGTACCGATTCGGACTCAGCCCCCGTGAGCAGCCGTAATGGCGCTGCTCCCGAGGTGCGTCCTGAGGCTATTCCTCGCCACGGGGCGAGGGCAAACGAATTTACGACGAGATTTCGAGAGTTTTCTCCGGGCCGATCTCGTCGACCGTCGCGCCCGCCACCAACGCCAGCACCGCCTCGCCGTACAGGCCGAGTTTGCGGGGGCCGATGCCGGCGATGGCGATCAGCTCCTCGATCCGGCCCGGTCGCCGTTCGGCCAGCGCGACCAGGGTGGCGTCGGTGAAGACCACGTACGCCGGGACCCGCTGCGCCCCGGCCACCCGGGCCCGCCAGTCACCCAACCGCTCGTAAAGATTCTCGTCAATGTCCGACGGGCAGGTCGGGCAGCGGCCCAGTTTGCGGTCCGCCCCGGCGAGCAGGGTCGCGCCGCAGATCCGGCAGGACACCACCTGGGTCCGCCGACGTTCCACCGCCCGTTTCGCCCCGGCCACCCCGCCCGACCGGCCCGCACCGGCCCGCTCGCCCCCACCGGTCCGGTCCAGCTGGGGCAGGAACCGCGACGGCCGGCGGGCCCGACCACCGGGCGAGCGGGCCGAGGCGTACGACAGCCAGAGCCACTGCCGGGCCCGGGTGATCCCGACGTAGAGCAGCCGCCGCTCCTCCTCGACCTGCTCCGGGGTACGCGCGTACGAGGTGGGCAGGGTGCCTTCGGAGAGGCCGACCAGGAACACCGCGTCCCACTCCAGCCCCTTGGCCGAGTGCAGGGAGGCCAGGGTCACCCCGTCCACCGTCGGCACGTGCTGCTGGGCGGCCCGCCGGGCCAACTCGTCGTTGAAGTCCGCCAGGGTCGCCTGACGTTCCACCGTCGCCGCCTCGCCGATCGGCAGCACCTCGGGGCTGGCCGCGTACTCCTCGGCGAGCTGGACCAGGGCGGCGAGGGCCTCCCAGCGCTCCCGGGCGGCACCACCGGGCGGGGCGGCGTCGGGGGCCCAGCCGACCGCGGTCAACGCCTCCCGGACGGCGATCGGCAGCGGGGTGTCGCCCGGGATCGACCGGGTGGCGGCCCGCAACGCCACCATCGCCTGGCGTACCTCGGCACGCTCGAAGAACCGCTCCGCCCCCTGCACCACGTACGGGACGCCGACCTCGGTCAACGCCTTCTCGTACGCCTCCGACTGGGCGTTGGTGCGAAACAGCACGGCGATCTCCTTCGCCGGGGTGCCCGCGTCGACCAGGGTCCGGCAGCGGGCCGCCACCGCGGTCGCCTCGGCCGGCTCGTCGGTGAAGATCCGCAGCTCCGGTTCGGGGCCGGGCGGGCGCTGGCCGTGCAGCTCCAGCCGCAGCCGCGCCTCGGTGCCCCGGGCCTGCCCGATCACCGCGTTGGCCAACCCGACGACCTGCGGGGTGGACCGGTAGTCACGCACCAGCCGGACCACCGTGGCCGCCCGGTGCCGACGCGGGAAGTCGATCAGGTACGCCGAGGTGGCCCCGGTGAACGAGTAGATCGTCTGGCTGGCGTCCCCGACCACTGTCACGTCGTCCCGGCCGCCCAGCCAGGCGTCGAGCAGCCGCTGCTGGAGCGGGTTGACGTCCTGGTACTCGTCGACGACGAAGTGCCGGTACTGGCCGCGTACCTGCTCGGCGACGTCCGGGTGCTCCTCGATGCCCCACACCGCGGCCCGCAGCATGTCCTCGAAGTCGATCACTCCGGAGGACCGCTTCAACCGTTCGTACGCGGTGAAGACCTCGGCCACCGTCGCCGGCTCGTACGGCGTCTCGCGCAGCGCCCGGGCGGCGGCGACCACGTAGTCCCCCGGCTCGACCAGCGACGACTTGGCCCACTCGATCTCACCGGACAGGTCCCGGGCGGCGGCCCGGTCGGCCCGCAGGCCGACCTTCGCGGCCGCCAGGGTGACCACCCGGACCTTGCTGTCCAGCAGTTCCGGCATGGCCCGGCCGGACAGCAGCCGGGGCGCGAAGTAGCGCACCTGACGCAGCGCCGCCGCGTGGAACGTCCGCGCCTGCACCCCGGGCACCCCGAGCCCGGTGAGTCGGGCCCGCATCTCGGCGGCGGCCCGTGCGGTGAAGGTGACCGCCAGCACGTGTCGTCCGACGATCTCCCCGGTCAGCACCCGGTGGGCGATCCGGGAGGTGACCGCGCGGGTCTTGCCGGTGCCGGCCCCGGCCAGGATGCAGACCGGGCCGGCCGGGGCGGTCACCGCCGACCGCTGCTCCGGATCCAGCCCGGCGAGGACCGACTCCGCTGAGTGAACCACCACAGCGAGGAATCATCTCAGCTCCGGCCGGTGTTGTACCGGTCAGCCTGGCCTGACCGGGCCGGGGCGCGGCGAACCGTGGAGGATCCGACGATGTTGACCATGTATTCCACCCCGTGGTGCGGCTACTGCCACCGGCTGAAGTCGCAGCTGGACCGGGAAGGCATCGGGTACGAGGTGGTCGACATCGAGCAGGACCCGAAGGCCGCCGACTTCGTGATGAAGGTCAACGGTGGCAACCAGACCGTCCCGACGCTGCGCTTCGCCGACGGCAGTGCCCTGACCAACCCCTCCATCACCCAGGTCAAGCAGCACCTGGCCACGATCACGGGCTGACCCCGTCGACCCGCCGCGGGGAGCGGCCGGCCCCACCGGGCCGGCCGCTCCCCGCAGTTGCGGGGTCACCGACCGGGGAGCCGGTGGATGGTGGGATCGGGCAGCGGCCGGCGGGGTGCCGGGATGTGGGCGGCCGGTGTGGGCGGGACCGGCGTCGGGGGTGTGGGCGGGACCGGTGTGGACGGGACCGGGGCGGGCGGGACCGGCGTCGGCGGGGCGGGCAGCCGTGGCGGGGTGAGTCGGCGACCCTGCCAGAGCCAGAGGCCGGCGACCGTGGTGACCACCCCGACCAGGACGAAGAGCAGTCGGTAGTCGAACACGCCGACCAGCAGCGCCCCCGTCCCGATGGAGACCGCCTGCGGCCCACTGACCAGCGCCTCGGAGGCCGCGGTGACCCGACCGAGCAGTCCCGGCGGGGTACGCCGCTGGACCAGGGTGGTCAGCCCGACCATGGTCAGTGGCAGAGACAGCCCGGCGAGCAGCAGGGCCAGCACCCCGAGGCGCAGGTCCGGCCAGGCCAGGGCCAGTGCGGCCGGACCGAACAGGGTCACCCCGGCGGCGAGCGCCCCCAGTTCGCCGACCCGACGCACGACCGTCGGTGAGAGCAGGCCGCCCACCAGGCCCCCGATCCCCTGCACGGTGATCAGCACCCCGACGAAGGCGGCGTCCCGGCGTAGTCCCTGGTCGACGTACGCGAAGATCAGTGATTCGGTGAAGCCCATCACGAGTGAGCCCATCCCGTACCCGAGCAGGGCCCGGCGCAGGGCCGCCTCGTGGGTGAGGTGGCGCAGCCCGGCGCCCAACTCCGCCGGCCACCGCAGGGTGGCGGTGGCGGGCGCGTGCTCGGTCACCCGCAGCAGCCCCACCACGGCGGCGGCGACCACGAAGCCGGTCATCGCCAGGCTGGTCAGCAGCCAGCCGCCGACCGCCGCGTACAGGGCCGCCCCGGCCAGCGGGCCGCCCAGGCGCAGGCCCTGCCGGACGGTCTGCAACGCCCCGTTCGCGTCGGCCAGCAGTTCGCTCGGCACGATCTGGCGAAGCAGCCCGCTCAGGGTCGCGTGCAACGTCAGGTAGGACAACCCGTAGCAGGCGGCCACCACGTAGATGATCCAGACGTCGGCCCGGTCGCGGACCAGGAAGAGCGGGCTGAGCACCAGCGCCGTGCCCAGGTTGGCGATCACGAAGAACGGTCGGCGACGGTAGCGGTCGACGACCCAACCGATCAGCGGGGCCAGGATCATCGGCGCGATGATCGCGAAGATGGTCGCGCCGGCCAGCCCGTCGGAGCCGGTCAGATCCTTGACCCAGATGGCGAGGGCGAGCAGCAGCAGCGACTCGGCCGCCATGCTGGCCAGCAGGGCGACGAAGAGCAGTCGGAAGTCGGGGCGGCGCAGGACGGTGCGCATGGGGTTCCCTCCGGCGGGGGGTGGCGTCCGGTGGACGCGTACGGGGGAACTGCCGCCAGCTGGGACGACGTCGTCCCCGGGCTCGGCCGGCACGTTCCACAGTCCTCTTTTTGACGCAAGACACGCCCTCGTCGGGACCTCCGACGCCGGTCGCGACGTCCATACTGACCGTGGGGGGCGAATTTCATACAGTTACCGCCGCGCCTCGCGACGGTCGACGGAATCGAGGACACCGTGCCTCCAGCCGTACCGAGTCCGATCCTGCGCCGACGCAGGCTCGGCAATGACCTGCGCCGCCTGCGCGAGGCGGCGGGACTCACCGGTGACCAGGTGATCGACCGGATCGGCTGGGCGTCGGCGTCGAAACTCTCCCGGCTGGAGAACGGCCGCAGCCGGCCCGACCCGGAGGACGTCAGCGTCCTGCTCGACCTCTACGGCGCCACCGCCGACCTGCGCCACGAACTGCTCGCCATCACCGACGAGGCCGGCGACATGCGTGCCTGGCGCAAGTCGTACCCGGTGATGACGCAGCAGCAGTTGGGCTGGGCGGAGCTGGAGGCGGGGTGCGCCCAGATCCGTGAGTACAACCCGGTCCTGGTGCCGGGGCTCCTGCAGACCGAGGGGTACGCCCGGCTGCGGATCCTCTCGGCCGAAGCCGCCGCCGCCGAGTCGGCGGAGCCGCCCGGGGACGACCCGGAGACCGAGGTCAAGGCCCGGCTGGGCCGGCAGTCCCTGTTGGACCGGGCGGACGGACCCCGGTACACGGCGGTGTTGGAGGAGGCGGCGCTGGGCCGGCGGGCCTGCCCGCCGGAAGTGCTGCGGGAGCAGCTCGCCCACCTCTGCGAGCTGGCCATGCTGCCGAACGTGACCCTGCACCTGCTGCTGCGGGACACCCGGATCGGGGAGTTCTACCTGCCACCGACGGCCTTCTCGCTCTACCGGTTCGCCGATTCGCAGGATCCGGAGACGTTGGCGATCGAAGGAGGCTTCATCGACGTCATGTCGACCGAGGTATCCACGGTAAATCGCTATAAAGTGGCATTTGAGTGGCTCTGCTCGGCGGCGCTCTCCGCATCGGACACCCTTACCTGGCTCTTCGCGGCAACGGGACGGCTGACCGACACGGCGGCCTCGTCCGTGGTGGCTCCGGGACCGACAGCAGCGCCGGCCCAACGCCGCCGGCAACCGGGGCGCCTGACGGAACGGTGACCCACACCGATCCGCCGGGGCCGGGCGACCGCCGCTCGTTCCGTCGAGGCAGTTCCAGAAAGCAGGAGCAGAACCATGAACGAGATCCAGACCGTGCCCGCCGACGCGCGCTGGCACAAGAGCACCCGCAGCCAGACCTCCAACTGTGTGGAGGTCGCCCACCTGCGTACCGCGACGGTCGAGGTGGCGCTGCGGGACAGCAAGGACCCGAACGGCCCGGTGCTGCTGTTCCCGAGGGCCGGCTGGCTCGGCTTCCTCGCTGGCACCAAGAACGGACAGTTCGCACTGGACTGATCCCGGTCGCTCAGGGTGGGGCCGTCGGCAGGATTGCCGGCGGCCCCACCGTCGTCCGGCGTCCCCGAACCCGTCATCCCCCGACGGCAACCGGTCTGACCAGGCATCGGATGATCGGACAGGGACCCGGTCGATCGCCGCGTTTCACTTGCTGGGACCCCGCGCGGGCGTAACATGACGATTCAGTGACGTGGAAGTTCCACCACGTACCGGCCACCCGCGGTCCGTCCGGAGACAGCCATGCGTTTCCTGATCGTTCGTACCGACATCCGCACCGCCGCCGACATCGACCTCGCCGCCGCCTGGGCCGGCGGGGGCTGCCTACGCAACGAAACCACCACCCCGGAGTTCCGCCGGCAGACCGTCCACGCCGAGGACCGGGACGCTGCCCTGCTGCTGGCCCGCGCCCTGTCCACGGTGGGCGCGGTCCGCGCCGGCCGGCAGCGGGTCAAGGTGCTTCCGCTCGACGAACCGGGCCGACGCTCCCGCAGGCGACACCCGCCCGGCTGACCGACCTCCGTCGGCAGACCCGCACGGCGTCGGCACGGCACCCGACCGGTCAGCAGTGCCCGTCGAGCCAGCGGTGGATCAGGAAGAGGGCGATCGACGACGGCGGCGGCAGGAGCACCCGGTCGCCGTCCCCGGCGTCCACCGCCCGACCGGCCAGCACCGCGCCGATGTCCCGCCGGGTGAACCACCGGGCGTACGCGATCTCCGTCGGGTCGACCCGCACCGGCTCCCGGGGGTCCGCCTCGGCCAGGTAGCCCAGCATCAGCGAGCCCGGAAACGGCCAGGCCTGGCTGCCCGCGTACGTGATCCGCTCGACCCCGACGCCGACCTCCTCGCGGACCTCGCGCAGCACGGCCGCCTCCGCCGACTCCCCCGGCTCCACGTAGCCGGCGAGACAGGAGAACCGCCGCTGCCCCGGGGTACGCGGCCAGGTGGCGTTGTTGCCGAGCAGACAGCGACCGTCAGGTCCCCCCACCCCGTCGTGCACCAGGACGATCATCGCCGGGTCGGTCCGCGGCCACATCCGCTGGCCATCCGTGCCCACCCGGGTCCAGCCGCCCTCGGCGACCTCGGTCCGGTGCCCCGACCGGGGTGACCAGCCGTGCCCCAGGTGCCAGTTGACCAGGGCGAGCGCCGTGGTGAAGATCCCCGCGTCCCGGTCGTCGAGCAGGTGGCCGATCTCCCGCAGGTTGGCCGCCCGGGTGCCTGGCAGGTCGGGGAGCGGGGCGTCCACCGCGAAGACCGGCACCCCGTCGGGCTCCACCCCCAGGAAGAGCGGGTACGCCTCCCCCGGCGGGCCGACCTCGGCGGCTTCCCGCAGCACCAGCACCGGCGGGTTCGCCTCGGTGTGCACCAGCGCCCGCCCGTCCCGGGTCGAGTCCAACACCAGCACCCGGGCCCGCTGCCACGCCTGCGCCAACCACTGCGGGTCGGTACGCCGGTGCGCCGCCCGGTCCAACGTGGACCGGGCCAGCGGGGGCGCGGCCTCCCCGCTCACGCCGACTCCGTCCGCACCGGGGTGAGGGCGGACAGTGGTCCGGCGACCCGCTCGGCGTCACCGAGCACCACCACGACCGCCCGCGCCGGGGCAAGATACCGGGCACCCGCCTCGGCGACGTCCTCGACGGTGGCCTTCGCCAGCCGGGCGGCGTGCTCGGCGAGGAAGTCCAGGCGCAGCCCGCTGCCCGCGTACGCGCTGGTCAACGCGGCCAGCCCGGCCTGGGTGGAGATGCCGAGCTGGAGGGTGCCCAGGGCGTACTGGCGGGCCTGCTCCAACTCGTCCACCCCGGGCGGCACCGAGGCCAGCCGGCCCAGCTCGTACGTCGTCTCCAGCAGGGCCGGGCCGGTCACCTCGGTGGCCACCTCGGCCCCGGCGACCAGCACCGACCCGGCCACCGAGTGCTCGACCGACGAGTGCGGGCCGTAGGTGTACCCCTTGTCCTCCCGGATGTTCTCCGTCCAGCGGGACGAGAAGTAACCGCCGAAGATCAGATTGGCCAGTTGCAGCGCGGCGTGGTCCGGGTGGGTGCGGGGCACCGCCGGCAGCGCGATCCGCAGCGACGACTGCACCGAACCGGGCCGGTCCACCAGCAGCAGCGGACCGGGTTCCAGCGGGGGTGCCGGCGGCAGGGCGGCACCCCGGCTGTCCCCGGTCCAGCCGGCCAGGGCCTTCTCCGCCGCGTCCAACGCGCGTTCCGGCTGCACGTCGCCGACCAGCACCAGCACCGCCTCGGCCGGGTGCACCCGCTCGGCGTGCAGCCGGCGCAGCGCCGCCGGACGGACCGCGCGGACCTGGTCCGGTTCCGGGGTCTGCACCGCGTACGGGTGCCGGCCGTAGATCCGCCGCAGCAGCGCGGTGCGGGCCAGGTGGGCCGGCTGGCTCTGCGCCACCTGGATCCGGTCCACCAGTCGGTCCCGCTCGGTCTGCACCCAGTCGGCCGGGTAGCTGGCGTCGGTCAGCACGTCCGCCAGGATCTCCAGCATCCGGTCCAACCCGGTGACCAGACCCGCACCGGAGAGCATCAGCCGGTCCGGGTCGGCCCCGGCGGACAGCCCACCGCCGACCTTCTGCAACTCGGCGGCGATCTGGGTGGCGGTGAGGGTGCCGGTGCCGGCCAGCACGGTCTCGGCGAGCATCGCCCCCCGGGCCAGGTGGGTCCGGCCGAACGGCATCCACAGCCGCAACTCGACCAGGGGGACGGCGGGCCGGCGTACCGCGAGCACGGTGAGCCCGTTGGGAAGCCTGCGCTCGGCCTGCTTGGGCAGCTTGAGCCGCCGGGTCGGACCGAGCGCCGGTAGCGCCCGGGAGACGCTGGTCATTTGGCACCTCCTGGGATGACCTCGATGGAGGCGCGGCGCTCCGGGCGCAGGGTGGCGGCGGCGGCGCGGACCTGGTCCTCGGTGACCTCGCCGACCAGCCGGGGCAGGTCGTTGAGCAGGCCCGGCTCGCCGCGCTGCTGTTCCAGCACCGCCATCCGCAGCGCCCGGCCGAGCACCGCGTCGGTGTCCCGCAGCAGGTGGGTGGCCATCCGCGCCTGGGTACGGGCCAGCTCGCCGTCGGTCAGCCCGTCGGTGGCCAGCCGGTCCAGTTCCTCGTCGATCGTGCGCAACGCCTTGTCCACGTCGCCGCCGGGCGGCAGGTGCGCCTGGAGCAGCAGTGCGGTGGGGTCGCGGACGTCGAACGGGTCACCCATGAAGCCGAGGTAGCCGCCGAGGCCGGTGACGCTGCGGTCGCGCTGCACCATCCGCTCCACCAACCGGGACGCGTCCCCGTCGGTGAGCACCTCGGCGAGCACCACGTAGGGCAGGTAGCCGGCGAAGTCGACGACCGGGTCGGGCACCCGCCACGCCGAGGCCACCGCCGGCAACGGGGCCAGCTGATCGGTGTACGAGGTACGCCGCTCGACGGTCAGGTCCGGCTCGGTGAAGTCCGGACGCTCCGGGGCGGGTCGGGCCGGCACGTCACCGAAGTGCCGTTCGACGAGCGTGGTCGCCTCCGCGACGTCGATGTCCCCGCTGACCGCCAGGACGGCGTTGCCGCTGGCGTAGTAGCGGCGGAAGAAGTCGGCGGCGTCGGCGACGGTGGCGGACTCCAGGTCGTCGAAGGAGCCGTAACCGTCGTGCGCGTTGGGGAAGGTGTCGAACATGACCGGCGGCAGGGTCAGCCAGGGGAACCCGCCGTACGGCCGGTTGAGCACGTTGACCCGGATCTCCTCCTTGACCACGTCGACCTGGTTGCGCAGGTTCTCCTCGGTCAGCCGGGGGCCGCGCATCCGGTCGGCCTCCAGGAACAGCGCCCGTTCCAGGGCGTTGCCGGGAAGCGTCTCGTAGTAGTCGGTGTAGTCCAGGTGGGTGGAGCCGTTGAAGGTGCCGCCGGCACCCTGCACGTGCCGGAAGTGGGCAAGCTTCTCCAGGTTCTCCGAGCCCTGGAACATCAGGTGCTCGAAGAGGTGGGCGAAGCCGGTACGCCCCTGCGGCTCGGAGCGGATGCCGACGTCGTAGACGACCGCCACGCCGATCACCGGGGCGCTGCGGTCCGGGGTGAGCACCACCCGTAGGCCGTTGTCGAGGGTGAACCGCTCGACCGGGTATTTCGTCGCTGGAATTCTCGCTCTCCGGGTCGGCACGTGATCGACCCTAGCGTGTCGCCAGCGGCGGCACGGCCGTCCGCGACCCGCGTCTCAGTACGACACCGCGACGGGCAGGGCGGTGACCCGGGGCAGCACCTCCGCGCCGACCCGTTCCGCCTCCTCCCGGTGCGGCCAGCCGGAGAGGATGAACTCGTCGACGCCGCTGTGGGCGTACTCGTCGAGCCGGGCGGCGACCTCGGCGTAGCTGCCGACCAGGGCGGTGCCCGCACCCTCGCGGACCAGGCCGATGCCGGCCCACAGGTTCGTCGCGACGGCGAGGCGTCCGCTGCCGCCGCCGTGCAGCGCGGTCATCCGGGCCTGGCCGACGGAGTCCATCCGGCCGAACCGGGCCTGGGCGGCGGCGATCCGCTCCGGGCTCATCCCGGCCCGCAGCCGGTCGGCCTCGGCCCACGCCTCGGCGGTGGTGTGCCGGGCGATGACGTGCAGCCGCAGCCCCGTACGCAGGGTGCGGCCCTGCTCGGCGGCGCGGGCGCGGACCCGGGCCACCCGGGTGGCGATCGCCGCCGGTGGCTCGCCCCACATCAGGTACGTGTCGGCCTGCCGGGCGGCGACCGCCTCGGCGGCCGGGGACGCGCCGCCGAGGTAGACCGGGGGCGGGTCGGCCAGCGGGCTGGCGAGCCCACCGCCGTCGATCCGGTAGTGCTCACCGGCGAAGTCGAACGGGCCGCCGCGCCAGGAGCGGCGGAGCACCTCGATGAACTCCCCGGTACGGGCGTAGCGCGCGTCGTGGTCGAGGAAGTCGCCGTACGCCCGCTGCTCGGTGGGGTCGCCGCCGGTGACGACGTTCAGCGCGAGCCGACCCCCGGAGACCGCCTGGAACGCCTCGGCCTGCTGGGCGACCAGGGTCGGCAGGGCGAAGCCGGCGCGGACGGCGACCAGCAGCCCGATCCGTTCGGTGTGCTGGGTGACCGCCGCGCAGACGATCCACGGGTCGGGGCAGCCGGAGCCGACGGGGGTGAGCAGTGCGCTGAACCCGCCCGCCTCGGCGGCCCGGGCCACCTCGGTCAGATATCCGATGGTGGCGGCCCGCGCGTGCCGGGCCGCACCGGCGGTGACGGTGGCCGCACCGACCTGGTCGCCGTCGCCGGAGGTGGGGAGGAACCAGTGGAAGGTCATGTCGGCCGCCCTCTCGCCGTGTCCCGCCCGGTCTGCCTCGCCGGGGGCAGCTAAACCTATCAAGAAGGTAGGAAAACCAGGAATATCTGAGACCCGACATCCCATGATGTGGACGGTGCTTGACGTCGATGGACCCCTGGCCCACTCTTCCTACCAACTAAATAGGAATACTGCGGATTGGACAGATGATGAGACGGCTCCCCTTCCGTCGGCTGATCTCCCTCGCCACCCTCGCCGCCGTCGGCGTGGCCGCGATGGGCACCACCGCCGCGTGCGGCGACGACGACAGCGCCGGCGGCGACTCCGGCCCCGTCACGCTGCGGCTGGGCTACTTCCCCAACATCACGCACGCCCCGGCCGTGGTCGGCGTCGAGAAGGGCCTCTTCGCGGAGAAGCTGGGCGACGTCAAGCTGGAGACCAAGACGTTCAACGCCGGCCCGGCCGCCATCGAGGCGATCTTCTCCGGCGCGCTCGACGCCACGTACATCGGCCCGAACCCGACGGTGAACGCGTTCTCCAAGTCCAAGGGCGAGGCCGTCCGGGTCATCTCCGGCGCCGCCTCCGGCGGGGTCGCCCTGGTGGTCAAGCCCGGGATCACCTCGGTCGACCAGCTGCGCGGCAAGAAGATCGCCACCCCGCAGCTCGGCAACACCCAGGACGTCGCCATCCGCTACTGGCTCAAGGAGAAGGGCCTCAAGACCACCAAGGAGGGCGGCGGCGACGTCAAGATCGTCCCGCAGGAGAACGCCCAGACGGTGGAGACCTTCTCCAGCGGCTCGATCGACGGCGCGTGGGTGCCCGAGCCGTTCGTCTCCCGGCTGGTCAACGCGGGCGGCAAGGTCCTCGTCGACGAGCGGGACCTCTGGCCGGACAAGAAGTTCGTCATCACCAACCTGATCGTCTCCACCAAGTTCCTCAAGGCCCACCCCGACGCGGTGAAGAAGCTGGTCGAGGGGCAGGTCGCGGCGAACGACTTCGTCAACACCAAGCCGGACGAGGCCCAGCAGGCCATCTCCGACCACATCGGCAAGATCACCGGCAAGCCGCTGGACCTCAAGCTGATCAAGCAGGCGTGGCCCACCCTGCTGTTCACCAACGACCCGATCGCGTCCTCGCTCAAGACCGGGCTGGACCACGCCGTCGCCGTCGAGCTGACCCAGCCGGTCGACCTGAACGGACTCTACGACCTGAAGTACCTCAACGAGGTGCTCAAGACGCAGGGCCAGGCCGAGGTCACCCAGCCGTGACGTCGACCACGACACCGCCGCAGAGCGCGACCGCCGCGGTCGCGCTCTCCGGCGTGACCAAGGTGTACGGGCGCGGGACGAACGCCGTCCTCGCCCTGGACGGGGTCAGCCTCGACGTCCGTCCCGGCGAGTTCGTCTGCCTCGTCGGCGCGTCCGGCTGCGGCAAGAGCACCCTGCTCAACCTCGTCGCCGGGCTGGACCGCGCGCAGGGCGGCACCATCACGGTGGCCGACGACGCCCACCCCGGCCTGATGTTCCAGGAGCCGGCGCTCTTCCCGTGGCTGACCGTCGAGGCCAACGTCGAGGTGCCGTTGAAGCTGCGCGGGCTGCCCCGGGCCGAGCGTCGGGAGCGGGTGGCCGAGCTGCTGAGCACCGTCCACCTGTCCGACTTCGGCCGCAAACGGCCGCACGAGCTGTCCGGCGGCATGCGGCAGCGGGTCGCCCTGGCCCGCACCCTCGCCCTGGACACCCCGGTCCTGCTGATGGACGAGCCATTCGGCGCGCTCGACGCGATGACCCGGGACATCCTGCACGACGAGCTGGAACGGATCTGGGCCGAGCGGCAGCTCACCGTGCTGTTCGTGACGCACAACGTCCGGGAGGCGGCCCGGCTCGCCGACCGGATCATCCTGCTCAGCAGCAGGCCCGGCCGGATCATCTGGTCCACGGAGGTGAACGTGTCCCGCCCCCGGCGTATCGACTCCCCCGAGGTGGCCGCGATCGCCTCCGAGGTCACCGACCGACTCCGTACCGAGGTGGGCCGCCATGGCAAGTGACACCCTGACCGGCTCGGCCCGCACCGACGCGGAGATCTCCGGGCTGGACGCGCTGGAGATCGCCGGTCGCGACAAGGAGGTCTCCCGGGGGGCCCGGCTCTGGGCGTCCACCTGGCCCAAGCTCGCCGCGCTCGCCATCGCCATCGGGTTGTGGCAGGTGGTGGTGTGGAGCGGCTGGAAGCCGCCGTACTCGCTGCCCGGCCCGGTCACCGTCGCCGAGGAACTGGCCCGGCAGGCCAGCGGGCGGCAACTCTGGGACGGTCTCGCCACCACCCTGCAACGGGCCGCGCTCGGCTATGTCTTCTCGGTCGCGGTCGGCCTGCTGGTCGGCCTGGCGGTGGCCCGGTCCAAGGTGCTCCGGGCGGCGATCGGCTCGATGATCACCGCGTTGCAGACGATGCCGTCGATCGCCTGGTTCCCGCTGGCCATCCTGCTGTTCGAGCTGAGCGAGAAGGCGATCTTCTTCGTGGTGGTGCTCGGCGCCGCGCCGTCCATCGCCAACGGGGTGATCAGCGGCGTCGACTACGTGCCGCCGCTGCTGGTCCGGGCCGGCCGCAACCTCGGCGCCCGGGGGCTGAACCTCTACCGGTACGTCATCGCGCCGGCCGCGCTGCCCGCCATCGTCGCCGGGCTCAAACAGGGCTGGGCCTTCTCCTGGCGCAGCCTGATGGCCGGTGAGCTGCTGGTGGTCGGCATCTCACAGACGTCCCTGGGTGCCCAGCTCACCTACTCACGGGAGTTGTCCGACGCGCCCTGGCTGCTCGCCACGATGATCGTCATCCTGGTCGTCGGGCTGGTGGTCGACGCCGCGTTCGGGGCGGCCGACCGGGCGATCCGCCGCCGCTGGGGCGTACTGGACCAGGCTGGTCAGTGACGTGTACATCTCCGCGCGCAGTGACTATGCGCTCCGGGCCATGCTCGCCGTCGCCGCGTCCGGCGACGGCGAGACCACCCACTCCACGGATGGACCCGGCCGACCCGAGGGCGGCGGCGGGCCCGAGGGCGGCAGCGGCCGGCCTGACAGCGGCGACCGGTTCGGGGACGGCCGGCCCGGGGGCGGCGACCGGGCTGACAGCGGCGACCGGTCCGGGGGTGGCCGCGACCGTGGCAGCCCCGGTGGCGGCGGTGGGAGCCGTGGCGGTGGCGGTGAACTCGTCAAGGCGGCGTGCCTGGCGCAGGCGCAGGGTATTCCGCTGAGCTTCCTTCAGGGCATCCTGCTCGACCTGCGCCGCGCGGGTCTGCTGCACAGTCACCGGGGCACCGAGGGCGGCTACGCGCTGACCCGACCCGCCTCGCAGATCAGCGTCGGGGACGTGCTGCGTGCCGTCGGTGGATCACTGACCACCGTCCGCGGGCTGCCCGCCGAGGACGCCGGCTACCACGGGGTGGCGACCGGCCTGCGCGACGTCTGGCTCGCCGTGGACGGCGCGATCGCCGTGGTGGTCGACCAGACCACCCTGACCGACCTGCTGGTCCGCCAGGAGCATGCCCCGGCCCCACTGCCGACGCCCAGCCGCTGAACCGGTTCGACCGGTGATGCCGGCCGGCCCGCCTGCGGGCAGGGTCCGGACGCGGCGCCGTTCGGCCGCTGACGACACCCGACCCGACCGCACCGTTCGGCCGCGAAGACACCCGACAAGCCGCACCGTTCGGCCGCGAAGACACCCGACAAGCCGCGCCGTTCGATCGCTCACGGCAGCCGACCCGCTGACCGCCTGCGAACCGCTGGTCCGGGGTGTCCGTCCGACCGTCGACCCCCCAGGATCCGACGGTCGGACGGGCACCCGGCCCCGCGGGCCCCACGGCCCCCGCAGGGTCGACTCAGCCGGCGGTCAGCTCGACCGTCGGCGGGCGCCCTTCGTCAGGGCTGTGCAACTCGACCAGCCCGGCCGGGGCGGTCCGCCCCGGCCTCGGGTGCCAGGGCGCGAACGCCGCGACCATGGCGAGCAGGAGCCCGGCACCGGCCACGGCTAACACCACCATCAGCTCGCGTCCCGCTCCCGACTCGACGTCGCCCCCCATGGTCACCCCTCCCGTGCCCGACCGTGCCGGCCGGTTCTTCCCCCGCGAGCAAGCTTCGACCAGCCGGGCACGGTGGAACAGTCACCGATCGGACGCAATAGAGCCGGCAAACCGACCCACCCGCCACCATGATCACCGAGGGTCTCCGCCCGACCCCGCACCGTCCACCGGTCGGCGGCACCCGACCCTCACCCGGCCCGAAAGCACGATCGACTCAGCCGGGCCGATATGCGGCATCGTCGACACGATGACACCGCAACAACGGCCCGGCTGAGTCGAACGTGACCAAGCCCGGCGGACGGCCCGGGTCGGGCGGGACCGGTCGGTCAGGCGGTACGGGGGCGACGCGGTCGACGGGACCGGCCCGACGCCCGGTGCGACCGACCACCCTCGCCACCGCCACCGCCACCGGTGCCGCCACCGACAGCGGCACGCGGCCGGGCGGCCGGGGTGGGCGTCGGGGCGACGATCGTCACCGGCACACCCGACGGCTCACGGGCCCCGGTCACCCGGGCCAGCGCTCCGTCGCCGAGGCGTACCTGGGTGGACTGCGGCTTGATGCCGGCCACGCTCATCAGCCGGGAGACGTCCCGACGCTGCTCCGGCAGGACCAGGGTGACCACCTGACCGGCCTCACCGGCGCGGGCGGTACGACCACCCCGGTGCAGGTAGTCCTTCGCCTCGGTCGGCGGGTCCACGTTGACCACCATGTCCAGACCGTCGACGTGGATGCCCCGGGCCGCCACGTCGGTGGCGACCAGCGCGGTCACCTGGCCGGTGCGGAACTGCTCCAGGATCCGGGTGCGCTGCGGCTGGGACTTCCCGCCGTGCAGCGCCGCAGCGCGGACGCCCTTGGCTAGCAGCTGGCGGGCCATCCGGTCGGCCCGGTGCTTCGTCGCCATGAACAGGATGGTGCGGCCCTCGCGGGCGGCGATCTGGGTGAGCGCGGTGGGCTTGTCGACCGCGTCGACGTGCAGCACGTGGTGGGTCATCGCGGTCACCGTGGCGGTGCCCGGGTCCACCGAGTGCGACACCGGGTTGCTGAGGAACCGGCGGACGAGGCGGTCCACCCCGCCGTCCAGGGTGGCCGAGAAGAGCATCCGCTGCCCGTTCGGGGCGACCTGCTCCAGCAGCTTGGTCACCTGCGGCAGGAAGCCCATGTCGGCCATCTGGTCGGCCTCGTCCAGCACGGTGATGGCGACCTGGTCGAGGCGGGCGTCGCCCCGGTTGATCAGGTCGTGCAGCCGGCCGGGGGTGGCCACCAGCACCTCGGCACCGGCGCGCAGGGCGTCCGCCTGCCGCTGGAGGGAGAGCCCGCCGACCACGGTGGCGCAGCGCAACCCCAGCGCCCGGGCGTACGGGGTGAGTGCCGTGGTGACCTGGGCGGCCAGCTCACGGGTGGGGACCAGCACCAGGGCGAGCGGGCGACCCGGGCGGGCCCGGTGACCGGCGGTGCGGTGCAGCAGCGGGAGCCCGAAGGCGAGGGTCTTGCCCGAGCCGGTGCGGCCCCGGCCGAGCACGTCCCGGCCGGCCAGCGAGTCCGGCAGGGTGGCCGTCTGGATCGGGAACGGCTCGGTGATGCCCTGCTTGGTCAGCTCGGCGAGCAGCGCCGGCGCGAGGCCGGTCGCGGCGAAGGTGGGAATGGTCATGGTCATGCGGAATGCCTTCCTCGACGCGGCACGTGTCGAGGGAGGGCGCCGAGACTCGGCGCGGTCTCCGACGGAGCAGTCCGTCGAAGACTCACAAGCACGAACCGATGGGGTACGGGCCGGTCCGCCGCAGCACGCCGCGTCCCGCCGGAGCGGGGGGCGGCGCGGCGGACCGGTCCGTCACCGGGTCCGGAGGACCCGGTGGGTGTTACGGACGATCCGAAGATCAGAGCGGGCGGATGTTCTCCGCCTGCGGGCCCTTCTGGCCCTGGGTCACCTCGAACTCGACCCGCTGGTTCTCGTCCAGGCTCCGGTAGCCGGAGGACTGGATCGCCGAGAAGTGGGCGAAGACGTCGGCGCCGCCGCCGTCCGGGGTGATGAAGCCGAAGCCCTTGTCAGCGTTGAACCACTTGACGGTGCCAATTGCCATCTGTTTCGTCTCCTTGACGGAACGTCGAACCCGCACCTGTTGCGGGCCCGAAGAGGAGCGCCCCGCGCGGGATGCGCGAATCGCCTGTTGTTTTTGGTCGCCCCGCCCGGAGAGCTCCGGACACAACAAAGAGCGCCTGGGGCCACAATCCGCCAGGCGCACACAGAGTCTCTGGAAACCAAAACTGCAACAAGAACAACCTACCACGGATCTTCGGGAGCGCCACCCCCCACCGGATTTTCCGGCAACCCGGCGATGATCGTGGTCAGCCCGTCGGCGTCCAGCAGGTCCGCCGGCCGCACCGTCACCCCCTCCCGGACGTAGTGGAAGGCCGCCCCAACCCGGTCCACCGGCACCCCGGCCAGCTCCGCCCAGGCCAGCCGGTACACGGCCAGCTGCACCGCGACCACCTCGGCCTCAACGCCGGTCGGCTGCCGGCCGGTCTTCCAGTCGACCACGTCGTACCGGCCGCCGGGGCGGGTGAACACGGCGTCCATCCGGCCCCGCACCACCACGCCGGCCAGCACCGTGGCGAACGGCACCTCCACCTCCACCGGCACCCGGTCGGCCCACTCGCTGGCCAGGAAGCGCTCCTGGAGTTCGGCCAGCGCCGCGTCGGGGGCGGCGTCCGCGTCGGCCGCACCCGGCAACTCGTCCACGTCGAGCAGCCGGTCGGCCCCGAAGCGGGCCTCCAGCCACGCGTGGAAGGCGGTACCCCGCCGGGCGTACGGGCTGGGCGGGGCCGGCATCGGCCGGCGCAGCGTACGGGCCAGCTGCGCCGGGTCCCGGCGCAGCGCCACCAACTGGGTGACCGACAGGTGCCCGGGTAGCACCACCTCCACCGCCTCGGCCTGCCGCAGCAGCTCCGCCCGCTCGGCCAGGAGCAGATCCGCCTCCCGCCGCCACCGCGCCACCTCCGGATCGGGCTCCGGACCCGCCGCCTCCGGACCAGCCGCCCCCCTGCCCGCCGCCGGCGTGCCCGTGGGAGGCGGGACCACCACCTGGGGGGCCGTCACCTGCGGAGACACCGCCTGGGGGGCCGTCACCTGCGGGGCCACCGCCTGCGGGTCGCCGGGCGCCACGGCGGGCGCGGGATCGCGGCGGGCCGCGTCGGGGTCGGCGAGGAACCGACGGACCAGGGCAGCCGCCTCGGTCAACGCCGGCCGGCGGGGGCCCAGCGGGTCGGCCGGCCACTCCGCCCGCAGCACCACCTCGTTGGTCGGGTTGACCGCGTCACCGGCCGGCTCGGGCGTCCACTCGTCGACCAGCAGGCCGTCCCCACCGGCCAGGCAGGCGTCGTACACCTCGCGGAGCAGCACCGACGGGCCCCGGAACCGTTTGGTCCCCTCCCCCCACCAGTAGCCGGAGCAGAGCAGCAGCCGCCGAGGCCGGGTCACCGCCACGTACGCCAGCCGGCGTTCCTCACGCTCGTCGTGGGCCCGCCAGGCGTCGGTGAAGTCGGACACCGCCCGGGCCACCCCGCGCTGGTCTATCACCTCGGTCAGGTCGAGCGTGGGCAACCCGTCGGCGTCGCCGCGCAACGGGAACGGCAGCACCCCGAGCCCACCCAGCCAGTGGTCGGAGTTGCGGACCTGCCCGGGCCAGCTGCCCCGGGTCAGCCCGGCGACCGCCACGACGTCCCACTCCAGGCCCTTGGCGGCGTGTGCGGTGAGCACCTGCACCGCGCCCTCCACCACCTCCACCTCGCCCGGGGACAGCCCACGTTCCTCGTCCTCGGCGGCGGCCAGGTAGGCCAGGAAACCGGCGAGCGTCGCCGCCGGGGTCTCGCCGCTGAACCTGGCCGCCACGTCACCGAGCGCGTCCAGGTGCCCCCGGGCCAGTCCGGCGTCGCCGGTGCCGTCCCGGCCGGCCCGGACCGCCACCTCGACGTCCAGCCCGATGGTGCGTTCCACGTCCGCGATCAGCTCCGGCAGCGTCTGGTCCAGCCGGTAGCGCAGCAGGGCCAGCTCCATCCCGTACGACCGCAGCCGCGCGTAGCCCTCCGCCGAGTACGTCTGCGCCGGCCCCAGGTCGGCCAGCGCCTCCACCAGGGTCGCCTCGTCGAGGGTGTCCACGACGATCTCCGGCCCGTCGTCGCCGGTCAACTCCCGGCGGGCCCGGGCGATGACCCGCGCCCGCCGGTGCAGGGCGACCAGGTCACGCGGCCCGATCCGCCAGCGCGCCCCGGTGAGCAGCCGCAGCAGCGCCGCACCGTCGGTCGGGTCGGCGAGCACCCGCAGGGTGCAGACCACGTCCCGTACCTCAGGGGTGTCCAGCAGCCCGCCCAGGCCGACCACCTCGACCGGCAGCCCCCGGGCCCGCAGGGCGGCCTCGATCGCCGGGATCTGGCTGCGCAGCCGGACCAGCACGGCGGTGGCGGGGCGCTGCGGCACCGGGATGTGCTCGGGCAGCGCACCGGGCATCCGGGCCGCCCCCCGCCAGGCGGCGAGCACACTGTCGGCGATCCAGTCCGCCTCGTCGACGTACGTGGGCAGCAGCGCGCAGTGCACGGTGCCGGCGGCCCGGCCGCGCGGGCTGCGGTGCGGGATCGGGTCGCGGACGCTCAGCGCGGCGTGCAGCTCCGGCACCCGGGCGCCGGCGGCCCGCAGCGGCACCGACAGCGCGTTGGCCACGCCGAGGATCTCCGGCCGGTTACGCCAGCTGGTGGTGAGGCTCATCGCCTCGGCGGGGGCACCGTCGGCGCGGGCGAAGTCGGTGGGGAACCGGTCCAGCGTGCCGGCGCTGGCCCCCCGCCACCCGTAGATCGACTGGCAGGGGTCGCCGACGGCGGTGACCGGGTGACCGCCGCCGAAGAGGTGGTTGAGCAGCACCACCTGGGCGTGGCTGGTGTCCTGGTACTCGTCGAGCAGCACCACCCGGAAACGGTCCCGCTCGACCGCGCCGACCGCCGGGTGGTCCCGGGCCACCCGGGCGGCACGGGCGAGCTGGTCGGCGAAGTCCATCGCCTCGAAGTCGTCCTTGCGCCGGGCGTACGCCCGCACCAGCGGCAGCAGCTTCAGCCGGGTGCGTTGCAGCTGGAGGGCCTTGCGGACGTCGGCGTAGACCCGGCCCGGGTGGGACTGCACCTCGGCGAAGAACCGGCCCGTCCAGGCGGCCAGGGTGTCCGGGTCGACCAGGTGCTCGTCCAACTCGCCGGCCAGCGCGAGCACGGCGTCGGTGATGGTGCTCGGCATCCGGTCGACCTCGGACATGTCGCCGTCGTAGTTGCGCACCAGCAGGTCGACGAGCTGCCACCGGGACGCCTCGGTGAGCAGCCGGGTGGTCGGCTCGTAGCCGGCCCGCAGCCCGTGCTCGGTGACGATCCGCCCGGCGTACGAGTGGTAGGTGGAGACGGTGGGCTCGCCGGCCAGCGGATCGTCGAGCGGGTTGCGGGCCCGCCGCCCGAGCCGCCGCACCAACTGGTCGAGCCGGGTCCGCACCCGGTGCGCCAACTCACCGGCCGCCTTGCGGGTGAAGGTCAGCCCGAGGATCTGCTCCGGGCGGACGTAGGAGTTGGCGACCAGCCAGACCACCCGGGCGGCCATCGTCTCGGTCTTGCCCGAACCGGCACCCGCCACCACCAGCAGCGGCGCGACCGGTGCCGCGATGATCGCGGCCTGTTCGGCGGTGGGGGCGGGCAGCCGGAGCAGCCGGGCCAGCTCCACCGGCGTGTAGCGCGGCCCGGCGTCGGCGGCGCGGGGCGCGGGGGCGGCGGCGCTGAACAGGGTCGGCTGGGTCACCGCTCTCCCCTCGTCGCACACCACGGCCCCGGCCGCCCGGTCGTCGGTGGCGCGGCCGACACGTTCACTCCCCGCCCGCCCGGTGCTCGCCGGTGGCCGGCGGCTCGACGACCTGCCGGCCCTGACCGGAGACCGGGCAGCTGGTCCGCACCGGGCAGACCCGGCACTTCGCGTTGGCGACGGCGGCGAAGGTCGAGGCGGCCATCGTATCGGCGGTGCGCCGGACCAGGGCGGTGGCCCAGCCGGCCTCGGGGCCCTGCCCGGCGGCGGCCTGGGTCTGCTCGCGGGCGTCCTTCGCCCCGGTGCCGAGCTGCACCAGCGCCGCGCCCCCGGCCTCGTCGCCGAACTCGGCGAACCCGCCCGCCTCCACCGCCGCCTGGTACGCCCCGAGCTGCGGATGCTCGGCCACCTCCCGCTCGGTGACCATCGTCGACTTGCCGGTCTTGAGGTCGATCACCACGAGCCGGCCGTCGGCGTCGACCTCCAGCCGGTCGACCCGGCCGGTCAGCTCGATCGGACGCGTCGGGTCGTCGAGGCGGACCGCGAACTCGTGTTCGATGGCGAGCAGCCGGCGCGGGTTGCCGGCCAGCCAGCGCAGCAGCTTGTCCACCATGGCCTCGGCGCGTTCCCGTTCCGGGCCGACCATCCACCGGGCCGCCAACTCGATCGCGTCGAACCGGGCGGCCACGTACTCCAGCAGGGCCGTGCGGTCGGCGCTGGCGTCCTCGGCCAGCATCGCGGCGGCGTGCACCAGGTTGCCGACGCCCTGGGCGGCGCTGGCCGGCCCGCTGCCGCCGTGTCGTTCGAGCAGCCAGCGCAGGCTGCACCGCAGCGCGCTCTCCATCCCCGACGGGGTGACCCGGACCGGTTCGCCCTCGTCGGCCAGCGGCCGGTCGTCGGAGAGGCTGCGCAGCCCCCACCAGTCGTCCGGGTGCGCGCCGGGGATGCCGGCGGCGGCCAGCCGGGCCAGTTCGGCCGCCGCCGCGCGCCGCCGGGCCACCGACGCCGCCGGATCGACGACTGCGGTACGCAGCTCAGCCACCAGCGCGGAGAGGGTGAGCGCCCGGGGTGGCCGCCCGACGGGCAGCTCCCGGGCCGGTCCCTCCCCCGGTTCCCCGGCCGGGTCCTCATCCGGCCCGCCGGGCAGGTTCTCACCCGGGCTTCCGGGCAGGTCCTCGCCCGCCTCCCCGGGCTCCCCGTCGGATGACCGACCCGGCCCACCGTCGGCCGGTTGACCCGGTTCCCGCTGGGCCGCCGCGTCTCCCACGTCGCCCCCACCGGTCGCGCCGCTGTGGGCAGCCAGCAGATCTTGAGGGGAGAGCGCCCCTCCGGGGGCCGTTTCCCGCCAGGATCTCTGGCCGCCACCGACGGCGGCGGGCGGGGTAGCGGGGCCGGGCGGGGTGGGGCCGCCGTCGGGGGAGATCGGGGTCGGGCCGTTTCCGGTGGGGCCGTCTCCCGCCGGGCCGTCTCCGTACTGGCCGGTGACGCCGAGTTCGTGCAGGAAGCGGCTGGGCTGCTCCTCGTGGTCGTCGCCACCGACGGCCGCCGAGGCGACGGCGGTGACCAGCAGCCGACGCCGGGCCCGGGTCACCGCCACGTGGAACAGCCGGCGTTCCTCGTCGAGCAGGGCGGAGGTCTGCCCGACCAAGCCGGCCCGGGTGCCGGTGCCGTCCGCCCGGCCGACCAGCACGTCGACCAGCCGTTCGGAGCCGAGCAGGCTGCCGCGCAGCCGCAGGTCGGGCCAGACGCCCTCCTGCACGCCGGCCACCGCGACCAGATCCCACTCCAGTCCCTTGGCGGCGTGCGCGGTGAGCAGGCGGACCGCCTCACCCCGGTCGGCGCTGGCCGCCAGGGTGTCCGCCGGCAGGTCCTGGCCGAGGACGTGGTCGAGGAAGACCTCGGTACGCGCGCCGGGCAGCCGGTCGACGAACCGGGCCGCCGCGTCGAAGAGCACCAGCACCGCGTCGAGGTCCCGGTCGGCGGCCTCGGCCCGCCAACGCTGGGCGGTCTCGTGCTCCCCGGTGGCCTCCCGGCCCCGGTTGATCGCCCCCGCCCAGCGTTCGGCGAGCCCGGTGGCGTCCCACACCGCCCAGAGCACGTCCTCGGCGGTGGCCCCGGGCACCGCCGCCGCCGTCCGCGCGGTGGCGAGCAGCTCCGCCACCGTCCGGGCCGGCTCGACCCAGCGGCGTTCGATGCCGGCCAGCTCCGCCGGGTCGGCCAGCGCCTCGACGATCAGCTCGCCGGAGGGCCGCCGGTCGCCCCGGGCCAGGGCGAGCGCCCGCAACCCCTGCCGCAGCCGCCGCTCGGCCAGCGGGTCGGCCCCGCCCAGCGGCGAGTGCAGCAGGGCGACCGCGGACTCCTCGTCCAGCCGGGCCGGTTCGAGCGCGCAGCGCAGCAGGAGCAGCAGCGGGGCGACCGCGGGTTGCAGGTGCAGCGGCAGGTCCTCGCCGTGCACGACGGTGGGCACCCCGGCGGCGTGCAGTGCCCGCCGCAGCGCCGGCAGGTGCAGGTGCGTCGAGCGGACCAGCACCGCCATCGCCGACCAGGGCACCCCGTCGAGCAGGTGGGCGGAGCGCAGCGCGTGGGCCAGCCAGGCGGCCTCGCTGGTGGCCGAACGGAAGGTACGCACCTGCACGCTGCCGGGTGGCGCGTCGGGCAGCGGTCGCAGCCGCCGGTGCCCGGCCGGCCCGCGCAACCGCCGGGCCAGGCGACCGGTGGCCCCGAGCAGCACCGCACCCGCCCGGTAGGAGGTGGTCAGGGTGACCTGCGCCGCCGGGGCCCCGGAGGCCGTCCGGAACCGGTGCGGGAAGGCGGTCACCACGGCCGGGTCGGCACCCCGGAAGGCGTACGTGGAGGAGTCCGGATCGGCGAAGGCCACCAGGGAACGGCCACCACCGGCCAGGACGGCCAGCAGGTCCTGCTGGGCCGGGTCGGTGTCGGCCAGTTCGTCGACGTAGACGTGAGCCAGCCGGCGACGCTCGGCCTCCAGCAGCTCCGGATCGTCGAGGAGCATGCCGGTGGCCGCCCGCACCAGCTCGGCCGGGTCGTACGCCACGGAGCCCCGGTTGCTGACGTCGCGCAGCGCGAGGACGGCGACGTACTCCCGGAGGAACCGGGCGGCGGCCGGCCAGTCGGTGCGGCCCAGCTTCTCCCCCAGCCGGGCCAGCTCGACCGGCCCGACGCCGCGTTCGGCGGCCCGCATCAGCAGGTCACGCAGCTGGCCGGCGAACGCCCGGGTACGCAGGGCGGGGAGCAGGTCGTCCGGCCAACCGACCGGGTCGTCGTCGGGTTCGGTGCCGACGACGTCCAGCAGCTCCCGGATGATCAGATCCTGCTCGGGGCCGGTGAGCAGCCGGGGGGACGGCTCGCCGCGTTCGGCGGCGGCCCGGCGCAGCAGGCCGAAGGCGTACGCCGGGAAGGTGCGCACCAGCGGCTCGCGCAGCACCCGGTGGCCGTCGGCGGCGATCCGGGCCTCGATCCGGTGCCGCAGCCCGGTGGCCTGCCGACGGCTGAAGGTGAGCACCAGCAGGCGCTCCGGGTCGACCCCCTCGGTGACCCGGGCGGCGACCGCCTCGACCAGGGTGCCGGTCTTGCCGGTGCCCGGCCCGCCGAGGACCAGCATCGGCCCGGCGGTGTGCGCCACGACCTCCGCCTGGAGCGGATCGGGCCGACGCGCCGGCAGGTGGGTGGCCCCACTCGCCGTTGCCCGGGGCCGCAGCTCCCCCCGTGGGTACGCGGCATCGCCCGCCGACCCCCCGGGCCGCGGCTCCCCCTCGACGCCTGACCCGGCCCGATCCGGGCCCACGGTCGCCCCGCCGTGCCGACCGTCCCCCCGGACGCTCGCGGCGGACCGGCCGCCTTCCGGGCCCGATCCGGCAGGTCGGCGCACCAGCCGGTACCCCTGCACCCCCACATCCCACCACGCGGGTACGACACCACCCACCGCACCACCCCGCCCGGGCCCGACCGGTGGCCGGCGGTCGGAAGTCGGTGCCGGCCACCCGGTCCGGACCCGCACCGCCCGGCCCCGACGACGGGTGGGGGTCAGGGCAGTCGGGACTCCAGGGCGTCCAGCGCGGTCGAGACGGTGGGGGCGACAGTGAGCAGGTCCAGGCCGGCCGGCTTGAGGAAGGTCTGGTCGGTGATGGTGCCCAGCCAGTCGAGCAGCGGACGGTAGAAGCCGTCGGTGTCGACCAGCACCATCGGCTTGGTGTGCATGGCCAGGGTGGCGGTGGTCCAGACCTCGAACAGCTCGTCCAGGGTGCCCAGTCCGCCGGGCAGGGTGAGGAACGCGTCCGACTTCTCGATCATGACGGTCTTGCGGCTGGCCATGCCGTCGGTGACGAGCAGTTCGTCCGAGGCCAGGTCGGCGACCTCCAGGTCCACCAGCGCCTGCGGGATCACCCCGACGGTGCGCCCACCGGCCGCCCGCGCCCCGTCGACGAGGGCGCCCATCATGCCGACGCAGCCGCCGCCACTGACCAGCGTATGCCCGCGCCGGGCCAGCTCCGCGCCGGTCTCGGCCGCCAGATCCAACCAGCGCTGGTCGAGGGTACGGGAGGACGCACAGAAGACACAGATCGCCGCCACCGGCTCAGCCCTCCCGACCGTCGATGACACCCCGGCCCGCCCCGGACCCCGACCCACCGGACCCTGACTCACCGGATCCCGGCTCACCCGGCCCGGCCTGACCGGACGCGGGGCTGCCTGGCGGCGGGCTACCGGAATCGGCGCTGCTCGACGTCGGACTGCCGGACGCGTGGCTGCCCGACGGGTGGCTGCTCGACGTCGGACTGCCGGACGGGTGGCTGCCCGACGCGGGACTGCTTGACGGGTGGCTACCCGACGCGGGACTGCCGGACGCGGGACTGCTCGACGCGGGGGTGTCGGGCTTCGCGTCGGTGGCGTCTGCGACGGCGGCGGCCCGGCGGGCGGCCTGTTGGTCGGCGGCGGTCCGGGCGACCGCCTCCTCGCGTACCGCCTCCTGGTCGACGGCGAGGGCCGCCTCGGCCTCGACGATGTGCCGTACCGCCGCGTCGACGTCGTCGGTGAGACAGATCAGCTCCAGGTCCACCGGGCCGATCTTGCCCTCGGCGGCCATGCTGTCCCGCAGCCAGTCGAGCAGCCCCCGCCAGTAGTCGGTGCCCATCAGCACCACCGGGAAGCGGGTCACCTTGCCGGTCTGCACCAGGGTGAGCGCCTCGAACAGCTCGTCCATGGTGCCGAAGCCGCCGGGTAGCACGACGAACGCCTGGGCGTACTTGACGAACATGGTCTTGCGGGCGAAAAAGTAGCGGAAGTCGATGGCCAGGTCGACCCAGTCGTTGAGCCCCTGCTCGAAGGGAAGTTCGATGCCCAGCCCGACGGAGAGGCCCCCGGCTTCGCTGGCACCCCGGTTGGCCGCCTCCATCACTCCGGGGCCACCGCCGGTGATCACCGCGTAACCGGCCCGGGCGAGGCCGGCCCCCAACTCCTCGGCCAGCCGGCACTCCGGACTGTCGGGTTTACTACGCGCGGAGCCGAAGACACTCACCGCGGGCGGCAGGTCGGCCAGCGTGTCGAAGCCCTCGACGAACTCGGCGAGGATCCGCAGCGCCCGCCAGGCGTCCTTGGTTTTCCAGTCGCTGCGCCCCCGGGAGTCCAACAACCGCTGGTCAGCGGTGCTGGTGGGGATCGCGCCACGGCGCAGCGTGACCGCTCCCCGGTGCCGCTCCGGATCGCGGCCCGGCCGCCGCCCGTTGGTCTGACTCATGACAGCCACCGTAGTGGAGGCGCACGTCAGGGCGGTGCCGGCCGACAGGTCGGAGAAAAAGTTCGCGATCATGGGCAACTAATTCTGTCGCCCGTACGTCTTACTATTCACATACCGGGTATGGCCCGGCGCGCGCCTTCGGGGGAGGAGCAAGCGTGATCAGCAACAACGAGCGGATGCGTATCCGTCGGCAGATGCAGCGACGGATCAACGAGGTGGTGGCCGAGCGCCGCCGCGCCCGACAGCTGGAGGTGCCGGTGGAACCCGCTGCCCAGCCCGTCGAGCCCACCGAACCCGACAATCCCCGCCTCACCACCGTCTGACACCCACCACCCGACCCACCAGCCCCACCCCGCGCCCCACCCAATCAGCCTCACACCCCACCAGCCCCAGCCACCCAGCCTCACCCCACCAGCCCCACCCAATCAGCCTCACCCCGAGCCTCACCCACCCAGCCCCCACCACGGCCCCGGCGGTCCCCGACCCCGGGGCCTCACCATGCATCCCCCACCCCCGGGCCCGCCCACACCCCACCCGCACCCCTCCCCCGCATTGGTGATCAAGAGGTTTGCGGCTGGTGATCAAGAAGTTTGCGGGCCGGGAGAGCGCTCCCCGTGACGCAAACCTCTTGATCACCGGGCCGAGCCGGGGCGTGGGCGGGGCGCGGGGTGGGTGGGGGTGGGGGGTTGGGGTGGGGTGGGGTGGGTTAGGCGGGGGTCAGCCAGCGGTGGAGGGTGGCGGCGCCGTCGCGGATCTTGGTCAGTTCGACGTGCTCGTCCTTGTGGTGGGCCAGGTTGGGGTCGCCCGGGCCGAAGTTCAGTGCCGGGATGCCCATCGCCGCGAACCGGGCGACGTCCGTCCAGCCCAGCTTGCCCCTCGGGGCCGAACCCACCGCAGCCAGGAACTCCTGGGCCACCGGGGCCTTGAGGCCGGGGAGTGCGCCGGCCGCCGCGTCGGTGACCGTCAACTCGTAGCCGGCGAGCACTTCGCGCAGGTGCGCCTCGGCTGCCGCCGGGTCGCGGTCCGGGGCGAACCGGTAGTTGATCTCGATCTCGCAGCGGTCGGGGACGACGTTGCCGGCCACCCCGCCACCGATCCGCACCGCGTTCAGGCCCTCACGGAAGTCGCAGCCGTCGATGGTGACCCGCCGCGCCTCGTACGTCGAGAGCCGGCGCAGCACCTCGCCCGCCCCGTGGATGGCGTTCACCCCACGCCAGGACCGGGCCGCGTGGGCCCGCTCGCCGTGCAGGGTGACGACCGCCCGCATGGTGCCCTGACAGCCGACCTCGACGATGCCGTACGTCGGCTCCAGCAGCACCGCGAAGTCGGCCTGGAGCCACTCCGGGTGCGCCCCACCGACCAGGGTGAGCCCGTTGTACCGGGACTCGATCTCCTCGGCCTCGTAGAACAGGTACGTCACGTCGTAGCGGGGGTCGGGCAGGGTCACCGCCAGGTGCAGCGCGAAGGCCACCCCGGACTTCATGTCGGAGGTGCCGCAGCCGTACATCAGGTCGCCGCGCATGGTCGACGGGAAGTTGTCGTTGAGGGGCACCGTGTCCAGGTGCCCGGCGAGCACCACCCGGGAGTCCCGGCCGAGGTCCGTGCGCGCCATCACCGTGTTGCCGTGCCGGAAGGTGCTCAGGTGCGGCACCCGGCGCAGCACCTCCTCGACGCAGTCGGCGATCGCCTTCTCGTCGAGGGAGACGGACTCGATGTCGACCAGGGCACGGGTCAGCGCCACCGGATCGGCCAGGACCTCGGGGGTAAGCGGGTTCTCCATGGTTCGCACGGTACCGTCCTGAACGGTGGGCGCGAGGGGTGAGCCCACCGGCCCCGCAGCCGCGAACGAGAGGGTAGAACAGTGACGTCCCAATCCGCCTGGGGAATCGGCGTGGCCACCGTGACCGCCGCCGAGCAGGTGCTCGACACCTGGTACCCGACCGGCAAGCTGGGCCTGGGTGAGCTGCCGCTGGTCCCCGGCGAGGACCAGGCCGACGTGCTCGACCTGCCACCCGGCGCGATCGGCGAGCGGGCCCTGCCGGGTCTGCGTACGGTGCAGGTGGTCACCGTGATCGGCGCGCTGGACGAGCCGATCAAGGACGCCGCCGACGCGTACCTGCGGCTGCACCTGCTCTCCCACCGCCTGGTGCGGCCCAACGAGCTGAACCTCGACGGCATCTTCGGCAAACTGGCCAACGTGGCCTGGACCTCGGCCGGGCCGTGCCCGCCGGAGCGGGTCGACGAGCTGCGGGTGATCGAGCGGGCCGCCGGCCGCCACCTGGCCGTGTACGGGGTGGACAAGTTCCCCCGGATGACCGACTACGTGGTGCCCGCCGGGGTGCGGATCGCGGACGCGGACCGGGTCCGGCTCGGCGCGCACCTGGCCGCCGGCACCACCGTGATGCAGGAGGGCTTCGTCAACTTCAACGCCGGCACGCTGGGCACCTCGATGGTCGAGGGCCGGATCGTGCAGGGTGTGGTGGTCGGTGACGGCTCCGACATCGGCGGCGGCGCGTCGATCATGGGGACCCTCTCCGGTGGCGGCACCGACCGGGTCCGCATCGGTGAGCGGAGCCTGGTCGGCGCGAACGCCGGGGTCGGCATCTCGCTCGGCGACGACTGCGTGGTCGAGGCCGGCTGCTACATCACCGCCGCCTCCAAGATCACCCTGCCGGACGGCCGGGTGGTCAAGGCCCGTGAGCTGTCCGGCGTCGACGGGCTGCTGTTCTGGCGTAACTCGGTGACCGGCGCGTTGGAGGCGAAGCCGCGCACGGGTCGGGGCATCGAGCTGAACGCCGCCCTGCACGCCAACGACTGAACCGCCCGAAACGCCGACGACCGGGCCGCCCGAAACGCCGACGACCGGGCCGCCCGAAACCCCAACAACCGAGCGGCCCGGCACGCCGACGACTGAGCCGCCCGGCGGCGTGCGGGCCGCCGTCGGTGCGCGCACGGGTCCGGGCCCGCGACGTCACCGTCGCGGGCCCGGACGTCGGGTCACTTCAGGCGGTACGCCTGGATGATCCGGGTGCTCGCGGTGTTGCCGTCGGTGTCCCGGGCGGTCGCCCGCAGGGACGCGTACCCGGCACCGGCCGGATGCTTGACCAGCGCCACCGTGCCCTGGCCCGGCACCTTCACCACGGTCGCCCGCCGCCAGGTCTTCCCGCCGTCGTACGACACGTCGACGCTGAGCTTCGCCAGCTTGGCGGTGCCGGCGCCCTCCTGCCGCCGCACCTGGACCGGCACGGCGAAGACCTGCCCGGCCGGGGCGGTGTTGTCGGCGTTCAGCCGCGGGGTGAACCGGATCTCCGACAGCTGCAGCCGCTTCGGCGTGTCACCCGCCACGTGCCCCGAGCGGAAGGTCCAGCTCGCCTCCACCTCGGTGCTGAGGTCGGTGAGGTTCCGCTTGGCCCCGACGGTCAGCTTGTAGTCGGCGTCCCCCTTCGGCACGGTGAACTCGCCGTACCCCGAGGTGTCGAGCTCCTCCACCAGCTTGCCGTTGCGCCACAGGACGGTACGGGCGGTGTCGTTGAGCGACACCCCGATGTGCCCGGCCGCGTCACTGTGCAGTGCCACGCTCACCAGGATGGTGTCCCCGACCCGGGTGACGCTCTCCTCCGGCCAGCGTGGGGTGGGCAGGGACGGCCCGAGCGGCGCGGCCCCCCAGGTCTCGGTGACCCGGCGGCCAGCCTGGTAGGCGGCGGACCGGCTCAGGAGGATCGCCTGGAGGTCCAGCCAGCCATCCTCGGTCCGGGTACCGAAGTCCAGTTCGGAGTCCCAGCGCACACCCTTGGTGCTGTAGTGCTCGACCCGCTGACCGGGCACGTCGGTGGCGAGCCCGACGGCCCAGCCGCCGGTGTTGTAGCCGTTGTCCGGGAAGACCAGCCGCTCGGCTTCCATCTTCGGGTACGGGTCACGGAACCTGTGCACCACCGTGGCCAGGTCACGCTTGCGGTAGTCGCGGACGAAACCGCTGGGCAGCCTGCCCGGGATGGTCTCGGCCAGCGCGTACAGGTAGGGGCTGTGCTCGGCTTCGAGGTCGGCCCACTGGCTGTTGACGGTGGCGACGAACTCGTCGGCCGACACCGCCTTGCCGAGCTGCCCGGTGGACAGTCCGTCGAAGGTGTCGAAGGAGACGATGCCGGAGCCGAAGCTGCCGCCGTCGGGGGTGAGGAAGTTGGCGCTGACGTCGACCAGGGCGACCTTCGCGTCGGCCTGCGGGACGGTCATCCGCACCGGCTTGGCCTTGCGCAGGTCGATGGTGACCGCCGTGTCGCCGTCGACCACCAGCTCCGGCTGGGCGAGCAGGGCCAGCCCGTCCGACTGCTCGTCCGGCCCCGGCTCGAAGAAGACGCTGCTCAGCCCGTACCTGCCCTTGGGGACCCGGACCTCGGCGACGCCGTCGAAGTCGGTGACGTCCACCAGGTCGTACCTGGTGAGGTCGGCCAGGGTGGTCGAGTAGTCGCCGCCGGGCTTTCCGCTGCGGTCGAGGTGGGTGAGCGTGACGGTGTAGCTCTCCACCTCCCGGTGCACGGCCAGTGGGGTCACCGCGACGGTGGACCCCGACCGGGCCACCACCCGACCGGTCCAGTAGCCGTCGACACCGAGTCGGGTGTCGGCGGTGACGGTGGTCTCGGCCCGACCGCCGGCCGGGACGGTGATCCGGTTGACGCCGAGGGTGAACATGCCGGCCGGCGCGGCCTTCCCGCCCGGTCCCTGTACCTCAAGGGTCAGGTCGAGGGTGACCGGGGCCGTCCCGGCGTTGTGCCAGGCGACGGTCCGGGTGATCGGGGCGTCGTCGCCGTGCGGCCAGAGGGCCCGGCCGAACGAGACGCTGACCGGGTCGGTGGTGACCTGCTCGGTGATCGCCCGGGTCAGGTCCACCCGACCCGCGCCCTGCTCGTACGCGGTCTGCGTGGGGTGCGGCTTGGCGGCGGCCATCAGGGTCGCCTTGAGCTGCCCGGCCTTCCAGCCGGGGTGCTGCTGGGCCAGCAACGCCACCGAGCCGGCGACGTGCGGGGTGGCCATCGAGGTGCCGGAGAGTGCGACGTACTGCGTCCCCACCGGGTCACCGATCTGGCCGTCGACGGAGCGGGCGGCCACGATGTCGACGCCGGGTGCGGTGATGTCGGGCTTGAGCGCGTCGTCACCGACCCGGGGACCCCGGCTGGAAAAGTCGGCCAGTTCGTCGTCCCGGTCGACCGCGCCGACGGTGAGCGCGGCGTCCGCGGTGCCCGGTGAGCCGACCGAGCCGTCCCGGCCGTCGTTGCCGGCGGCGATGACGAAGAGGCTGCCGGTCTGGGCGGTCAGCGTCTGGACGGCCTCCTCCAGCGGGTCGACCTCCGGGGTGTCCGTGCCGCCGAGGCTGAGGTTGACCACGGCGGCCTTCTTGTCGACAGTGGCCCACTGCATGCCGGCCAGGATCGACGACTCGGCGCAGCCGAACTCCTCGCAGACCTTGCCGTCGAGGAGCTTCGCGTCCGGCGCGACGCCCTTGTACTTCCCACCGGAGGCGGCACCGCTGCCGGCGATGGTGGACGCGACGTGGGTGCCGTGCCCGACGGTGTCCTTCTGGTCCGGCGTGTCGCTGAAGTTGCGTGCCTCGCTCACCTTGCCGGCCAGGTCCGGGTGGGTGGCGTCGACGCCGGTGTCCAGCACCGCGACGGTCACCCCCTTGCCGGTGTAACCGGCCGCCCAGGCGGTCGGCGCACCGATCTGGGGCACGCTGTGGTCGAGGGAGAGTGCGCGACGACCGTCCAACCAGATCCGCTCGACGCCCCCTGCCGCGCCGAGTCGGGCACTGCCGGCACCGGTGAGCGTGGACCAGACCGCGCCGGCTGAGGACTTGCCGGCGGTCAGGGCCGCGCCCTGGATCGCCGGGAGCTCGCGGGTCACCCGGGTGCCGGGCAGCGCGGTCGCGCCACGCCGGGACTGCTCCGAGCGGTACGACACCAGCAGTGGCAGATTGTCCCGGTGGGCGTCGTCGTAGCGGGCGGCGATCAGCGCGGTGACGTCGAACAGCCGTCGGTCGACCTGGCCCGAGCGCAGCAGCGGCAGCGCGTCGCGGGGCACCACGTTGAGGTGGCCGTGTTCGCGGCGGACCAGGAACTGCTGGTGCTTGCGGCCGTCGCCGGGGCGCACGGCGGCGCCACCGGTGCGGGTGACGGTGACCTGGTCCCCGGTGATCAGGGTGACCGTGGTGGAGCCGGCGGCCGGCGTGGTGGGCCGGGGCGCGGGCGGGGCGGCCGGGGCGGCGTTCGCGCCCGTCGCCGGCAGACCGAGAGCCAGGGCGAGCACCAACCCGCCGGCCGCGGTTCTTCTGCTTCCGTGCAACGGATCCTCCTTCTGGAGCGTTTCATGACCGGAGTCACATCGACGCCTAGAATTACATACTCGGTATGCAAATAGAAGGCCGAATGATGACCGTCCGGACACATTGCTGCGACAGGACCGACCCACTTCCCGCCCCGGGGACGACCGACCGGTGACCATGACCTGGTGAGGTCCATGAGGGAACGCATGCTCGCCGGCGAGCCGTACATCGCGAACGAGCCCGAGATCATCGCCGACCTGAACCGCGCGGCGCGGCTCACCGAACGCTTCAACCGCAGCGCCGCCGACGACCCGCAGGACCGGCTCGCCGCCCTGCGCGACCTGCTCGGCAGCGTCGGCGAGGACGCCTGGGTACGTCCGCCGCTGCACTGCGACTACGGCTGGCAGACCCACCTCGGGGCCCGCAGCTTCGTCAACTTCAACGCGGTCCTGCTCGACGTGGCCCGGATCACCATCGGCGCGGACGTCCAGATCGGACCCAACGTGCAGCTGCTCACCGCCACCCACCCGGTCGAGGCGGAGCCCCGCCGGGCCAAGTGGGAGTCCGCCCAGCCGATCACCATCGGCGACAACGTCTGGCTCGGCGGCGGGGTGATCGTCCTCGCCGGAGTGACCATCGGGGCGAACACGGTGGTCGGGGCCGGCGCGGTGGTCACCCGCGACCTACCGGCCAACGTGGTCGCCGTGGGTAACCCAGCACGCGTGATCCGTACCCTGAAATAGCAGGTTGAGCTGCGAAAACACCGGACAGATCGGTGGGCGAATCAGGAAATCCGATGCACTCTGGGTAGTGACGACGTCACCAGGGAGCACCGATGGCCGAGCGCGTACTCGAACTCCGGGTGCACGGCGTGTCGAACACCCCGCCCGACCAGATCCTCGGTCTGCCCACCGACCCGACCGGTGTCGGCCAGCCGCCCCGACTCGTCTCCGGCGGTAACGTCACGGGCTTCTACCGCGCCAGCGACTCCGCCCCGGACGACCCGGTCGTCGTCGAGGCGTACAGCTGGGGGCAGTTGACCTCGGGGGCGCGGACCGCACGCGACGTCGAACGGGCCCTGTGGACGCTGCTGCTGCCGTTCACCCTGGCCAACGTCGCCCTGTACGCCCGCCCCGGCATCCCACCCGACCCGGACACCGAACGCTGGGGCAGCCGCTCCGGCATCACCGCCTGGCTGATCCGGCTGTTCTGCCTCAGCCTCACCGGCACCCTGGTGCTCGCCGCCGCCGGCATCGGAGTCGACCTGATCGCCTGGCAGTGCGTCGACCACGAGTGCCTGCGGCGACTGCCCGGCTCGTGGGAGTTCCTCGGTCGGGGCTGGTGGCGCGCGGACGCCCACGCGCTCGCCGCCGGCCTGCTGGTGCCGCTGGCCATGCTGCTGGTGCTCGGCGTCGTCGCCTGGCGCACCTACCAGTACGAGGCCGAGATGCCCGCCGAACCCCGCTCCCCGCTGGCGGACCACTGCGAACACCCCACCCCGCCCGCCCTGGCCAACCCGTTGCAGGACCCCACCTTCTGGGGCGGGGAGGGCCAGCTGCGCCGCGCCGCCGTCCTGCACCTGTGCGTCGGCGCGGCGCTCGCCGCCGCGGTACCCGTCGGCGCGGTGCTGGTGATGGACCCGGCCCGGGGCGTCCGGGCCGTGGTCGCCGCCCCGACCGTCGCCGCCCTGGTCGCGGTCGTGGCGATCGCGGTCGTGGCGGTGGGCCGACCCTGGCTGACCCGGCGCAGCGGGGCCACCCCGCTCGGCGCGTGGAGCATCGCCGTCGGCGTGCTCACCGGCGTCGCGCTGGTCGGCACCTTCACCCTCCTGCTGCTGCCGGACGGCCCCGCCGGCAGCCCGCTGGCGCAGTGGCGCCCACCGGCCGGATGCGCCAGTGACCCGAGCCTCGCCGGCTGCCTCACCGACCACTCCCTGCCCGGCTACGACGGGCTCGTCGCCTGGCTCGCCACCTACCAGGTGCTGCTGCTGATGGCCATCGGCACCGTCGCCCGGTCCGGACGACGCGCCCTGCTCGTCCCCGGCACCGTCGGCGTGCTGCTGCCCCTCGGGATGGCCTGGCGCGACGGTTGGCTGTCCGGCCTCCCCACCGCCCCCGACGGCCTGCGGATCTGGATGCTCGCCGCACCGGCCGTCGCGGTCGCCGCCACCGGTCTGCTGCTGCCCCGCACCGGCAGCGACGCCGACCAGCAACCGCTCGGCGCGCACACCGACATGGCCTGGGGCGGTCGGGGGGCCGCCGTGATCGCCGGCTTCGGCTGGATGATGGCCATCGCCTACTGCGCCGGCCTGCTCTACTGGGTCACCGACCGGCTCGACGGTCCCGCCTCACCCAGCGGGTTGTCGCCGATCGTGCCGCCGCTGCCGGTGATCTGGGCCGGCCTGGCCTTCACCGTCGCAACCGCCGCCCTGCTCGGCACGCTGATCCACGCCGGGATGCTCTTCCGCCGGCTACGCCGCGCCGAGTACACCCGGCTCACCGCCCGCCGGCGGGACCTCTCCGCGCACGACCTGCGCCGCTGCCGGGACGTCAGCAGGTTCCGCGCGCTGCACCGACTCGTCGGCGAACACGCGGTACGGCTGATCGGCTGCTACGCCACCGTCGCGGCGGTGCTGGTGGCCCTGTCCTGCGTGGCCGCGCTCACCCGTACCCGCCCCGCACCGGCCGGCGCGTCAGGCTGGTCCGGCCTGGTACGAGCCGCCGCAGACCTCGGCGACACCATGCTGGGCTGGCTCCCCCTGGTCGTCGCCGGCCTGGGTCTGCTCGTCTACCGCAACGACACCGTCCGGCGCAGCGTCGGGGTGCTCTGGGACATCGGCACGTTCTGGCCGCGCGCCGCGCACCCGCTCGCCCCGCCCAGCTATGCGGAACGGGCCGTCCCCGAGTTGCAGACCCGGATCGCCGGCATCCTGGCGCTCACCGAGCACGACCCCCGTCGGATGGACGGGGTGATCCTCTCCGGGCACAGCCAGGGCGCGGTGATCTGCGCGGCGACACTGCTCCAACTGCCGGCCCGGTGGCGGCGACGCATCTGGTTCCTGTCGTACGGCTGCCAGCTCACCCGGCTCTACGGACGGATCTTCCCCGCCTACTTCGGACCGGCCCGGCTCCGGGTCCTCGCCGACAGCCTGACCTGGCCCGCCGGTCACGTCGCGTGGACCAACTTCTGGCGCGACACCGACCCGCTCGGCTGGCGGATCAGCGCCGGGGAACGGGACGTCCCGGTGACCGACCCGGAGGCCCTGCACCCCAGCGGAGGCGAGGTCGCCGACCCGCCGATCCGCAACCACGGCGGCTACCCGGAGGCGTTGGAGTTCCACCGGGAACGGACCCTGGTGGCCCGGCTGCTGCGGCGTACCGTCCCGTCACCGCGGGTCGGTTGACCGGATCACCAGGTCGGCCCGGTCGGCGGTGCCCGCCACCAGGGCGGCGTTCGCCTCGTCGCTGCCGTACGCCCAGGTGTGCGCCGCCTCCGGCGACCGCCCGTACGCCACGTGCCGCGCCACCAACCGACGCAACCGCAGCTCGGCGTCCAGGTCGAGGAACCACGCCTCGTGCAGCAACGACCGCACCTCGTCCCAGGGGGGATCGTCGAGCAGCAGATAGTTGCCCTCGGTCACCACCAGCCGGACCGAGGGCGGCACCTCCACCGCCCCGGCCACCGGCTCCTCCAGATCACGGCGGAACAGCGGCGCGTACACGGCGGTCGGCTCCAACCGGTGCAACCGGCGCAGCAACGACACGTACCCGTTGGCGTCGAAGGTGTCGACCGCGCCCTTGCGGTCGGCCCGGCCCAGCCGGACCAGCTCCGCCTGGGCGAGGTGGAAACCGTCCATCGGCACCAGCCGGGCGGTCGGGCCGACCGCCGCGACGATCCGCTCGGCCAGCGTGGACTTGCCCGCCCCGGGCGCACCGGCGACGCCCAGCAGCTGCCGGGGGCCGGCGTCGGCCAGCGACCGGGCCCGGGCCACCAGGTCGTCGAGGGAGAACGGACGCGCCTCGGGCATCAGGTCAGGACCGGCTCGCTGATGGTGAACCGGGCCCGCACCACCGCGTGCACCGACTGCGGGCGGGGGTCGAGTTCCAGCTCCGGTGAGCCGGCCATCCGGTCCTGGCGGGCGTACATCGCCCCACCCCCGGCGAACCCCTCGTCGGTGTCGGCCAGCTCCAGCAGGGCGGTCACCCGGGCACCGAGCGCCTCGGCGTACTCCCGGGCCCGGCGCAACGCGTCGGCGATCGCCTCGTGCCGGGCCTCCCGGTGGGCCGGGCTGTCCGGCCGCAGCGACCACCAGGGGCCGGCCACCTCGACGTGGTCCAGCTCGGCCAGCCGCAGCATCAGCTCGGCCAGGGAGCCGAAGTCGGTGACGGTGACCGTGGTGGAGACGCTGCCCAGGTAGCCGACGACCCGCTCACCGGACCGGTTCGTCTCGGGTCGCACCCGCAGCTCCCCGGCCTCCCGACGGTCCACCGCCGGCTCGTGCTCGTCGAGCAGCACCCGGACGGCGGCGGCCCGCTCGGCGAGCCGGGTCAGGGCGACCTGACGGTCCCGTTCCCGGGCCGTCGCCGTCACCTCGAACCGGGCCAGCTCGGGTGCCACCTCCCGGTACGCCTCACCGCGTACCGCCACCACCGGTCCGTCCGCCACGCACCCACCCTAACGGCGCAACCGGACCGCCGCCGGTTTCCGCGCGGTCAGGCCGGGGCCTCGGCGGGCCGCAGACCGGTGTATGTCACCGACTCCCCCGCCACCGTGCAACCGGTGAGGTGCCCGCCGGACTCACCCACCGACCGGACGAACGCCAACTCCTGCGCCGGGTCCCCGGCGAGGGCGAACCGCCGGTGGACGGGTCGCACGTCGCCCGGCGGCAGCCGTACCGTCCGGGCCCGCTCGTAGTGCGCCACCAGCGCGGGCAGGTCGTCGGCGCGGACCGCCTCGGTCAGCCCGTCGAGCGCCGCCCGCACCTCGGCCAACTGCCGCAGCACCTGCTCCCGGTTGGCCAGCAGCATGTCGGCGGTACGCCGGGCCGGGGTCGTCGCGACCCGGGTGCCGTCACGGAAGCTGCCTGCCGCGAGCCGGACCACCGCGTCCCGCACCGCCGAGTCGGCGGCGGCCCCGGCCAGGCTGCCGGCCAGCAGGTGCGGTACGTGGGAGGAGAGCGCCACCACGGAGTCGTGCACCCCCGGCGACATCGGTACGACGTGCGCGGCGAAGACGTCGACGATGAGCCCGACCAGCGTCCGGAACGGCACCAACCCGTCGACGCTCGGGCAGAGCACCCAGGCCGCGTCGACGAAGAGGCCCGCCAGCGCGGCCGTCAGCCCGGCCCGTTCGGTGCCGGCCATCGGGTGGCCGGGGACGAACCGGCCGGTCAGCCCGTGCGCCCCGGCGAACCCGGCGACGGCCGCCTTGGTGCTGCCCACGTCGGTGACGACACACCGGTCGTCGGTCAGCCCGGCCACGGTGAGCAGGGTCTGCGGCAGACTCGGCAGGGGACCACCGAGGAACACCACGTCCCGGTCCCGGACCGCGTCGGCCAGTTCGTCGGGGAAGGTGAGGCCCCGACGGCGGCCCTCGGCCCGGGTCGCCGGGTCCGGGTCCCAGCCGGCCACCGGCGTACCCGCCTCGTGCAGCCGCAGCAGGATCGAACCGCCGATCAGGCCGGTGCCGACCACGGCGACCCGGGGCCGGCCCACCTCGTCACCCACCGCAGCCGCCCCTACGGCTGGGCGAGCCGCTGGGCGACCGCCGCGACGTGCGCGTCCGACCCGGTCAACGCCACCCGGACGTGCCGCTGCCCGGCCGGGCCGTAGAAGGCCCCGGCGGCGACCAGGATGCCCCGTCGGGCCAGCCGGTCGACGGTGTCCCAGCAGTCCTCGTCGCGGGTGACCCAGAGGTAGAGGCCCGCCTCGGAGTGGTCCACCCGGAAGCCCGCCCCGGTGAACGCGGCGAGCAGTGTCTCCCGCCGGGCCCGGTAGCGTTCCCGCTGCTCGTCGGCGTGCGCCTGGTCGGCCAGCGCGGCGACCATCGCGGCCTGCACCGGAGCCGGGACGATCATACCGGCGTGCTTGCGAATCTTCAGCAGCTCGGCGACGAGCGCCGGGTCACCGGCGACGAACCCGGCCCGGTAGCCGGCCAGGTTGGACCGCTTGGACAGCGAGTGCACCGCCAGCACCGAGTCGTACGACCCGCCGCAGACCTCCGGCGCGAGCACCGACACCGGCGCGGCGTCGGCCGTCCAGCCCAGCGGCAGGTAGCACTCGTCGCTGGCCACCACGGCACCACGCTCCCGGGCCCAGTCGACCACCTTGCGCAGGTGGGCGGCGGGCAGCACCCGACCGGTCGGGTTGCCGGGCGAGTTGACCCAGACCAGGCGTACCCGGGAGGTGGGGCCGACCGCGGTCAGCGAGTCGGCGCGGACGGTGGTGGCGCCGGCCAGCCGGGCCCCGTCCTCATATGTCGGATAGGCGACCGACGGCACCACGACCACGTCGCCGGGGCCGATCCCGAGCAGGGTGGGCAGCCAGGCGACCAGTTCCTTGGACCCGATCGTCGGCAGCACCCCGAGCCCGTCGGCAGCCGCACCGCAGGCGCGCGCCACCCAGCCGGCGATGGCGTCGCGTAGCGCCGGGGTGCCCGCCGTCAGCGGGTAGCCCGGCGCGTCGGCGGCGTCCGCCAGCGCCTGCCGGATCACCGGGGGCACCGGGTCGACCGGCGTGCCCATGGATAGGTTGATCAGGCCGTCCGGGTGCGCCGCGGCCAGGGCGGCCGCGGCGTCCAGCGTGTCCCAGGTGAACTCGGGCAACCGCGCCGACACCGGACCGGGCCGGGCCGGGCCCGACGCGGACCCGGCCGACGACCCCGACACGCCACCGGCCGGCACCACCGACCCGGGGCCGGCCGGCACCGCTGCCGGCCCGGCCGGCGAGCCCGGCACCGCAGCCGGCGGGCCCGGTGTCCCGGCTGCCGGCCGGTTCAGTGGCCCTCGCCGCGCGGCGGCTGGCCGGCGACGAACGTCGCGTCCTTCTCCACCTTGCCGATCTTCGACGCACCGCCCGGCGAGCCCAGGTCCTCGAAGAACTCGTAGTTGGCCCCGGTGTAGTCCTTCCACTGCTCCGGGACGTCGTCCTCGTAGAAGATGGCCTCCACCGGGCAGACCGGCTCACAGGCACCACAGTCGACGCATTCGTCAGGGTGGATGTAGAGCATCCGGTTGCCCTCGTAAATGCAGTCGACCGGGCATTCCTCGATGCATGCCTTGTCGAGCACATCCACGCACGGCTCGGCGATGATGTAGGTCACCGGTCTTCTCCTCCGCAGACTCGTCGCGATCACCCGCGACGCTAAGAGCCTAGTATCTCGCCGGGGAGGAGGTCGATCGTGCTCCGACAGCAGGATGTGGGACACCGGATCGTGGTTCGCCGCATTGTGGGGATTCGCGAGGGCCGGCCCCTCTTTTCGGACGCCCTCGGCGAGCTGGTCGAGCTGAGCGAGACTCATCTCACCATCGCCACCGCCCAGGGCCGGCTCCGGGTGCCGGTGGCCGAGGTGCACCGGGCCAAGCGGGTGCCCCCCACCCGCCGGCCCACCGCCTCGGCCGTCGTCGAACTGGAACTCGCCGCCGACGAGGCGTGGCCGGCACCGGTACGCGCCCGGCTCGGCGACTGGCTGCTGCGCTCCGCCGACGGCTGGACCGGCCGGGCCAATTCGGCGCTGCCGGTCGGCGACCCGGACCGCCCGCTGCCGGCGGCGATCGACGCGATCGAACGCTGGTACGCCGAACACGGCCAACCCGCCATGGTCAACACGCCGTTGCCACTGGCCGTGCCGGTCGGCGCCGAACTGGACGCCCGGGGCTGGACCGCCCGGCCGCTGACCCTGGTGCAGACCGTCCCGCTGGCCACGCTGCGGCCGGCGGAGCCGCCCCCCGCTCCCACCCCGCAAGGCCCGGCCGGCGGTGCGGCGGTCGCCCTCACCGGCGTGCCGTCCGAGGAGTGGCTCGCGGTCGCCGCCGGCCGCAAGGGCGGCCTGCCGGACTCCGCCCGGCACATCCTGACCGCCGTGGCCCAGGTCCGCTTCGCCCAGGTGTACGCCGACGGCGCGCTGCTGGCGACGGGCCGGGGCACGGTCACCGGGCAGGGCCGCTGGCTGGGGCTCAGCCTGATCGAGGTGGCCCCGCAGGCACGCCGGCAGGGGCTGGCCGCCCGGGTGATCCGGGCGCTGGCCGACTGGGGCACGGCCGAGGGCGCGACCCACGCCTTCCTCCAGGTGGAACAGCGCAACATCGAGGCGGTCTCGCTCTACCGCAAGCTCGGCTTCACCACCCACCACACCTACCTCACCCGCGTCGCCCCTCCCACCTGACCCACCCCGGGCGGGTGGGTCAGCGGCGGACCACCCGGCGGGGCTTGCCCACGTTACGCTCGGCGTACCGCTGGAGCTGGCGGGAGCGGTGGTCGCGGCCGAGGGCGATGAGCACCAGGTAGCCGATCGCCACGCCGGCCGCCGCGGCGGCGAGATAGAGCCAGATCTGGGCGAAGAAGAGCCCCGCTCCCCCACCGAACGGATCGTTGCCGACCAGCAGCGGGCCGACGAGCACGGTCAGCAGCAGCGCCACCGCCACCGCGGCGGCCACGTCGGCCCCCCAACGCGCCGCCGGCACGACCCGGCCCCAGACGAAGACCACCCCGGCCAGCACCAGTCCGACCACGATGAACATGCCCAGCGAGACCCGGTCGGCGGCAGTGTCGTTCCCGTCGAAGCCGAGCTTGATGATCACCCGGGCCACCACGTTGACCGCGAACAATGCCGCCGCGAGTACGCCGACAGCCCGCCACCGATCTCTCATCACACGCCTCCTGCCACACCGCCCGCCGCGTCGACGGGGCTCCTGGCAGGAATATCTACCACCGTCGGCTGTGTGCCGTCATCACCCGTCGTGGCGGCGCGGCTGCGGGCTGAGGATCTGCCGGAACGCCATCACCGCGAACGTCATCGCCCCGGTGGTGATCATCGCCAGCCCGACCCAGTTGTCCCCGGCGACCAGCAGGTCACCCTCGGCGGTACGGACCGCTGCCACCGCCATCAGCACGAACCACGGCAGGGCCGGCAACGCCACCGCCCACTTGCGGCCGACCGTGGCGTACGCGAACCAGCTCACCGCGATCGCCCCCAGGATGGTGACCACCACCGACACCCCGATCAGCTGCCCGCCGACCCGGACGGTGGACAGCAGCAGGCCGATCAGGGCGGTGAGCACCCCGCCGACCACGGCGACCAGCCCGCCGACCAGCCGCAGCACGACGTCGAACAGGCGTACCGTCGGGCCGGGTGGCGGCGGGACGGCGGCGGTCTCCTCCTCGACGACCGGCATCGGCGTGGCGGGCAGCGTCACCGGGGTCCGGCCATCGCCGAGGCCGGCCCGCCCCCCACCGGGGACGCCTGTTCCGGCCGACGTGCCGCCGCCACCGGCTGACCGGCAGCCGGGTCGGTCCGGCCGGCGGACGAGCCCGACGAGGTCGTGTCGATCCCGGCGAAGAGGTCACTCTCCCAGCCGTTCGGTCCACCGGCCGGGCCGGGTTCCCCCACCGCCAGGGTGAAGAACTCCACGCCCATGAACTCGGCGCCGAAGTTGCCGGCGATCGCGTACAACCAGGAGTTGGCGGGGATCTGGGTGCCGTGCGCCCGCATCGCCGCCTCTTTGGCGGCGTGTTGGTCGGTGGCGTCGATCCGGGCGGCGATCTGGTCGTCCGGGGTGCCGAAGGGCAGTTCGTCGACGCTGTCGATGCCCGCGAACGGGTTGTCCGAGGACTCGGTGAAGTGGCTCATGCCGGCCTCCAGGACGCTGCGGGGCAGCGCCGTCCAGTAGACCTTGGCCGGGGCGATGCCCTCCGCGGCGGCCAGCTCGTGTGCCCGCATCGTCACCCGGTGCGCCTGGATGTGGTCCGGGTGCCCGTAGAAGCCGTTCGGGTCGTAGGTGACCATGACCTGCGGGCGGATCTCCCGGATGACGTCCAGGAGCTGACCGGCGGCCACGTCGAGGTCGGCCGCCCAGAACGCCCGGGGGTGCTCGTTGGTGGCCAGCCCCATCATGCCCGAGTCCCGGTAGCGGCCCGCGCCGCCGAGGAAGCGGTGGTCGGTGACGCCGAGCGCGGCGCAGGCGGCGGCCAGCTCCCCGATCCGGAAGCCGCCGAGCTGGTCGGCCTCGGCGGCGGCGAGCTGCGCCAGCTCCGGCACGTGGATCTCGCCTTCCTCGCCGAGAGTGCAGGTCACCAGCGTGACGTGGGCGCCGTCGGCGGCGTAGTGCGCCATCGTCGACCCGGTGCCGATGGACTCGTCGTCGGGATGCGCGTGGACCAGCAGCAGGCGTCGGTCGGGCAGCGTCGTCACGACGGTCACTCTAACCGGCGGTCCGTCCGCGCCGGGGCGTACGCGTCCACCCAGGTCGGCCACATCACGCCCGGCACCGCTCTACGATCCGGGTTGTGGACTTTCCCGAGCTGGCCGCCCGTACCCGTCGGTTCAGCCACGGGGCGCCGCGTGCCGTGTCCGTGACCGGTGACGGTTCCCGGGTGGTCTTCCTCCGCTCGGGCGGCCCGGAGGACCCGGCCGACGCGCTCTGGGCGCTGGAGACCGCCTCCGCCGAGGAACGCCTGGTCGCCGACCCGGCCGTGCTGCTCGGCGACGACGCCGACCCGGTGGCGCTGGCCCCCGGCGAGCGGGCGTTGCGCGAACGACGCCGACTCAGCACCGCCGGCATCGGCTCGTACGCCCTGGACGGGGCGGGCCGGGTGGCGGTGTTCGCGCTGGCCGGCCGGCTGTTCCGGGCCGATCTGGTGCACGGCGACGTGATCGAGGTGAGCACCGTCGGCCCGGTGATCGACCCGCGTCCCGACCCGACCGGTCAGCGGGTGGCCTACGTGACCGACACCGCCGACGGGGTACGCCGGGGCGAGCTGCGGGTGGTCGCCCCGGACGGCACCGACTCCCTGCTGGCCGGCGAGGACGGTGGGGTGAGCTGGGGGCTCGCCGAGCACGTGGCGGCGGAGGAGTTCGGCCGGTTCCGGGGTTACTGGTGGGCCCCGGACGGGCGGATGGTGCTCGCCGCCCGGGTCGACGAGTCCCGGCTGCCCCGCTGGCACCTGCACGACCCGGCGGACCCGGCGACCCCGCCGACCACCGTCGCGTACCCCCGGGCGGGTGGGCCGAACGCGGAGGTCAGCCTGCACCTGCTCGACCTGGACGACGGCTGGGTCGACGTGCACTGGGACCGGGAGACCTACCCGTACCTGGCGTCGGTCGACTGGGCCGACGGCAACCCGCTGATCACGGTGCTGCGCCGGTCGCAGCAGCACGGCCTGGTGCTGGCGGTGGACCCGCGTACCGGCGAGACGCAGGTGCACGCGGAGCTGGCCGACCCGCGCTGGGTGGAGCCTATCCCGGGCACCCCGGCGCACCTGCCGGACGGCCGGGTGCTGGTCGGCGGCGAGCTGGCCCACGACGGGTACGACGCCCGCTGCCTGTTCGCCGACGGCACCCTGCTCACCCCGCCCTCGCTGTACGTGCGACGGGTGGTGGGCCGGCTGCCCACCGGTCCCGGGCCGGCCGACCTGCTGGTGGAGGCGAGCGAGGGCGAACCGAGCCAACGGCACCTCTACCGGGTGCGTACCGTGATCGGTGGTGGGGTGGACGCCCGCCGGATGAGCAGCACCCCCGGCTGGCACACGGCGGCGGTCGGCGGGGACACCCTGGTGGTCGGCACCGCCTCGCTGGACGAGGCCGGGACGAGCTGGTCGGTGTGGCGCGGCGACCGGGAGGTGGCCCGGCTACGGTCGCTGGCGGCGACCCCGTCGGCGGCGCCCCGGCCGATGCTGGTCCGGGTGACCGACCGCCGGTTACCGTCGGCGGTGCTCTACCCGACCGAGCACGTCAAGGGCACCCGGCTGCCGGTGCTGCTGGACATCTACGGCGGCCCCGGCCACCAGGAGGTGGTGGCCGCCCGGTCGGCGTGGCTGGAACGGCAGTGGTGGGCGGACTGCGGGTTCGCCGTGGTCACCATCGACAACCGGGGTACGCCGGGCGTGGCACCGTCGTTCGAGAAGGCCATCCACCGGCGGGTGGCCGACGTGATCCTGACCGACCAGGTGGACGCGTTGACCGCGCTCGCCGGCAAGCACCCCGACCTGGACCTCGACCGGGTGGCGATCCGGGGCTGGTCGTTCGGCGGCTGGCTGGCCGGGTTGGCCGTGCTACGCCACCCGGAGCTGTTCCGGTGCGGCATCGCCGGCGCCCCGGTCACCGACTGGACGCTGTACGACACCGCGTACAGCGAGCGTTACCTGGGCCTGCCCGACGACGGCATCGACGTGTACGGGCACCACTCGCTGGTGGAGCTGGCGGCGGAGCCGCTGCATCCCGGCGAGCCGGCCCGCCCGCTGCTGCTGGTGCACGGGATGGTCGACGACAACGTGGTCGCCGCGCACACCCTGCGGCTGTCGGCGGCACTGCTGTCGACCGGCCGGCCGCACGCGGTGCTGCCGCTGACCGGGGCCACCCACATGGCCGCCGGTGGGCTGTCCGAACGCCTGCTCCGCCTGGAACTCGACTTCCTCCGTACCCACCTGACCTGAGCCGACGCCGGACCGTCCCGCCGGATCGCGCCGGGGTCGCCTGGGCCGCCGGCTGGGCGGGTCAGCGGGCGGCAGGGCGGGTCAGCGGGCAGCGGGGCGGGTCAGCGGACAGCGAGTCAGCGGGCGGTAGGGCGGTGCGGGTCGCCGGCCGGCCGGGCGGGTCAGCGGGCGGTGGGGCGGCGGGCCAGCAGGGCGAACGCGTTCGGCAGGCGGCCCCGGAAGGCCGCCGCGTCGACGTCGCCCATCCGCCAGAACGGCTCCGCGTACTCGTCGAGCTGCCGGATCTCCAGGCCGGCGGTGACCACGGCGGTGACGGTCCGGCCGAGCGTCCACTGCCACATCACCGCCCCGTGGGCCGGGAAACTGTCGTCGGCGCACACGAACGAGCGGCCGAAGTAGCTGCGGTCGGGTCGGATGCGCGGCTCGTCCAGGTCCCAGGTCCACAGGTCGGTGGCCGGGTGACCGTCGTGGACGAACAGGTGGCCGCCGGGGCGCAGCAGCCGGGCCATCTCCGCGGCCCAGGCGTCGATGTCGGGCATCCAGATCAGCGCGCCCTTGCCGGTGTAGACGAGGTCGACGCTGCCGTCACGCAGCGGCACGCCGGGGACCGTCCCGAGCAGGTAGTGACAGGCGGCACCGAGGTGATCGGCGCGCCCCCGCGCGCCGTGGATCGCGTGCTCGCTGTAGTCGACGCCGATCACCATCCGGGCACCGGCGTCGACCAGGGCGATGTCGTCCTGACCGTTGCCGCTCTGCGGATGGACCACCAGCGGTCGGGTCGCCAGGATGTCCCGGAGCAGCGCGCGTTCACTGGCGATGAGCGTGACGCCGGCCGCCGCCTCGGCCGCCATCTGGTCGTTGGCCCAGACCCGCTCCTGATGGGCCAGTTCCCAGGCGGTCCGGTTGGCACGCGACGTCGGGTCCATGCCCTGCACTCTCCCGACCGACCAACCGACGGTCAATCGATTTGCGCCTCTGCCCGACGGTCGGCACGGGTGGCGGAGCCGACCCGGTCGACGGTGACGGTGAGGGCTTTCCCGACGTTCTTCTCAGCCTCCCTGAAATCGCCCGGCCAGTCCGGCCGGCGACCGCATCAAGGGCGACCGCCTCAACACGGAGAGGTAAAGCCGACACGAATTCCCCCGCACCGCTTGCCGGATCAGCGCCCCGTACCGGCGGCGGTGCTGTCCGCCTCGTCGGCGGCCCCCGACCCCGTTGATCAAGAGGTTTGCGTCATCCCACGGCCGAAATCTGACGCATACCTCTTGATCACCGGGGTCGGGTGGGGTGGGGGTGGGGTGTGGGGGGTGATCGTGGGTAACAGCACCAGGGCTCGTACTGCTGTCGGCGCGGGCCGACTACCGAGGGAGACGTTCGTGGCCTCCGGCACGGTGCTGCTCGGCGACAGGGCGTCCTACGTCACCGACGGCCACGGTGGATGCGCCGGTACGGGCGACCATGCCGACGTCAGCGAAGGCGCCCCGCGGAACCGGGGAACCCGGGAACCCGGGAACCCGCAAGATCGTGCTGGAACCAGGATGTAGGGGGATCGTGCGATTCCGAGGCCACTACATCCTGGTTCCAGCACGATCTTGAGCCGGGCGAGGCGACCCCCGACCAGGGTCGGGAGGGCGCCCGCCCGGCTCAGTGTGACGTCACTGCTTGACGTGGGCGTTGACGAAGGAGGGGTAGCCGAAGACGCTGGAGATGAAGACCCCGCCCGCCTTGGACCCGTGGACCGTGTAGGCCACGTCGACGAAGAGCGGCACCACCGGGGCGTACTCCGTCATGATCCGCCGGTCGAGCTTGCCCCATTCGGGGCCCTGGTCGGCCGGGGGCATCGCCTGGATGCGGTCGATCTCGGCGTTGACCGCCGGGTCGTTGAAGTACGCCTGGTTGCTGTTGCCCTCGGCCTTGATGGTGCGGCCGTCGTAGAGCACCGGCAGGATCGACGCGCCGCTGGGCCAGTCGGCGGCCCAGTTGCCGATGTAGAGGTCCCACGGGTTGTTCTTCTTCTTGATCTCGTCGAGCTTCGCGTCGTCCGGGATGTTCCGCACAGTGATCTTGAAGCCGGCGCGTTCCAGGTTGCCCTTGAGCTGGGTGCCGATCTGCTGTTCGGTGGCGCTGTCGGCGACACCGAGGACCAGCTCCGGGGTTTTCCCGCCGAGCAACTCCTTGGCCTTGTCGACGTCGCCGTTGGCGCCGGCCGGGTAGGCGTCGTACGCCTGGTAGCCGATGGTGGACGGCGGCATCAGGGTGGTCATCGGCTGGGCGACGGTCTGCCCACCGAGGGCCTTGACCAGGCCGTCCCGGTCGATGGCGTAGTTGAGCGCCCGCCGGACCGCGAGGTCGGTCACCCGCTGGTTGTTGATCACCAACTGGTTGGCGCTCGGCGTCGGGGACAGGATGCTCCGCGCCTTGAGGGCCTGGTCCTGGGCGACCCGGGCGACCAGCGAGGCGGGCACGTAGTTCCAGGCCAGCGCGCTCTGGTCGGTGCCGTTGTCGGCGATCACCCGGTTGACGGCCGCGTCGGGGGTCGGCCCGAAGGTCCAGACGAACTGGTCCGGGTACTGGTGGCGGACCGGGTCGGTGGCGGCGTCCCAGTGCGGGTTGCGGTCCAGGGTGAGTTGCACCCCGGCTTGGTTCTTAGCGATCTTGTACGGTCCGGAGGAGAACGGCTTCTGGTCCAGGTTGACCCCGGTGTCCCGGTCCGGCCGCAGTGGCGCGGTCGTTGGCAGCGAGACCGCGAACGGCAGGTCGCAGCGGGGCTTGGCGAACTCGAACCGCACCGTCTTGGCGTCCGGGGTGGTCAGGCCCGGCGGCAGCGACGTCTTGTTCTTCGCGAAGTCCCACTTCGTGTCGTACTGCGGGCTGTCGGCCAGCCACTCCTGCAGGTAGGTGGGGCCGCCCGTCAGGTCGGGGTCGAAGGAGCGGGCGATGCCGTACGCGATCTCCTTGGACGTGATCGGGCTGCCGTCCTCGAACTTGACCCCGTCCTTGACGGTGAACTCCCAGACCCGGCAGTCGCTGTTGACGTTGTTGCCGGGGGTCTGCGCCAGGTCACCGACCAGGACCAGGCCACCCTTGCCGTCGTCCTTCCAGGTGGTCAGGTAGCGGGCGAAGAGCGGGTTGGCCATCAGCCCGGCGAAGGAGTACGTCCGCTGCGGGTCCAGGTGGGAGATGGGCGTCTCCCGGATGACGGTGAAGGTGCCGCCCTTCGCCGCGCCGGCCACCTCGGCGGCGGGGCCCTGCGAGTCCTTCGGGTCGGTGGCGATAACCCCGGTCTGCTGCCGGTCGGTGTCCACGGTGGTGCCTTCGCCCGTGTTCTCCGAGCAGGCCCCCAACGCCACCACCAGGGCGATCGCGCCGCCTGCGGCGGCTGCTGCGCGTGGTCGCATTCCTACCTCCTCCACCCCGTCACCGTCGGGCGTGAACGCCGACGTCCCGAGGATCGTCAAGAAGAAAAACTTCGGACTGTCTAACAGATGTCGACAACTCTTGTCGCCCGGCGGGCCGGGTGCGCTGCACCCGACAGGCCGCCCGCCGGCTCAGCGCAGCCGTACCCGGGGGTCGATCGCCGCGTACAGCAGGTCCACCAGCACGTTCGCCAGCACCACGAAGACCGCCGCGATCAGCACGGTCGCCATGATGGTGGGCAGGTCACCGGCGCGCACCGCGTCGACCGCCGTGCGCCCCATGCCGTTGAGGCCGAAGGTGGTCTCGGTGATCACCGTGCCGCCGAGCGCGCCGCCGACGTCCAGGCCGGCGATGGTCACCACCGGGGTGATCGCCGCGCGCAGCGCGTGCCGGCCGTACACCGTGGGTTGGGACAGGCCCTTGGCCCGCGCGGTGCGGACGAAGTCCTCGGACAGCGTCTCCAGCATCTGCGCCCGGGACAGCCGGGCGTAGATGGCGGAGAAGAGGAACGCCAGCGCCAGCCAGGCCAGCACCAGGCCACTGGCCCACCTGACCGGGTCGTCCAGCAGCGGCGTGTAGCTGGGCACCGGCAGCCACCGCAGCGTGTAGACGAACACCAGCAGCAGCACCGCCCCCACGAAGTACAGCTGCAACGACGCCCCGGCCAGTGAGAAGCCGATCGCCGCCCGGTCCAGCCAGGTGCCTCGGCGTAGCGCCGACACCACACCCAGGCCTACCCCGAGCAGCAGCCACAGGACCGCCGCCGGGACGACGATGCTCAACGTCACCGGCAGCACCCGGGCGATGGTGTCGGTGACGGCCTCGTTGGACACGTACGACCAGCCCAGGCAGGGGGCGTCGCACCGGCCGCCCTGCGCGCTGCCGAGGTCCCGGCCGGCGACGATGCCCTTCATGTAGCCGGCGTACTGGCTGATCAGCGGGTCGCGCAGGCCCAACTCCTGACGGACCCGTTCCAACCGTTCCGGGTTGCAGTTCTTCGGGCACATGCCGGTGACCGGGTCCCGGGGCAGGGCGAAGAACATCAGGAAGCTGAGCACGCTGACCGCGAAGAGCGTCAACGTCGCCGAGAAGAGCCGCTTGACCAGGAACCGCGCCACCGCCGCACCCTCCTACCGGGACGACTTCGGGTCGAGTGCGTCGCGCAACGCGTCACCGAAGAGGTTGAAGGCGAACACGAGCGCGAAGATCGTGACGCCGGGGAAGAAGACGTACGCCGGGTCGGTCTGGAGGTAGTCCAGGCTGCGGTAGATCATCCGGCCGAAGCTCGGGGTCGCGTCGGTCAGCCCGACCCCGATGAACGACAACGCCGCCTCGCCGGTGACGTACGCCGGCACCGCCAGCGAGAAGGACACCAGGATCGGCGCCCAGAGGTTGGGCAGCAGTTGCCGGAACAGCATGTGTCCCAGCCCCGCGCCGCTGGCCCGCGCCGCCTCCACGAACTCCCGCTCGCGCAGCGCGATCACCTGCCCGCGCACCAGCCGGGCGGTGCTCGTCCAGCCGAACAACGCGAAGACGGCGATCAGCACCCCGATCTGGAACGCGGCCGGCACCTCGTCCCGCTGGCCGTAGAAGCGCAGCGCGAGGGTCGGCGTCAACGCCAACGCGATGATCAGGAACGGCATCGCCAGGGTCAGGTCGGTGACCCAGTTGACCACCGCGTCCACCCAGCCGCCCAGGTAGCCGGCGACGGTGCCCAGCACGACACCGATCACCGCCGTGGTCACCGCCGCCGCCACGGCGATGAACAGTGAGGTACGCAGCCCGTGCACCAGCCGGATGAAGATGTCCCGGCCCAGCCCCGGCTCCAGCCCGAACCAGTGCTCCCCGGTCACCCCGCCGGCATAACCGAGCGGCATCCCGAACCCGTCCAACCGGGACTGGAACTGCTCCCGGGGGCCGACCCCGTACGCCCACTCGATCAGCGGGACGGCGAGCGCCACCAGCACGAAGAAGACCAGCATCGCACCGCTGACCAGCCCGGTCCGGTCGCGCCGCAGCCGGGCCCAGGCGAGCTGGCCGGGCGAGCGTCCGACGAACCCGGACCCGGACCGGTCGCCACCCGGCCCCGTCCCGGTCTCGGCTTCGGCCAGCGCCGCCGGATCGACCGGGGACACACTCATCGCGCCACCTCCCCGGCGTTCCCGTCCAGCCGGCCCGCACCGCCGCCCGCAGGCGTCGCGTCCACGACGGCACCGCCCGGCCCGGCCGCGTCCGGGTGGGGCGGGGTCGGCGGTCCGGCCTCCGGGAAGTGGCAGGCGGCCGCCTGCCGGGCGTCGTCGCGGGTCACCAGCGTCGGCTCCTCACGGGCGCACACCTCCTGCGCCCGGGGGCACCGGGTACGGAACCGGCACCCCGACGGCGGGTCCAGCGGCGTCGGCACCTCCCCGGTCAACCTGATCCGCCCGGCCGGCCCGAGCGCGCCCACGTCCGGGATCGCCGACAGCAACGCCCGGGTGTACGGGTGCCGGGGTCGCTGGTAGATGTCGTCCCGGTCGCCGATCTCCACGATCCGGCCCAGGTACATCACCGCGACCCGCTGGCAGAAGTGCCGCACCACGGCCAGGTCGTGCGCGATGAACACGAACGCCAGGCCGAGGTCGCGTTGCAGGTCCCGCAGCAGGTTCACCACCTGTGCCTGGATCGAGACGTCGAGGGCGGAGACCGGCTCGTCGGCGACGATCAGCCTGGGTCGCAGGGCCAGCGCGCGGGCGATCCCGATCCGTTGCCGCTGCCCACCGGAGAACTCGTGCGGGTACCGGTTGTAGTGCTCCGGATTGAGCCCGACCAGTTCCAGCAGTTCCCGGACCCGCGCCTTCACCCCGCCGGGTGGGTCGATCCCGTTAACCTGCAACGGCATCGCCACGATCCGCCCGACGGTGTGCCGGGGGTTCAGCGAGGCGTACGGGTCCTGGAAGATGATCTGGAGGTCCTGCCGCAGCGGGCGCAGCTCACGCCGACGGGCGTGGGTGATGTCCCGGCCGGCGAACTCGATCGTCCCGGCGGTCGGCTCCAGCAGCCGGACCAGCAGCCGGCCGGTGGTGCTCTTGCCGCAGCCGGACTCCCCCACCAGGCCCAACGTCTCGCCGGGTCGCACGTCGAAGTCGAGCCCGTCGACGGCCCGCACCAGCCCCCGGGACCGCAGGCCGCTGCGTACCGGGAAGTGCTTGGTCAACCCCCGCACCCGCAACAACGGCTCGGCCGCGTTCATGGCAGCCACCTCTCGCCCGCGACTGCGGGACTCCGCTGCGCTACGTTCCTCGCGCTCATGGCAGCCACCTCTCGCCCGCGACTGCGGGACTCCGCTGCGCTACGTTCCTCGCGCTCATGGCAGCCGCCTCTCGCTCAACGCCCCGGCCGCCAGGCGGGTGCGCTCGTCGGGGGGCAGGTGGCAGGCGACCAGATGGCCGTCCGCGCCGGTCGGGACGAGGCGCGGCACCTCGGCGCGGGAGCGGTCGCCGGCGTACCGGCAGCGCGGGTGGAACGCGCAGCCGGGGGGCAGGTGGATCAGGGAGGGCGGGTTGCCGGGGATGGGCACCAGGTCCGCGTCCGGGTCGCCGTGCAGCGACGGCACGCTGGAGAGCAATCCCCAGGTGTACGGGTGCTGCGCCCGGCGGAGCACCTGTGTCGCGCTGCCCTGCTCGACCACCCGACCGGCGTACATGACCAGCACGTCGTCGGTGACCTGGGCGACCACTCCCAGGTCGTGGGTGATCAGGACGATCGCGGTGTGGAACTCGGCCTGGAGGTCGGCGAGCAGGTCGAGGATCTGCGCCTGCACCGTCACGTCCAGGGCGGTGGTCGGCTCGTCGGCGATGATCAGCGCCGGGTCGTTGACCAGCGCCATCGCGATCATCGCCCGCTGCCGCATGCCGCCGGAGAACTCGTGCGGGTACTGGTCGTAGCGGCGGGCCGGCTGAGGGATGCCCACCCGGTCGAGCATGTCCACGGCACGGGTCCGTGCCGCCCGCCGCCCCGCCCGGGGGTGGTGCACCCGGTACGCCTCGGCGATCTGCCGCCCCACGGTGTAGTAGGGGTGCAGCGCGGAGAGCGGGTCCTGGAAGATCATCGCCACGTCCCGGCCGCGCAGCCGGCGTATCCGGTCCTCGGGGAGGCCGACGAGCTGCCGGCCGCCGACGGTGATCCTGCCGGTGACGGTGCTGCGCCGGGGGTCGTGCAGGCCGAGGACGGCCAGCGAGGTGACGCTCTTGCCGGAGCCCGACTCGCCGACGATGCCGAGCGTCCGGCCGCGCCGGACGGTGAAGGACACCCCGTCGACCGCGCGCACCACACCGTCGGCGGTGTCGAACCGCACCCGTAGGTCGTCCACCCGCAGGTACGGCTCGTCGTCGACGCGCTGCCCCGACTCGACCGGGCGACGTCCTCCGCGCTGCCCCGGCACGGCCGGGCCGGCGTCCGGCGGGCCGGCCGGCGCTGCTTGCGGACTGTCCACGACCGCCTCCCTCGGGTTGTAGGGAACCTACAACAAAGAGCCAAGGCTGAAAATAAGCTACGGACCGTGAGCTGACAGCGGACCACAGCGTAACGACCCGATGACCCCACCGCGCACCCTCGGCCGCCCCCGCCCCGCCCGAAGTAGCGCGGCCGTCATCGTCGCGGCTCCGCGTCGCCGTGCGGTGTCGTCACCCGCCGGTCGCACCCGGGGTGCGACCATGGCCCTGGTGCCCGATGGAGGATGCCCGGCGACACGAGGTGGAGGTGACCGACCATGACCGCAGCGATGTTCGGCCACGACGGACCGTGGACCGAAGAGGAGTACCTCTCCCTCGATGAGACGTCCCAACGCGTCGAACTCTTCGACGGGAGCCTCCACGTGACCCCAGCCCCCACCCCCCGCCACCAGCGCATCTCGCGCAAACTGGGCAACATACTCGAACCGGCGGCCGAGAAGGTCGGCCTGGAACTGCTGGAGGCGGTGAACGTTCGACTCCGGCCCGGCCGCATCCCCATCCCCGACCTCATCATCACCGATCCGGTGAATCTGGACGTGCTCATGATCGAGGCAGATGAAGTGCACCTCATCTGCGAGATCATCTCGCCGAGCAACGCGTCCACCGACAAGGTCCTGAAGATGCACTACTACGCGGCAGCCGGCATCGAGTGGTACCTGCTGGTGGAGCAGAAGACCGGCGCGCTACGCCTCTACCGTCGGCGGGGCCGCCACTACACGGAACACTCCGCCACCAAACGCGGAGAAACCCTGCGCCTGCTTGAGCCGGTGCAGGCCACGATCCGCCCCGAGCATCTGGTGCCCTGACGGATGTCGGTGGGCTGGCCTAGGGTCGGTCCATGACCGAGTTCGATGCCGCAGCCGCCGCCGTGCAGGCCGCCCTCGACGCGGGTGCCCGGTATGCCGACGCCCGGGTGATGCACCTGCGCTACGAGTCGATGTCCGCGCGCAACGGCGACATCGAGGAGCTGACCCAGGACGAGAGCCTCGGCCTGGGGGTGCGCGCGCTGGTCGGGTCGGGGTGGGGCTTCCACGCCGTACCCGAGCTGTCCGACGCGGCGGCGCGCGAAGCCGGCCGGCGGGCCGCGCAGGTCGCCGCCGCAAGCGCCCGGGTGCCCGGCCCACCGATCACGCTGACCCCGGCCGAGCCGGTGGTGGCGAGCTGGGCCTCCGACTGCGCCGTCGACCCGCTCGGGGTGGCCCTGTCCGACAAGGGTGACCTGCTGGTCCGGGCCACCGAGGCGGCCCGTGGGCAGGGTGCCGACCTGGCCCAGGGGCTCTACCAGGTCTGGGACACCCGCAAGTGGTTCGTCTCCAGCGAGGGGCACCGCATCGACCAGCACATCCGCGAGTGCGGCGGCGGCATCTCGGCCACCTCGATCGGCGAGCACGAGACCCAGCGCCGCTCCTGGCCGAGCTACCGGGGCCAGTACGGCACCACCGGCTGGGAGCTGGTCGAGTCACTGGATCTGACCGGGCACGCCGCTCAGATCGCCGACGAGTCCCGGGCGCTGCTCACCGCCCCGCAGTGCCCGGCCGGCGAGACCGACCTGATCCTCGGCGACGAGCAGCTCGCGTTGCAGATCCACGAGTCGGTCGGGCACGCCATCGAGCTGGACCGCATCCTCGGCTGGGAGGCGGCGTTCGCCGGCACCTCCTGGCTCGACCTGGCCCAGCTCGGCTCGCTGCGCTACGGCTCCGAGCTGATGAACATCACCATCGACCCGACGATCCCCGGCGCGCTGGGCAGCTTCGGCTTCGACGACGAGGGCTCCCCGGCGGTCAAACGCGACGCGGTACGCGAGGGCCGCTGGGTCGGGGTGCTCGCCGGCCGGGACTCGGCCGCCGTCGCCGGCCTGGACCACGGCGGCAGCGTACGCGCCGACGGCTGGGCCCGGCTGCCGATGGTGCGGATGACCAACGTGGGCCTGGAACCCGGCCCGCACACCCTCGACGAGATCATCGCGGCGACCGACGACGGGGTGCTGATGGACGTCAACCGGTCCTGGTCGATCGACGACCGGCGGCTCAACTTCCAGTTCGGCTGCGAGATCGCCTGGGAGGTGCGCAACGGCCGGCGCGGCCGGATGCTGCGCAACCCCACCTACACCGGCATCGGGCCGCTGTTCTGGCGGTCGATGGACATGCTCTCCTCCGAGATCGTCCCGTGGGGCACCCCGAACTGCGGCAAGGGCCAGCCCGGCCAGATCGGGCACACCGGCCATCCGGCCGCGCCGGCCCGGTTCCGGGGCGTCCGGGTGGGGGTGCGGGCATGACCGGCCTGCGGGACGCCGGGGCGACCGAGCTGGACGTCGCCGCCCGGGTGGTGGAGCTGGTCCACCAGCTCGCCGGGCCGGCCGCCGAGGCCGAGGCCATCGTCGTCCGGCACGACCTGGCGCTGACCCGGTTCGCCAACTCGTTCATCCACCAGAACGTCGCCGAGTCTCAGGTGACGGTGCGGCTGCGGGTGCACGTCGACGGCCGCACGGCCACCGGTGGCGGCAGCCTGGTCGACCCGGACGGGCTGCGCGCCCTGGTCGGGCGGACCCTCGCCGCGGCCCGGCTCTGCCCGCCCGACCCGGCCTGGCCGGGGCTGACCCCACCGTCGGCGGTGCACTCCAACGGCCTGCTCGACGAGGCGACCGCCTACGCCGAGCCGGCGGACCGCGCCGACCGGGTCCGGGCCTTCGTCGACGCGGTGGGCGGGCTGGAGGCGGCCGGCTACTGCCGCACCTCCTACCGGTCGGGGGCGTTCGCCAACTCGGCCGGCCAGTCGGCGCAGGGGCGCACCACCGAGGCGGCGATGGACGGCATCGCCCGCACGGGCGGCGCGGACGGGGTGGCCCGGCTCTGCGCCGGTCGCCTCGACGAGGTGGACGGCACGCTCCTGGGGGTCCGGGCGGCGGCGAAGGCACGGGCCGCCGCCGACCCGGTCGAGCTGCCCCCGGGCCGGTACGAGGTGGTCCTCGAACCGGCCGCCGTGGCCGACCTGTTGCAGAATCTCGCCTGGTCCGGTTTCAACGGCAAGCGGTACCTCGAACGTCAGTCGTTCGCCCGCCCCGGCACCGCCCAGTTCGATCCGGCGGTGACCCTGGTCGACGACCCGACCGGCACGCTGCCGTTCGACCTGGAGGGCACCCCGCGTCGGGCGCTCACCCTGGTCGAGGCGGGCACCACCCGTGCGGTTGCCCACGACCGGCGCAGCGCCGCCGCGGCGGGCACGACGTCGACCGGGCACGGGACGCCCGACGGGTCCACCTTCGGCCCGGTCCCCAGCAACCTGCGGTTACTCGGGGCACCCGAGGGCGGCCCGACCGGCGGGGCGGTGGACCCGGCGACAGACGGCGACCCGACCGGCGGCCCGGTGCCGGGGGCGGTGGTGGATGCGGACACCGCCGCGCTGGTCGCCCCCATGACCCGGGGGCTGCTGGTCAGCGACTTCTGGTACACCCGGGTGCTCGACCCGTTGAGCCTGGTGATCACCGGGTTGACCCGCAACGGGGTGTGGCTGGTGGAGGACGGCGTGCCGGTGCGGGCGGTGCGGAACTTCCGCTTCACCGAGTCGTACCCCCGGGCGTTGGGGCCGGGCACGGTGCTCGGCCTCGGCCGGCGGCCGGTCCGCCAACCGGACCGCACCGACGGCGACTGGTGGGAGGGGCCACCGCTGCGGCTGGCCTCGTGGAACTTCACCGGTGGCGCCTCGGGCTGACCGGTTCCCGCTGGTCCGCCGGGGGGTGTGGCCGGTTGGCCGCAACCGGTCAGGATTGATCACGGTCCGGGTCTTTCCAAGGTGCGGGACACACGGGACACTGCGTTGCGCGGCCCGACCGTGATGATCGGCGTAACGTGTGTCACTTAGCTGCGCCGATGTCCCGGCGTGGTCGCCTGCTTGCGCACGACGCGGCAGTGGACACGGTCCGGCCGGTCCACTGACCGGCACGGAACGTGAACCGCCCGCCCGCGAGGGCCCGTCCCGTCAGGAAGACGACTCGAATGACATCAACGGCAACGAAGCCGCGGGGTGCGCGGGCGCGCGCCGCCATCGCGGCGAAGACGTTGCGGACCGACCGCTGGTGGTTCGCCCCCCTGATCACCGTCGTCGGGCTCAGCGCCTGGGTGGCGTACGCGACCGTCCGGGTGTTCATGCACAAGTGGTACTGGGTGGACCAGTACCACTACCTGACGCCGTTCTACTCCCCCTGTGTGACCGACCGGTGTGTCGAGGGTTCCTCGCACTTCGGCACTCTCCTGCCCGGCTGGTGGATCATCCCGGACGCGGCGCTGACCCTGCCGTTCCTGCTGCTGTTCCGGTTGACCTGCTACTACTACCGCAAGGCGTACTACCGGTCGTTCTGGTTGTCGCCGCCGGCCTGCGCGGTGCCGGACGGGCACAAGTCCTACTCCGGGGAGACCCGGTTCCCGCTGCTGGGGCAGAACCTGCACCGCTACTTCTTCTACGCCGCCGCGATCATCTCGCTGATCAACACCTGGGACGCGGTCCTGGCCTTCCATTCGCCAGAGGGCTTCGGCTTCGGGCTGGGCAATATCGTCCTGCTGGTCAACGTGGTGATGCTGTGGGCGTACACGATCTCCTGCCACTCCTGCCGGCACATCATCGGCGGCCGGTTGAAGCACTTCTCCGCGCACCCGGTGCGGTACCGGGCCTGGACGTTCGTGTCCAAGCTGAACACCCGGCACATGCAGCTCGCCTGGATCACCCTCGGCACGCTGGCCTTCACCGACTTCTACGTGATGGCCATCGCCGCCGGCTGGTTCACCGACCTGCGGTTCATCAACTAGAGGGCGCGGCGACATGACCACTACCACTCGCATCGAACGACACCACTACGACGTCGTCGTGATCGGGGCCGGCGGCGCCGGCCTGCGCGCGGCGATCGAGGCCCGGCTCGCCGGCAAGAAGACCGCGATCATCTCCAAGTCGCTCTTCGGCAAGGCGCACACCGTGATGGCCGAGGGCGGCGCGGCGGCAGCGATGGGGAACGTGAACAGCCGGGACAACTGGCAGGTGCACTTCCGCGACACCATGCGCGGCGGCAAGTTCCTCAACAACTTCCGGATGGCCGAGCTGCACGCGAAGGAGTCGCCGCAGCGGATCTGGGAGCTGGAGACGTACGGGGCGCTCTTCGACCGGACCAAGGACGGCAAGATCTCCCAGCGCAACTTCGGTGGGCACGAGTACCCCCGGCTGGCGCACGTCGGTGACCGGACCGGCCTGGAGCTGATCCGTACCCTCCAGCAGAAGATCGTCTCCCTCCAGCAGGAGGACAAGCGCGACCTCGGCGACTACGAGGCCCGGATCAAGGTCTTCTCCGAGACCACGATCACCGAGCTGCTGCTCGACGGGGACCGGGTGGCCGGGGCGTTCGGCTACTACCGGGAGTCCGGGGAGTTCATCCTGTTCGAGGCCCCGGCGGTGGTGCTGGCAACCGGTGGCGTCGGCCGGTCCTACAAGGTCACCTCGAACTCCTGGGAGTACACCGGGGACGGGCACGCGTTGGCCCTGCGCGCCGGGGCCACGCTGATCAACATGGAGTTCCTCCAGTTCCACCCGACCGGCATGGTCTGGCCGCCCTCGGTGAAGGGCATCCTGGTCACCGAGTCGGTGCGTGGTGACGGCGGGGTGCTGAAGAACTCCGACGGCAAGCGGTTCATGTTCGACTACGTCCCCGACGTCTTCCGCAAGCAGTACGCGGAGACCGAGGAGGAGGCGGACCGCTGGTACACCGACCCGGACAACAACCGACGCCCGCCGGAGCTGCTCCCCCGCGACGAGGTCGCCCGCGCGATCAACAGCGAGGTCAAGGCCGGTCGGGGTACGCCGGCCGGCGGTGTCTACCTGGACATCGCCTCCCGGCGTTCGGCCGACGAGATCCGTCGCCGGCTGCCGTCGATGTACCACCAGTTCAAGGAGCTGGCCGACGTCGACATCACGGCCGAGCCGATGGAGGTCGGGCCGACCTGCCACTACGTGATGGGCGGCGTCGAGGTGGACCCGGACTCGGGGGCCGCGTACGGCACCGTGCAGGGGCTGTTCGCCGCCGGTGAGGTGTCCGGTGGCATGCACGGCTCCAACCGGTTGGGTGGCAACTCCCTGTCCGACCTGCTGGTCTTCGGCAAGCGGGCGGGCGGGCACGCGGCGTCGTACACCGATCAGCTGACCTCGCGGCCGAAGGTGCCGGTGGGTGCGGTGGAGACCGCCGTGGAGGCGGCGCTGGCGCCGTTGCAGCGGGACACCGGGGAGAACCCGTACACCCTGCAGCAGGACCTCCAGGCGGTGATGGGGGATCTGGTCGGGATCATCCGCCGGGAGGGCGAGCTGGTCGACGCGCTGCACAGGCTGACCGAGCTGCGCGAGCGGGTGGCGAAGGTGAGCGCGGCCGGCGGCCGGCGCTACAACCCGGGCTGGCACCTGGCGTTGGACCTGCGCAACATGCTGGTCGTCTCGGAGTGCACCGCGAAGGCGGCGCTGGAGCGGCAGGAGTCGCGTGGCGGGCACACCCGCGAGGACTTCCCGACTATGGATCCGAGCTGGCGTCGGGTCAACCTGGTCTGCGCCCTGGACGGCGACACGGTCCGGCTGGAGCACAAGCCGCTGCCGAAGATGCGGGCCGAGTTGATCGGTCTCTTCGACCGGACCGAGCTGGCCAAGTATCTGACCGACGAGGAGCTGGCCGACTTCGACGCCCTCACCGAGGAGGCGAACTGATGGGAAGCAAGAGGGAGTTCCGCATCTGGCGGGGCGACGAGACCGGCGGTGACCTCCAGGACTACTCGGTCGAGGTGAACGAGGGCGAGGTCGTCCTCGACGTCATCCACCGGCTCCAGGCCACCGAGGCGCCGGACCTGGCCTGCCGGTGGAACTGCAAGGCGGGCAAGTGCGGCTCCTGCTCGATGGAGATCAACGGCAAGCCCCGGCTGAGCTGCATGACCCGGATGTCGACGTTCGAGGAGTCGGAGACCGTCACGGTCACCCCGCTGCGGACCTTCCCGGTGATCCGGGACCTGGTCACGGACGTCTCGTTCAACTACGAAAAGGCGCGGGAGACGCCGGCCTTCGCCCCGCCGGCCGACCTGGCCCCGGGCGAGTACCGGATGCAGCAGGTCGACGTGGAGCGCTCGCAGGAGTTCCGCAAGTGCATCGAGTGCTTCCTGTGCCAGAACGTGTGCCACGTGATCCGCGACCACGAGGAGAACAAGCCGGCCTTCTCCGGCCCCCGGTTCTTCATCCGGGCCGCCGAGCTGGACATGCACCCGTTGGACGCGAAGACCGACCGCAAGCAGTACGCGCAGCAGGAGCAGGGGCTCGGCTTCTGCAACATCACCAAGTGCTGCACGGAGGTCTGCCCCGAGCACATCAAGATCACCGATAACGGGATCATCCCCATGAAGGAACGGGTCGTCGACCGCAGGTACGATCCCCTGGTATGGCTCGGTAGCAAGATCTTCCGTCGGGGCGAGACGCCCCAGAGCACCGCGAACAGCGCGGGAAAGGGGTCCGTGGTGCACAGCGGCGCTCGTCAGACCGGGGTCCACTCGCACGCCGGCGGTTCCGGCGACCCGGCCGCGGAGGCCCAGGCGCAGCAGGGTGTGAACTGGCACCGTGAGGTCCCACATCCGACGATGCCGGCGGTCGACGACCGGGGCAGGCTCCCGCTGACGGAGCTGACCTTCGACCGGGCGGCGGCCCCGTCGCCGTTCGGTGACGACGTCACCTTCCCGCTGCCGCCGGAGCACCTCAACTTCGCCCACCCGAGCCAGGACGACAAGCCGGCAGGCGAGGGCGACCGGCACTGACGCCACCCGGTGGGCCCGCAACGGGCACGACAGACGACGGGGGTCGCGGCGCAAGCCGCGGCCCCCGTCGCCGTCCGCACCCGGGTGGCCGACCCGTCAGTCGGCGGCCAGCAGCGGGCGGAGGGCGGCGACGATCGGCGCGTCGGCGGGAAGCCAGGTGACGCTGTCCAGCTCACCGGCGGCGAGCCAGCGCAGCGCGGAGTGTTCCAGCGCGCGCGGCTGGTCGCCGTGCAACAGGCGGGCCGCGTACACCTTCAAAACCGACCGGCCGTGGGCCATCCGGACGTCCCGGCCGATCCGGTCGCCGATCGCCACCCGGACGGCCAACTCCTCGGCGCACTCGCGGATCAGCGCGGCCGTCTCGCTCTCGCCCGGCTCGACCTTGCCGCCGGGAAACTCGAACAGCCCGGCGACCTCGGGGGGCGCGGTGCGCGCACAGGCGAGCACCCGCCCCGCGGAGATGATCGCCGCACCCACGACCACCCGCGGCTCACGCCGGTCGGTCTGCCCGTCACCGCTACACCGTTCGGTCTGCACGGGCGTCCAGCGTGCCAGATCAATCGTCGGTTTGGGTACCGTCCTCGACCGGTAGGCCAATAAGAGACGGAAGTGTGGGCGTGGACACACCGCCGTCAGGTCGACAGACTGTTAACACCACGAGGACACGGGACGGCGACGATTTGGCCACAAGCCGGCAACGGCGCCTGGGAGGTGCGGTGATGCGCGCGCTGTTCACCAGCCGAACCAAGCACGACTATCTCAGTGACGCCCTCACGCTCCTGCACGGGTGGACCCGTGACGGTGAGCAGATCCGCCGCACTCTGGTGATAGACGACTCCCAGCACGCGGAGCTGACCGAGCGGGTCAAGGTCGTCGCGGACGCGTTGCGGTTGCGACCGGACATCAGCCGGCAGGACACCGAGACGCGCATCCGGGTCGGCCACGGCGACGGCGAGCCACTCACCGACGGTGAGGTGCTGCTCGCCGCCCGCATCGAGGACGCGTACCGTGCGGTGACGGCGGACTGAGCGCCCCGCGACGGCGGGCACCCGTCCGACGGCAGCACGCCCCCGGTCACCCCCGTCATCGTCGGCCCCCGTCCGTCACCGCACCGTCGCCACCCGCCTCAGCCTAGGGCCGATCAGCGGCCGGCCAGCTCCCCGGAACGTCCGACCCACCCCCACCGAGTGGTCAACTCGACACCTTCGGTGACGGTCACCGCATCGGTTCACCCTGCGCGGTGGGCAACCGGAGGGCCTGGCGTACGGCGAGCTCGGTGGCCGGGTCCGGGTGCTGCCCCGCCTGCGCCACGATCTGGAGCAGCCTGCCCCGGTCGGGCTCGCCGTCGGCGTCCCGCCAGGCCGGCTCGTCCTGCTCCATCTCGGTGAGCAGCCGCTCCATCGCCGGTCGGACCGCCTCCGGCCAGGGTTCCCGGCGCAACCGGAACCACATGTCGGTGTGGGTGGCCTCGGCCCGGCGGACCGCGTCACGCAACGTCGCCGGGGTGCTGGTCGACCCGCCGGCCACCAGGGCGGCCCGCGCCTCGGTCCAGTCCCGGCTGGCCAGCAGGTAGCCGAGCTGCGCCGGGTCGAGCACCGTACCGTCCATCCGCAGCGGGCGGGACAGCTGGGTCGGTGAGGTCAGATAGCAGGTGATGGTGGGATCGGTGGACCAGTCGACCCGGGTCGGCAGGTACCAGCTCAACCGCACCTCGGCGGGCAACCCCAGCGGGTCCACCACGTAGCTGCGCTGGCGCTGCCGGCAGAGCGTCTCCGCCCGCTGGGAGAGCACCGCCGCGCCGGGGTAACGCTCGTCGGCGGAGCGTTCGTACGCCGGGAAGTCGTCGACGTACTCGGCGTTGTGGGGCGCGTCACAGCCGACCCGGGTGACCTGCTCGGGTGCGGTACGGCTGGCGGTGGCCCCGGTGGGCACCCGGAAGCAGTCCCCCACCCGCAGCCCCCGCAGCCCGGTGTCCGGGTCGGTGCCGGTCGCCGTGACGCCCCACGCCACCAGGCCGGCCAGCACCCAGCCGCCGAGAAGCACCAGCCCGGCGGTCACCAGAGCCTTCCCCCGCTCGCCCTCGCGCCTGATCCGTCGCAGCGCGAACACGGCGGTGACCGGCGCGAGCACCCCGCCGAGCAGGCCGAACACGAGGGTGACGACGGCCATCCGGTTCAGCCGGCCCCGGGTGGGCGGCCGCTGCGGCCACGGCTCCCAGTCGGGCACGTCGGTGGTGCCCGCCCGGCGGGGCGCAGCCGCGTCCGCGCCACCGGTCGGTGCCGCCGAGGGCTCCGGCCGGGCCTCGTCGGTGGGTTGCGCCTCGGAATGCTCGCTGGTCACGCCGCTTCCCTCCCCCGTCGCCCGCGTCTGGCCAGGCATGGGGAGACTAGTCGACGGGGCCAACCGGCGGGCAACCGCCGACGCTGGCGGGCACCTCCTACCGTGGATTCCATGGCAAATGCGACGTACGACCGCAAGGAGCAGTTCAACCAGATCCGCAGTGGACTGCTCGACGGGGAACAGATCATCGCCGTCTACGACGCCGTCGGCACCGGCACCGGGTTCATCGGCCTGACCGACCGGCGGGTGATCATCCAGGACCGGTCATTCGTGGGGAAGAAGTTCGCGATCACCAGCATCCCGTACTCCAAGATCACCAGCGTGAGCGTGGTGAGCAACAAGTCGTGGGGCGGGGAGTTCTTCTCCACCGGCTCGATCGCGGTGCACGTCGGCACCCACACCTACGAGGTGGAGTTCCGGGGGGCGCAGAAGAGCCACCACGTGCACAACGTGATCCTGCACTACATCTCCTGACCGCCCCCGCCCTGCCGGCCACCGACCCGCCCGCCGGCCCGCCCCGCCCGCCGCGCCGCCGACGGGTGCCCACCCCGCTCCGCCCGACCCCCGGACCGGGCGGTCCCTGGAATACTCGGCCCATGCGGACGACTCTCCACTGTGGCCGGCGGGGGCAGGTGCGGCGTGTTCCTGCGTGACGTGCTGGCCACCGACGTCGAGGCGTACCTGCGGATGCGCTGCGACCCGGTGATGATGGCCGAACTCGGCGGGCCGCTGCCGCCGGCCCACGTGACCCGGCAGGTCCGCCGGGACGCCCGGTTGGCCGCCGACGGCACCGCCCTGATCAAGATGATCGTGGTGGACGACGCCGTCGCCGGGACCGTCACCCTCTGGCGGCCCGCGCCGGACGACGGGACGGCCGCCGAGATCGGCTGGATGGTGCTGCCCGAGTTCCAGGGCCGGGGCCTGGCCAAGCGGGGCGTCCGCGCGCTGCTCGACCAGGCCCGGGCCGAGCGACGGTGGGACACCGTGCACGCCTTCCCGGCCGTCACCAACGGCCCGTCCAACGGGATCTGCCGGGCACTCGGATTCACCCCGCGCGGCGAGGAGGACGTCGAGTTCAACGAGCAGGTGATCCGTACCCGGCACTGGACGCTGGACCTGGCCCGCCCGCCGGAAACCGGGTTGCCCCACTGACGGGCCGCTGCTTGGCTGGCCGTGAAGCCGACCGGAAGGAGCTGACGACATGTCGTACGTGACGGGGTCCACCCAGGCGCCGACCATCCTCCGACAGCGGAAATCGAGGCTTCATGACCACCAGCGACACGGCAGTGCCGGCACGGCTCAGCGCCGGTAACGACAGAGCGGTCCGGCCCGGGGAAGGGGGCCGCTGATGTCGGTGTTCGACGACCCGGGCCACTTCGGCAGGATGTGGGCCGACAGGTACGACAGCCCCGGCAACCCCGACCCGGCACCGGCGGTGGACTTCCTCGCCGGTCGGGCCGACGGCGGACGGGTGCTGGAACTCGCCATCGGGACGGGCCGGGTGGCGTTGCCGCTCGCCGCCCGGGGCGTACCCGTCGACGGGGTCGAGGCGTCACCGGAGATGGTGGCGAAGCTGCGTGCCAAGCCCGGCGGAGACGGCATCCCGGTCACCGTCGGCGACCTGGCCGACGTGCCCGTCACGGGTCCGTACCAGCTGGTCTACCTGGTGTTCAACACCCTGTTCAACCTGGTGCGCGCGCAGCGGCAGCAGGACTGCTTCCGCAACGTGGCCCGGGTGCTGGCCCCCGGTGGCGAGTTCGTCGTCGAGGCGTTCGTGCCCGACCCGGCCAACTTCGACCGGGACGAGCAGGTACAGATGCGGGCGGTGACCGAGGACTCCGCCACCATCCGGCTGCACCAGTACGACCGGGCCGCACAGACCTTCATCCGGCAGACGATCACCTTCGACCGCGACGGGGTGCACCTGGAACCGTTCGCGATGCACTACCGCTGGCCGGAACAGATCGACGAGCTGGCCGAACAGGCCGGACTGCGGCTCGTCGCCCGGTACGCCGACTGGCACCGGCACCCGTTCGGCGACGACAGCCGATCGCACGTCTCGGTCTACCGCCGCTGAGGGGTGGACCGGCCGGGGTCGGGGCATCCGTCCCGACCCCGGGGCGGGCGAATCCAATCCCCGGCCCCCGTCGTGCGCACCGGCCCGACGGGTGTGTCGCCCAGCCGGGCGCTGCGACCCGGGGGCGGGGTGTCAGAGCCGTTTGATCATGCGGATGGCGGTGACCTCGAAGCCCATCTGCTCGTAGAGGGCCCGCGCGCCGGTGTTGAAGCCGAAGACGTTCAGCCCGATGGCGACCACCCCCAACTCCCGGCAGAGCCGCTCGGCGGCCTCGATGATCGCCCGACCGTGGCCCCGGCGGCGCAACTCCTCGCGCACCGCGAAGTCGTAGCCGAAGGCGTGCAGGCCGTCGGACCTCTGCTCCAGGTGCAGCCAGAGCCGACCGACCTCGACGTCGTCGTCGTACGCCGTCCAGAGCCGGTGCCCCTCGGTGGCCAGGCCGTCGGGCAGCAGGCCCTGGAAGTCCTGCCGGGCCTTCTCCCGCGCCTCCGGCAACGGCATCGCCCCGGAGGCGGCGATGTTGCGCGCGTAGTCCTCCTCGGCGTGTTCCCGGTAGCGGAGGTACTGCTCGTCGGTCATCGGTTCCAGTCGCAACGCCACGCCGTCACGGTAGGCCCGCACCGCCCGGGCCCGCTGCCCGCAACGGGGTGACGCGCGGCTCACCCCGGTCGGCGTCGCCGGTCAACGACTTGACGCACCGTCGCGACCTTCGTGACCCACCTACAGCGCTATGGTCCGAACCTGCCGCCCGCACAGCTTGACCATGTCGTCGACATCGGATGTCAGGAGCGCCACCGGTGCGGGTAGCCGTAGCGCCACCTCGGCGACCATGGCGTCGATGGCGTACCTGTGCCCGTGCAGCCCTGCCGCCTTCAGCAGCGCAGCACTGCGACGGGCACTCTCCTTCGTCACCGCCTCCACCCGGATCCGGGACAGCAGCCAGTTCAGCCGCGCGATGTCCACACCGGAGTGGGAGACCTCGATGATCGTGGCCGCCGACATGGCGAGATCGACCCCGTCCCGCTCCGCCTGCTCCAGTAGGCGCATCACCTTTCGATCCTGGTCGATCCACCCTGAGAAGCCCTGCGAGTCGAGCACCAGCGACTCAAGGCTCACGCCGCACGCCCGGTCTCCTCGGTCCCGTGCAGGAGCGCCCGAGCCGCGGCCATCTCCTCGTCAGTGAACGCCCCGAGGTCGCCTTGGTAGCGATCCAACTCCTCCCGGAGAAGTCTGCGCCGCTCGGCCCGCTCGGCCAGCTCGGTGAGGTAGCCGGAGACGTTGTCGGTGTGCGTCTTCATGCTCTCCAGCAGCTCTGCCGGCAGCGTGATCGTGACCTTCTTCGTCCTCGCCATCGATCGACCATACCACGGTGTTACCACCGCCGGGCGAACCGATCCGATGCGGCAGACGGTGGACCGGAATCAGACGTTGAAGCGGAACTCCACCACGTCGCCGTCCTGCATGACGTACTCCTTGCCCTCGATCCGGACCTTGCCGGCGGCCTTCGCCGCCGCCATCGAACCGGCCGCGACCAGGTCGCCGTAGGAGACCACTTCGGCCTTGATGAAGCCGCGCTGGAAGTCGCTGTGGATCACCCCGGCGGCCTCCGGGGCGGTCGCGCCGACGGGCACCGTCCAGGCCCGCGCCTCCTTCGGCCCCGCCGTGAGGTACGTCTGGAGCCCGAGCGTGCGGAAGCCGACCCGGACGAGCTGGTTCAGCCCCGGCTCGGACTGCCCGATGGACTCCAGCAGCTCGCGGGCCTCCTCCTCGGGCAGGTCCACCAGCTCGGATTCGATCTTGGCGTCCATGAACACCGCCTCGGCGGGGGCCACCAGCGCGCGCAACTCGTCGAGGAAGGCGGCGTTGGCCAACTCCGCCTCGTCGACGTTGAAGACGTAGAGGAACGGCTTGGTGGTGAGCAGGTGCAACTCCCGCAGGTGCTCCAGCTCGATCTTGGCGGCGGCAGCCCCCGCGTACAGGGTGGTGCCGCCGTCGAGCACCTCGACGGCCTGCTTCGCGGCGGTCACGGCGGCGGCCCGGTCCTTGCGGAGCTTGGCCTCCTTCTCCAGCCGGGGCAGCGCCTTCTCCAGGGTCTGCAGGTCGGCGAGGATCAGCTCCGTGTTGATCGTCTCGATGTCGTCGGCCGGCGAGACCTTGCCGTCGACGTGCACCACGTTCGGGTCGGAGAAGGCCCGCACCACCTGACAGATGGCCGAGGCGTCCCGGATGTTCGCCAGGAACGCGTTGCCCCGGCCCTGCCCCTTCGACGCCCCCCGGACCAGACCGGCGATGTCGACGAACGACACCGGCGCGGGCAGCACCTTCTGCGACGAGAAGATCTCCGCGAGCTTGTCGAGCCGCCCGTCCGGCAGCCCCACCACCCCGACGTTGGGCTCGATGGTGGCGAACGGGTAGTTCGCCGCGAGCACGTCGTTCTTGGTCAGCGCGTTGAACAGGGTGCTCTTGCCGACGTTGGGCAGGCCGACGATGCCGATGGTGAGACTCACGACGGGCCAGCTTACGCCGTCGGCCCCCGGTACCCGGCAGGCAGGCCCGTCGGAGACGCTCAGGCGGTCAGCAGCCGGGGCTCGATCCGGGTCTCCCGCACCCCACCCGCACCGTCCGGCACCACCTCGTACGCGGCCACGCCGGGCCGGTCGGCGACCGCCTCGGCCAGCCGGGTGCCCCGGTAGACCAACCCCACCCCGTCGTCGGTGCAGTGGCTGGCCGGCAGGGTGCCGTCGGCGACCAACCGGTGCAGCAGCGGCCGGCGCTGCGCCTCACTGTCGTAGTGCACCCCGTTGCCGTACGGCAACCAGCCCAGGCCGTCGGTGTAGGCGCGCAACTGCCGCCCGAAGCTGTCGGTGGGCCCGCCGACGTGCCAGCAGATCGAGCCCGCGGAGACCCCACCGAGCACCACCCCGGCCTCCCAGCACTCGCGCAGGATCTCCGGCAGGCCGTGCACCCGCCACACCGCGCACAGGTTGGCCACGCTGCCGCCACCGACCCAGATGATGTCCTGGCCGAGCAGGTGGGCCCGGACGGCTTCGACGTTGGGCATCGGAAACAGCGCCAGGTGCGACGGGCGGTAACGGGTACCGGCGAACGCGCCGTGGAAGATCGTCAACGAGGTGGGCTGGTCGCCGACGGCCTGGTTGAGATAGCAGATCCTCGGCTCGTCGACCTGCGCCAACTCGGCCATCAGGTCGAAGACCGGCCCGGGGACGGCATCCAGGGGCCCCCGGTTACGGCTGGTGAAACCCATGCTGGTGGCGACGATCGTCGGTTGAACGGCGGGCATCCTGGTCCTCTCGCTGGCTGACTCCCGCTCCCATCCTGCGCCACCGCCGGCCCCGGCCACCCCGACCCCCGGCAACCGCCGCCCGGCGGGTCGCGCCGCCGCTGCGGTCACCGACCCGGATCACCCGGCGAGACGCCAGCCCGCCCCGCCGTCGGTCACCCCGGGCAACTCACCCGCCGCCGCGAGCGGCAGGGTGAACCGGTCCCGCGCGGTCGGGCCGGCCCGCTCGGACTCACCGAGCATCCAGTGGACCTCGTCGGCCGTCCAGCCCAGCCCCCGCCGACCGGCGATCTCCCGGACCAGCCGCCGGCCGACCCGGGTGTCGTCGTCGTAGAACCGCATGCACCAGTGGTGCGCCCACATGCCCAGCGCCCGCAGGCCGGCCGCGTCGAGGGACCCGGCCAGCCGACCGCACGCGGTGTCGGCGAACGGCCGCGCCGGGTCGTCGGCCCGGTCCCGCTCGATCGCACCGAAGGCGGCCGGCGCGACCACCCGCATCCGGTCGTAGAGGCCCTGCGCGGCGGCCTCGTCCGGCCGCGCCCGCCCTGACCGAGGGTCGCCCCGCCCGGTCACGCTCGCCATCGCCGCACCCTTCTGGAGTTGGTGCCGGGACGCTACCGACCACTACCGACACTTTGCCGCGGGAAACTCCCCGCGGATCCCGGGATAGCTGCGCCGGGCTGGGGCGTCTGTATCGGTGACAGCCAACATCGGGGAGGGCGGGTGGACGAGGACGACCGGGCCCGGCTGGCCGAGTTCGTGGCCAGCCGGACGCCGGCCCTGATGCGGGTCGCGTACCTGCTCACCGGGGACCGGCACACCGCCGAGGACCTGTTCCAGTCGGCGCTGGCCAGGACCATTCCGAAGTGGCGCGACCTGCGTCACACCGACCCGGAGGGTTACCTGCGCGCGGTCATGTACCGGGAGCAGGTCAGCTGGTGGCGGCGACTGCGCCGGTACCGGGAGACGTTGCTCACCGGTGCCGCCGAACGGGCCGGTCCCGACCCGTTCGGCGGCACCGACGTACGCCTGGCGATGCGGGCCGCGCTGCGCGCGCTGCCGGCGGCCCAGCGCACGGTCGTGGTCCTGCGCTACTACGAGGACCTGACCGAGACCCAGGTGGCCGCCGCGCTCGGCTGCTCGGTCGGCACCGTACGCAGCCGCACCCACCGGGCCGTGGCCCGGTTGCGGCAACTCCTGCCGGACATCGAACTGCTGGAGGTACGGCGGTGACCACGCCCATCGAGGACCTCATCCGCGCCACCCTCACCGACCTTGCCGAGGAGGCACCGACAGTGCACGACCAGTTGACCCGCGCGGAACACCGGGCCCGCACCCGACGCCGCGCCACCGTGACGATGAGCGCCGTGGGTGCCGTCGCCGCCGTGCTGATCGCCGCCCCGCTCGCGATGGCCGCCAGCGGTCGCGGGGACGCCCCGCCCGCCGTACCGGCCTCGACGCCGAGCAGGGGGCCGGCCGCGCCGGTCCCCGCCCCGGACCGGACCGCACCGCCCGTCGACCGGCCACCGCTGACCGGCCGGACCGCCGAACCGGGCGCACCCGTCCCGGCCCGCACCGCCGCACCGGCGGCACCCGGGATGCCCGCACCGGCCCGGACCGCCGCACCGGCAGCACCCGGGATGCCCGCACCGGCCCGCACCGCACCCCCCGTCGACCAGCCCCGGACCGGCCGGGTCCCCGCCGCACCGGTCCCCGCCCGCACCGCACCGCCCGTCGACGAGGGCCCACGGGCCGGCCGGCCGGCCGGCCCGACGACGGGGAACTGACGCACGGCGACCCTGCCGGCCGTCGACTGACTGCTGTCGGCCGGCGGGGTCGCCCGCCCTCGCGCCGGGCCGCCCCCTCAACCCGGTCGGGCCACCCCCTCAGCCCGGTCGGCGCGAATGTGGCCGCCACCGGCCCACCGCCGGGCCCGGCACGCCCCCTCAGCCCGGTCGGCGCGAATGTGGCCGCCACCGGCCCACCGCCGGGCCGGGCACGCTCAGGTCCGATTCCCGCGAGCCACCGCCGCTGAGCTGCGGGCATGATCGGTGGCGTGGAGTTGGACTTTGAACGGTGCTACCGGGCCGTGGACAGCCGTGACCAGCGGTTCGACGGCTGGTTCTACACCGGCGTCACGTCGACCGGGATCTACTGCCGGCCGTCGTGTCCGGCGATGACGCCGCAACGGCGCAACGTCCGGTTCTTCCCGTCGGCCGCCGCCGCGCAGGGGGCCGGGCTACGGGCCTGCCGCCGGTGCCGGCCGGACGCCGCGCCCGGTTCCCCGCAGTGGGACGTCCGCGCCGACGTGGTGGGTCGGGCCATGCGGCTGATCGCCGACGGGGTGGTCGACCGGGACGGCGTGCCGGGGCTGGCCGCCCGGCTGGGCTACACCGAGCGGCACCTGCACCGGATGCTCCGGGCGGAGTTGGGTGCCGGCCCGTTGGCGCTGGCCCGGGCGCAACGGGCACAGACCGCACGGACGCTGATCGAGACCACCGGACTGGGCCTGGCGGAGGTGGCGTTCGCAGCCGGCTTCGGCAGTGTGCGGCAGTTCAACGACACCGTCCGCGAGGTGTACGGGACGGTGCCGTCGCAACTGCGTACCGGGCGGGGCAGCCAACCGGCACCGGGCGGGGCGGGCACGATCACGCTCCGGTTGGCGTACCGGCCGCCGCTGCACGCCGCTGCCCTGCTGGAGTACCTCGCCGCCCGGGTGCTGCCCGGCCTGGAGGAGGTGCGCGACGGGACGTACCGCAGGGGGTTGCGGCTGCCGCACGGCCCGGCGGAGGTCGCGTTGACGCCGACGCGCGGACACGTCGTGGCGACGCTGCGGCTGGCCGACCTGCGGGACCTGGCCCCGGCGGTGGCCCGGTGCCGGCGTCTGTTCGACCTGGACGCCGACCCGGAGGCGATCGACCAGACACTGGCCGCCGACCCGGCCCTGGCCGGGGTCGTCGCCGCCGAACCCGGGGTCCGTGTGCCCCGGTCGGTGGACGGCTTCGAGTTGGCCCTGCGCGCCATCGTCGGCCAGCAGGTCTCCCTCCCCGCCGCCCGCACCACCCTCACCCGCCTCCTAACCCACCCCACCCCCAGCCCCACCCCCGGCCCCGGTCCCGGCCCCGGTGATCAAGAGGTTTGCGTCACGGAGAGCGCTTCCCCGCGACGCAAACCTCTTGATCACCCCGCCGAGACGGGCGGGGACGGCGGGGCGGGCGGGGGCGGCGGGGCGGGCGGGGCGGGCAGTGGGGGGTGGGGGGTGTGGGGGGTTCCGGGGGCGGAGGAGGTGCTGGGGTTGCCGGATGCGGCGTTCGGGATGCCGGTCGCCCGACGGGAGACGATCCGGGCGCTGGCCCGGGCGGTCGCCGCCGGGGAGATCGACCTGGAACCGGGCGGGGACCGGGCCGAGACGGTACGGCGGTTGACCGCACTGCCCGGGATCGGCCCGTGGACGGCCGGTTACCTGGCCATGCGGGCTCTCGGCGACCCCGACGTGCTGCTCCCCACCGACCTCGCGATACGCCGGGGCGCCGCCGCCCTCGGCCTGCCCCACACCCCCACCACCCTGGACGCGTACGCCGACCGTTGGCGGCCCTGGCGGTCGTACGCGGCGATCAGACTCTGGAGAGCGGCATGACCACCATCGGCACCACCACCATCGGCACCACCACCATGGACACCCCGGCCGGCCCGCTCAGCGTGCTGGTCGACCCGGACGGCGCGGTCCGGGCCGCCGGGTTCACCACCGACCCGCAGAGCCTGCTGCCGTTGGTGCACCCGAGCCTGCGTGGCCCCCTGGAGCCGTACGCCGACCTCGGGCCGGTGACCGCCGCCGTCCGCGCCTACCTCGACGGGGACCTGACCGCGATCGACGGGGTGCCGGTACGGCAGCAGAGCGGCGGCGCGTTCCAGACCCACGCCTGGACCGTGCTGCGCGACGTCAAGCCCGGTGAGCCGATCACCTACACCGGGTACGCCGCGCTGGCCGGCCGGCCCGCCGCGGTCCGGGCGGCCGCCGCCGCCTGTGCCCGTAACGCCGCCGCCCTCTTCGTCCCCTGTCACCGGGTGCTGCGCACCGACGGGACCCTCGGCGGCTACCGGTACGGGCTGCCGGTGAAGAAGTGGTTGCTCGGGCACGAGCGCCGGCTGACGGCAACCTGACAGCGGCATCGACGCGGATCGACGCTACCGTCGGGTAGTGCCTGCGCAGCGCGACGGCGACCCGGCCATCCCGAGGGCGGACGGCCGGGTCCCTCCGCTGCGCAACCTCTGGCGGCTGCGCCGCTACCTGCGCCCGTACGCCGCCGCGTACGTGCTGTTGCTGCTGGCCGCGCTGGCCGCGACGGGGGCGGGTCTCGCCGTACCCCTGGTGGCGCAGCGGGTGGTGGACGGGCCGATCGCCCGGCACGACCCGGCGGGGCTGCTCCGCCTCGGCGGGCTGGCCCTGCTGCTCGGGCTGGTCGAGGCGGTGCTGATCTTCATCCGGCGGTGGAGCCAGTCGTCGTCCTCGGTCGGCATGGAGGCGACCATCCGTGCCGACCTCTACGCCCACCTGCAACGCCTGCCGGCCGGCTTCCACGACCGCTGGCAGTCCGGGCAGCTGCTCTCCCGGGCGATCAGCGACCTGTCGGTGCTGCGCCGGTTCCTCTCCTTCGGCCTGCTGTTCCTGGTGCTCAACGTGGTCACCTACGTCGCCGTGGTGGTCCTTCTGCTCCGGCTGCACGGGCCGCTGGGGCTGCTGGTGGCCGCCAGCGCGGTGCCGCTGTTCCTGATCAGCCGCCGGTTCGGCCGGCACTACCACACGGCGTCGCGGCGGATGCAGGACCAGCAGGGCGACGTGGCCACCCTGGTCGAGGAGACCGCGCAGGGGCTGCGCACCATGAAGGCGTACGGGCGGGGGCCGGAGCTGGCCGACCGGTTCGCCCGGCGGGCCCGCGCGCTGCACGACACCGGCGTCGGCAAGGGCGCCCTGCTGGCCCGCGCGTCGGCCCTGTTCGACCTGGTGCCCAACCTGACCCTGGGGGCGACCCTGGTCGGCGGCGCGACGCTTGTCGCCCGGGGCACGTTGACCATCGGGGAACTGGTCGCGTTCGTCAGCCTCCAGCTCATGCTGATCTGGCCGGTGCAGTCGCTCGGCTGGATCATCGCCAACGGGCAGGAGGCGGCGACCGCCGCGGACCGCATCCACGAGGTGCTGGACACCCCGCCGTCGATCGTGGACGCCCCGGACGCGGTCGCGCTGACCCGGCCGGCGGTGCGCGGCCGGCTCCGCTTCGAGGGGGTGTCGTTCCGCTACCCGGGCAGCGCCGAACCGGTGCTGCGGGAGATCGAGCTGACCGTCGAGCCGGGCGAGACGCTGGCCCTCGTCGGGGCGACCGGCTGCGGCAAGAGCACCCTGCTCTCCCTGGTCCCCCGGCTGTACGACGTGACCGGCGGCCGGATCACCCTGGACGGGCACGACCTGCGGGGGGTACGCCTGGACGCGCTGCGCCGGCTGGTCGGGGTGGCCTTCGAGGAGCCGACCCTGTTCTCCATGTCGGTCTGGGAGAACCTCACCCTGGGCTGCCCGGACGCCACCGGCGACGAGGTCCGGGCCGCGTTGGCGCTGGCCCAGGCCGACTTCGCGTACGACCTGCCGTGGGGGTTGGCGACCCGGGTGGGCGAGCAGGGCCTGTCGCTCTCCGGCGGGCAGCGGCAACGGTTGGCACTGGCCCGCGCGGTGCTCGGCCGGCCGGCGCTGCTGGTCCTCGACGACCCGCTCTCCGCCCTGGACGTGCAGACCGAGGCGCTGGTCGAAGCGGCGTTGCGCCGGGTGCTGCGGGACACCACCGCGCTGCTCGTGGTGCACCGGCCGTCGACCGTCGCGCTGGCCGACCGGGTGGCGCTGCTCGACGGGGGGCGGATCACCGCCGTCGGCCGGCACTCCGAACTGCTGGCCACGGTGCCGGCGTACCGTGCGGTGCTCGCCGCCGAACCCTCGCCGGCACCGGGCCTGGTGCGTTCGTGAGCCGTCGACCACCGCGGCAGCACCCCCCGGCCGGTGACGACGGCCAGCCCGGCACCGCGTTGTCGCACTGGCGGGGCCGGGCCACCGACCCGGACGCCGACCGCAGCCGCGCCGAGGACGACTCCCCCGAGGCGGTGGTCCGGCTGCGGGGTCGCAGTCGGGCGCTGCTGCGGGACCTGCTCCGTCCGCACCGCCGCCCGTTGGGCGTGGCGGTGGCCCTGCTGCTGGCCCAGAACGCCGCCGCGATGGCCGGTCCGTACCTGGTCATGCTCGGTATCGACCGGGCGGTGCCGCCGCTGCGGGCCGGCGACCCGGGCCCGTTGGCGGCCGTCGCGGGCGCGTTCGCCGTCGCGGCCGTCACCGAGTACGTCGCCCGGCGCAGCTACCTCACCCGCTCCGCCCGGATCGGCCAGGCCGTCCTGCTCGACCTGCGCCAGCGGGTGTACGGCCACCTGCTGACCCTCTCGGTCGGGTTCCACGAGCGGTACACCTCGGGTCGGGTGGTGTCCCGGCTCACCAGTGACGTGGACTCCATCGCCGAACTGGTCGACGGGGGGATCGACACCCTGGTCGCCGCCGCGCTGTCGGTGCTGTCGGTCGCCGCCATCCTGCTCTGGCTGGACCTGCCGCTGGCGGCGGTGACCCTGCTGGCGTTCCCGTTCCTGTTCTGGCTGTCCCGCTGGTTCGCCCGGGCCTCGGCCCGGGCCTACCGGCACAGCCGGGAGGCGGTGGCACTGGTGATCGTCCACTTCGTGGAGTCGCTGCGCGGCATCCGTGCGGTGCAGGCGTTCCGGCGTGAGCCGCGCAACCAGCAGATCTTCGTGACGGTCAACGACGAGTACCGGCGGACCAGCCTGCACGGCTTCCGGCTGATCGCCACCTACTCGCCGGGGATCAAGGTGATCGGCAACGTGACCGTGGCGCTGGTGCTCGGGTACGGCGGTTGGCGGGTACTGGGCGGTGCCACCGAGGTCGGGGTACTCGCCGCGTTCCTGCTCTATCTGCGCCGGTTCTTCGAGCCCATGCAGGAGCTGAGCCAGTTCTACAACTCCCTCCAGTCGGCGACCGCCGCCCTGGAGAAGCTCGCCGGGGTGCTGGACGAGCAGCCCGGGGTGCCCGAACCGGCGTCGCCGGTGCCGTTGCCGGTCGGGCCGGGCCGGGGTGCGGTGACGTTCCACGCGGTGTCCTTCGGCTACCTGCCGCAGACGCCGATCCTGACCGGGTTGGACCTGGTCGTGCCGGCCGGGCAGACGGTCGCGCTGATCGGCCCGACCGGTGCCGGCAAGTCGACGGTGGCGAAGCTGCTCGCCCGGTTCCACGACCCGGACGCCGGCACGGTCGAACTGGACGGCGTCGACCTGCGGGACCTGTCCGACGCCGAGCTGCGGCGCGCGGTGGTGCTGGTGACCCAGGAGAACCACCTGTTCGGCGGGTCGGTGGCGGAGAACATCCGGTTCGGGCGGCCGGACGCCACCGACGCGGCGGTACAGGCGGCGGCGCGGGCGATCGGTGCGCACGACTTCATCGCCGCCCTACCCGACGGGTACGCCACCGAGGTGCACCGGCGCGGCGGCCGGCTCTCCGCCGGGCAGCGGCAGCTCGTCGCGTTCGCCCGCGCGTTCCTGGCCGACCCCCGGGTGCTGATCCTCGACGAGGCCACGTCGTCGCTGGACGTGCCGACCGAGCGGTTGGTGCAGCGGGCGCTGGCCACCGTGCTGCGCGACCGCACCGCGCTGGTGATCGCGCACCGGCTCTCCACGGTGGAGACCGCCGACCGGGTGCTGGTCATCGACTGCGGACGGATCGTCGAGGACGGCCCACCGGCCCACCTCGCCACCACCGGTGGCCGGTACGCCGCGCTGCACCGGCAGTGGCGTGATTCCCTGGTCTGACCCGGCCGGGTGGGGCAGCCCGGTGACCGTGGGACGACTAGACTCTGCCCGCATCGATGGGCCTCGCCCCCGTTTCCACCGGTCCGCCCGGTCGGGTGCGGCGGGGCCGATCACATCGCCGGCATACGGGGAGGTTGCGGCGTGCGGATCCGTGGACGAGTGGTGCTGGCAGCGGCATTGGCGCTGAGCACGATGGGGACGACAGGCGTGGCGTTGGCCGTGGACCGGGATGCCGGTGCGGCCACCGGCGCGACCGGGGGCACCTGGTCGGCGGGGACGGTTCCGGTCGCCGGGGAGGTCCGCACGTCGGCCCGCGCCGACACGGCCGGCCGGGCGGCGGCGCCGGCCGCAGCACGCCCGGCGCCGGTGGTGACCCGCCCGGCCGACCAGGTCGCGCAGGCCGCCCCCGCCTCGGTGAGCTACCTGAGCAACCGTTACCGGGTCGCCCCGGGCGAGGCCGCCCGCCGGCTGGCCCTCCAGGAACTGTCCGCGCCGCTGGCCGACACCCTCGCCGCCCGTTTCCCCGACTCCTACGCCGGGATGTGGCTGGACCAGGCCGGCGGCGGGGTGCTCACCATCGCCGCCACCGACCCGGTCCGGGTCACCGAGACGGTCGCCGGTCTGCCGGACGCCCGGCACGTCACCGTCGTGCCGGTCCGGTACTCGCGGCGCGACCTGGACGCGGCGGCGACCCGGGTGGCCGGGGCGCTGGGCGTCACCGCCGGTCAGGACGTGCTGGTCGACGAGCGGGCCAACGAGGTGCTGGTGCTCACCGGCGACGGGGTGCCCGCCGACGACGCCCGGCTGGCCGGCGCGCTCGACGCGGCCGGGGTGCCGGCCCGGACCCGGGCCCGGTTCGACGAGGGCACGATCCCCAAGGCGTGCGACCCGCGCTACTGCGCGCAGGCGCCGATGCGCGGCGGAATCCGGCTCGACGTGCCCCGCGACGACGGCACCGTCGGCGGCTGCACCACCGGCTTCAACGTCCGGGCGAAGTCGGGGCGGTACTACGTGCTGACCGCCGGGCACTGTGTGGTCGGCGGCCGGCACCAGCGCGTCGACGACACCTGGCACCAGTTCCTCGGGCCGAAGGTGCCGGTGGGCCTGGAGTCGACCAACCCGGTGCTGGCCGAGAACGATTTCCCCAACGACTACGCGGTCCTGCCCTACGCCAAGGGGGCCAGCACCCGCTGGGCGTACCCGAGGCGGACCGTGGGCAACGCCCCGAGCCTGGTCAACTACTGGTGCGTGGCCGACAACCCGGCCTGCGCCAGCAAGGGCAGCCACGACGTGCCGATCACCGGCGTCACCGCGTACTCCGCCGTACAGGCCGGCTGGGTGGTCTGCGCCACCGGCTCGGCGTACACCCCGAAGGCCGGCGAGCAGTACGTCGACTCGGGCGCCGGGGCCGGTTACCTGCCGGGCACCCGCTGCGGCGAGGTCATCGGCAAGGCCAGTGGCGGCATCGACGTGCGGGTGTGCGCCCGGCCGGGTGACAGCGGCGGCCCGCTGTTCACCGAGTCCAACGGGCGGGCGCTGGGCATCCTGCACAACGGCGACCCCGGTGAGGGTCCCTGCACCAACCCGGACGAGCAGAACACCTACGCGCCGGTCTCGGTGATCCTCGACCGGGTCAACGACCGCACCGGGCTGGGCTTCCAGGTCGCCACCCAGGGACCGCTGCTCGCCCCGCCCGCCGGCTCGTCGAACCGGTAGGCGGCGGGTCCGGCCGGCCTTCCCGAACCGGTAGGCCGGCGGGTCACCGTGCCCGACCCGGGCACGGCGGCACGTCCGAGTGGTCGGGTCAGCGTGCTAACTTGCCGCGATGAGTTCGACATCCACGAACGCTGCGGCTGGGCATGTTGATCGCGTTGCCGACTACTACGACGACAACACCCGTCGCTTCCTGCTGGTTGCCGAGAGCCCGGGCAGTGACGCCATCCACCGCGGGGTGTGGATGCCCGGTGTCGCGGGCGCGGCGGAGGCGGCAGACACCGTCAACCGTTTGATGACCGAGCGCTTGCGCGGGTACGTGCCCGCCGAAGGCGCAAGGTTGCTCGACCTCGGCTGTGGCGTCGGTGCGACCATGGTCGGCCTGGCCCGCGAACTGGACGGATCTGTATCTGGAGTGACGATCAGTCGGGTACAGGCCGAGATCGCTGAAAAGCGGTTCGCTCGTGCCGGGCTGACCGAGCGCTGTCAAGTGATCTGCGCCGACTTTGCGGAACTACCCGCAGAGCCACACTATGACGCCATGGTCGCCGTTGAGGCGGTCGTACACTCGCCCTCTCTGGAAAATCTGATCCCGTCTCTCGTGGACAGGCTGCGTCCCGGCGGTCGCCTTATCCTGTGCGACGACTGGATGACCGACAAGGATCGTGGTCTTGCCGCGCGCGATCGTTGTCTGGACCAGTTCCGCGCCGGTTGGCGTATCGGCAGTTTGCACACCGTAGCCGAGCTGGCCGCCATGTCGGAGAGCGCTGGCCTGCGCATGGTGGAAGACCTGGATCTCACGTCGTACCTGCGCCTCGGTCGTCCCCGCGACCGGTTGATCAATGTGGTCGTGGGCGCGGCCTCCGTGGTTCCACGGGTTCGCAACCGTCTTGTCGAGAGGCCGTTCTGGGCCAACATGATCGGCGGATCAGCGTTGCAACACGGATTGTCGCGACGCTGGCTGGAGTACCACTTGATCGTGCTTGAGAAGGCATAGACCCCGCTCGCCCTATGCTGCGGCAGAGCCGCAGCAACGCGTCGTCACCCTGAACGCGGCGTACGCCGGGGCCCGCCGGTCTGCGGTGCGCTGACGTCGTGCACGAAGGTCTGCTGTGCGTGGTGCGTCAGCGGACCACCGCCGGCTACGACATCATCGAAGGACCATCCGGGTCGACGGCCAGCCGTCGCGGTCAAGCCGCGCAGGAGACGGGTGTTCGGACTTCGATGGAAGTTGCAAAATTATCGCACCCGATCCTTGCCCCTCACCGTCATTGAAAGTTATCGTTCAGCTACCAGGTGTGATCCTAAGCGGGGGCGCGTTTTTGAGGATCACCAAGATGGTGCCTTGCCTGCATGGCCGTCGTGCCCCTCGGCCCACCGTCGAAGGGACAGACATGACCAAGACCAGGATGCTGTTTGCCGCGCTCGCGGTCGCCGCCACGACCCCGCTCATGCTGGCTGTTCCAGGAGCCGCCCAGGCCGACGCAAGCTCTGCGCTGGCTCGATGCGGCTCGGGGCGGTTCTGCAACTGGACCGGCACGAACTTCTCCGGATCCCTGATTCAGAACACCGCCCCCACGGGCACGTCCGTTTGGTGCGTCAACATGCCGACCGGAACGCGGTCCATGAGCAATGGCACCAGCCTGACCCTGAGCGCCAACCAGAACCGCTGCGAGAATCCGGGCGGAGCGGCGGCGGCGGTCAGCCCGGGGCAGGACCGGGGATCCTTCTCCTTCGTGGTGAACTCGGTGTCTTACTGCGGGGTCTGTCGCCAGAACCACACCGCCACCACCCCGACGACAGACTGAGTCCACGTCTGACCGGCTGGAGCGGTCAGCCGATCGCGGTCCTACGCCGGCCCCTGACCTCAGCGGCCGGCGTAGGACTCGGCCCGGTTGGCGAATGAGTCCGTGGCGCATCTGTCTGCCGCCCAAGCAGCGCCTCATGGACGCAATGTCTGGGCATACGTACTCTTTGGGGCATGCCGGGCAGGCTGCCCGGTAAGACAGAGCGTGCGGTAGGAGTTGACGAATGAACACCTCCTGGTCCACCGCCGCTGGCGGTGCGCGTCTGTTCGCGAGGCGGGCGCGCCGGTGGTTTGCGCTTCCGAATCGCCGTGCCGTCACGGTGGCGGCAGTGGTGCTCGTCGCGGTACTGCTGGGGGCCTTCGGTGCAGCAGCCGGCTCATGGCTGGGCAACCGAAGCCTGGCCGAACTTCCCGACACGGCAGGGCTGGCCGAGCTCAGTCAACGGGCTACCGGCATCGACGAGACGCCGGTCGTGTCGCGTAAGACGTCGCCGCACGCGGCACCGGTGGTCGCTGCCGACATGCGGATCGACACCGGTTGGGATGCCGCTCAGGCGCAGCAGCGCTACGCAGTGGCGGGCTGGTCAGTCTCACCGGTCGTTGTCGTCGATGACCAGGCGAGCGTGCTCTATCCGGGCGACAAGACCATCACCCACCTCCCGAGTCGGTACTCCCGCTTCACTGCCGAGTCGCAAGGGCTGGTGCTCGAGGTCAGCGGCAGTTTCGTTGCCGACGGCGGCATCGTGAGGCTGTCTGCCTGGGCCGCCAACTCGCCGGCCGTACCTACCCTTGCCCTCACCGGCGCAGTCCTCGGGCTGATCACCGGATGGCTGTCCGCTGCGACGATGGCACGCAGGATTCATCAAGCGAATTCCGTGCACCGAGCAACAGTGACGGCGCTGACCGCCACTGCCCTGATTGTTCTGGCGGCACCTGCCGTGGCTCTGTACCTCAACCTCGGGCGTGTGCTGCGCTCACACGCCGACACCAGCGGCCCGATCGCCACGGTACACAGCGCCCTCACGCCCGGCTCCTACTGGCCTACCGCGCCCATGTGGCTGCTGCCCGTCCTCTCCGTCGCCGGCAGCCTGGTCGCCATCATCGCGCTGGCCCTCGCGGTTACAACGCGGCCGGCGCACGCAAGCGCGGCCCTCAGCGCGGCCGAAGGGGACTGGGAGATGGCAACGGGCACTGTCGAAGCATCGATCGCTGCGGCTCGGGTCAACCGAGACGCGGCGCAACAGTTACTGTATTTGCTTACGTACCCGGACTGGGCACCCACCTCGGTGGACCGGGCACGTCACCGGTTGATCAGCGCAGGCGTGCCCGCCGCTTTCCTGACGACCCCTGACCAGTCCAGTTCAGAAGGGTCCTAACCGCAATGCCTCTCCACTGGAAGAGACTACCTGCTTAGAGCTCCTGACGAATTTGTGTTGGGCGTATCCTCGACATGAGGATCGCTCTGCCTGAACGCGACGCGAGCACGGCCGTGACCCGACGTAGTCGGATTGGTGAACCGGCACCTCGGTTAATTCTGAGCAGCTGCCGATCTTCCCGATCACTCAGCCGTCACACGCGTACCGGATCTGCCACCACCACAGCCTGAATCCCACGACGCCGCCTGGCCGCACGGCACGTCATTCAACACCGTGAACGTTCGTGGTCAAGACACTGGACGGGTCATATCTCACCCTTACGAATGCCCTGACACCACCCGCTGGTTCCAGTTGACAACTCATCCAGCGATCTCGAGATCATCGCCGGAACATTGGTTGATTCCTATTGCATGAGAGTGATTCGTCTGGCACTCTCGCTGTCAAGGGATCACTCGGGGCAGCCGAGTGACTACGGGGAGGAGTCACCGTGCGTAACAAATTAATCAGGGCAACAGTCTCAGCGGCTGTGACCGCAGCGCTGGCCATTGCGGTCAGCCCGGCAGCCGCGCAGGCAAAGGCCGACGACAGGGCAGCGATACCGATTTCGTCGGTCGTGTCCCCGTCGCAGTCGCTGGCCGCAGTTCCGTTCGGGGTAAGAAACAAGAAGTCCTCCAAGTTCCTGCAGGCCAGCAGTACCGCCAACAACGCCGTCGTCCGCCAGCAGAACAGCAGCAGCAGTTCTCTGCAGGGCTGGATCCTGATCGACGACTCCGGGTACGTCACCCTCCAGAACTACGGCGTAGTCCGGAACCTGGGAACCTCGGGCGCCAGCACCGCCTCCGACACGTCGGCGGTCATCGTCAACCCCTCCTCCAGCACCGACCAAGACTGGGTCGTGTCGCAAATCGACGACACGTTCTTCTATCTCAGGAACCGCAAGAACACCTCGATGTGCCTAGGAATCGACGGCGCCAGCACCGCCGCCGGCGCGAGGGCCGCCATCTACACCTGCGCCAACGCAATCAACCAGACGTGGTCCTTCACCGCCTTCTAGTTGTGCCCGCTCGTCCGGTCCGGCCGAACAGACTGGCTCTGTTCGGCCGGACCGAGCGTCAATTGCCTACCTCGGCGCGGTAGCGCATGGACGGTCTGGCAGCCCTTCGATCAGATCATTTACAGGAACCGAGTCGCGACACAGGGGAGAACAGCGATGCGTGACAGGGTCAGTAAGGCCGTGGCTGCTGCCACCATGACCGCAGCAACCGCAATCGCAACCGTAATCATGCCGGTCACCGCCCACGCGGCACCCGACGGTGCCGGTTCACCGGACAGCGTGACACCTGCGAACGTTGACGTCGCCGCCGCCGCCAACCCTTTCAAGCTGCAGAACAGGAAGTCCCTCAAACTGCTGCAGCCGCAAAATGGCAGCTTTACCGCCGGGACCAAGGTCGTTCAGCAGTCCGACGCGGGCACCGGCGTACAGCGGTGGTACATCATCAACGATGGCAGCTGGATCAGCTTACAGAATTACTCCGCGAACCCGACCAGAAACATGGGAATCGACGGTGCCAGCACCGCCTCCGGAGCGGCGGCGATCATCGCGGCCCCGGGCAGCGGCTACAACCAGGACTGGAAGGTTCTGTGGACCGACAGCACGCAGACGTGGTTCCGACTTCAGAACCGAGGAAGCGGACTGTGCCTGGGAATCTCGGGGGCAAGTACCGCTAACGGCGCGTTGGCCGCCCAGTTCGCGTGTGCGAGCCCGCCCGCCACGAATCAGACCTGGCAGTTCCTGAACTGACGCTGAAGGTCAGCGGCACAACTTCCGCCGGCTCCGGAGCGGAACTCCGGAGCCGGCGGAAGTCGCTGTGCGCGCCTCCTCAGGAGGACTCGTCTGACCAGCCGGCTCGACAGGCCGCCGCCCGAACCCGGCACCGTCACTACCGGGCGTCGTCCGACGCCCGCGCCTCAGCACGGAAGCGCCAGCAAGATCGCCCGACGCCGAGAGAGACAGCCACGACCGGATACGGTGCCCTGACACGGGTTCCGGCCACCCGGTGCAGGGCGGCCGGCACGCCGGGTAAAGCCGGTGGGCGGGAGGTCACAGGCTGCCTACGATCGACCGATGACTGATACGGCGAGGACGGCCCGCGCCGGTGTGCCCGAACGTCCCACCCTGGACGGCATCGAGGAGCACTGGGCGCACCGCTGGCAGGAGGAGGGCACGTACGCATTCGACCGGGAGAAGGCGACCGTAGCGGGTCGCGGGCCGGCGGGAACCCCGCGTCGGCACGGTCGCGGCGACGACGTGTACTCCATCGACACCCCGCCGCCGACCGTATCCGGCGAGCTGCACATGGGGCACGTCTTCTCGTACACGCACACCGACACGGTGGCCCGGTTCCAGCGGATGCGCGGTCGCAACGTGTTCTACCCGATGGGGTGGGACGACAACGGCCTGCCCACCGAACGCCGGGTGCAGAACGTCTACGGGGTGCGCTGCGACCCGTCCCTGCCGTACGACCCGGCGTGGCAGCCGCCCGACGCCCCGGTCACCGAGGCCCGACGCCGGGAGCCGACGCCGATCTCCCGACGCAACTTCGTCGAGCTGTGCGAACGGTTGACCGCCGACGACGAGCAGGTCTTCGAGGCGCTCTGGCGGCGGCTCGGGCTGTCCGTGGACTGGTCGCTGACGTACACCACGATCGGGCGGGCGGCGCGGGCCACCTCGCAGCGGATGTTCCTGCGCAACCTGGCCCGGGATGAGGCGTACCAGGCGGAGGCGCCGACGCTGTGGGACGTCGGGTTCGGCACCGCCGTGGCGCAGGCGGAGCTGGAGGACCGGGAGCGCCCGGGGGCGTACCACCGGCTGCGGTTCACCGGGCCGGGCGGGCGGGAGGTGCTGATCGACACCACCCGGCCGGAGCTGCTGCCGGCGTGTGTGGCGCTGGTCTGCCACCCCGACGACGAGCGGTACGCCGACCTGGTGGGCGCAACGGTGCGTACCCCCGTGTTCGGGGTGGAGGTGCCGGTGCGCGCGCACCCGCTGGCGGACCCGGCGAAGGGCACCGGCGTCGCGATGGTGTGCACGTTCGGTGACCTGACCGACGTGACCTGGTGGCGGGACCTCGACCTGGGGACCCGGGTGGTGATCGGCCGGGACGGTCGGCTGCTGGCCGAGCCACCGGCCGACGTGCCGGCGGCCCCCTACGCGGCGTTGGCCGGGCAGCCGGTCAACGCCGCCCGCCGGGCCCTGGTTGAGCTGCTGCGCGAGGCCGGTGACCTGGTCGGCGAGCCGCGCGAGATCACCCATCCGGTGAAGTTCTACGAACGCGGCGACCGGCCGTTGGAGATCGTCTCGACCCGGCAGTGGTATCTGCGCAACGGCGGCCGGGACGCCGGACTGCGGGCGGAGCTGCTGGCCCGGGGTGACGAGCTGCGCTGGGCGCCGGAGCACATGGGGCACCGCTACGCGCACTGGGTGGGTGGGCTGACCGGTGACTGGCTGGTCAGCCGGCAGCGCTTCTTCGGGGTGCCGGTGCCGGTGTGGTACCGGCTCGACGCCGTTGGCGAGCCGGACCACGCCAACCCTCTCACACCGGACGAAGCGTCGTTGCCGATCGACCCGTCCAGCGAACCGCCGCCCGGCTACGACGAATCGCAGCGCGGTGTGCCGGGCGGTTTCGTCGGCGACCCGGACGTGTTGGACACCTGGGCCACCTCGTCGTTGACCCCGCAGATCGTCGGCGGCTGGGAGACCGACCCGGAGTTGTTCGACCGGATCTTCCCGATGGACCTGCGCCCGCAGGGGCAGGAGATCATCCGGACCTGGCTCTTCGCCACCGTGGTCCGCGCCCACCTGGAACACGGGGTGCTGCCCTGGCAGGACGCGGTGTTGTCCGGCTGGATCCTCGACCCGGACCGCAAGAAGATGTCCAAGTCCAAGGGGAACGTCGTCACCCCGATGGCGCTGCTGGAGCAGCACGGGTCGGACGCGGTCCGCTACTGGGCGGCCAACGGCCGCCCCGGGATGGACCTGGCCTTCGACCCGGCGCAGATCAAGGTGGGGCGGCGACTGGCCACCAAACTGCTCAACGCGTCGAAGTTCGCGCTCGGCCTCGGTGCCGGCGACGCCCTGCGCGCCCCGGCGACCACCCCGCTGGACACCGCCATGCTCGCCGAACTGTCCGCCGTGGTCACCACCGCGACGACCGCCTTCGACGGGTACGACCACACGACCGCCCTACAGGCCACCGAGGCGTTCTTCTGGCGGTTCTGCGACGACTACATCGAGTTGGTGAAGGAACGCGCCTACGGCACCGGGCCGGGTGCCGACTCGGCCCGGGCGGCACTCGCCACCGCCCTGTCGGTGCAGCTACGGCTCTTCGCCCCGGTGCTGCCGTACGTGACCGAGGAGGTCTGGTCGTGGTGGCGGTACGGCTCGGTGCACCGGGCGACCTGGCCCACCACGTACGAGGTGGACCGGGCCATCACCGGCACCGGTGACCCGGCCCTGCTCCGGCTGGCCGGGGACGCCCTGGCCCAGATCCGCCGGGCCAAGTCCGACCGCAAGCTGTCGATGCGGGCGGAGATCCCGCTGGCCGAGGCGTTGGGCCCGGCGGCCCTGCTCGACCAGCTCACCCTGATCGCCGACGACGTGCGCGCCGCCGGCCGGATCACCACCCTCGACCTGCTCCCCGACCGCACCCCCGAACTCGTCATCGCCAGCGCCTTCTGAGGCGGGTCGGTGCCGGATCGCCGATGTGGCGGTACCCATGCAACCGGGTACCGCCACATCTGCGCAACGGTGTCGACCGGTCATCGTCCGGTCCGGCCGGACCGGGTCAGCTGGTTTCTCCGGCGACGCTGAAGGAGCGGAGCCGGTCGATCGCCAGGACGGTGAAGCCGACGCTCACCAGGGCGATCAACACGACCGCCACCGGCACCGAGACGGTCGTCGACAGCAGTGCCGTGGGGGCCATCCGGTCGGCCAGGGCGATCACCCACTGCTGGATCGACAGCACCCTGGTGCCGCTGACGAAGTTGCCCAGCAGCCCCTCCCAGATCAGCACGTACACCAGGCCGAGCAGCACCGGCCGCCGGGTGACCAGGCTGAGCGCCAGGAACAGCGCCGAGTAGGCCAGCGCACCCAGCGCCGAAGCGGCGGCGAGGGCCAGGCCGAGGCGTACCGAGTCGGCGAGCACGCCCGCGACGTAGAGCGGCACGGCGACGGTGACCGCGCTGACCCCGGCGGCCACCGCGAGTTTCGGCAGCACGATCTGCCAGCGCGGCATCGGCTTGGTCAGGATGTGCACCACGGTGCCGTCGTCGATCTCCGCACCCAGCACGCCGGTGCCGACGATGAGCGCCACCACCGGCAGCACCACGGCCAGACCGAGGCCGACCAGCACCGGCGACGCCCACTCGCCCGGGTCGACCCCGAGCGACCGGCAGAGCACGGCGAGCAGCACCAGCACCGCCGGCAGCGGCAGCAGCATGAGGAACCGGCGACGGCCGAAGAGCCCACGCGCGGTGATCCAGGAAACGGTCGACATCAGGCCTCCACCAGGTAGGAGAAGACGCTCTCCAGGGACTCGTCCTCGGGGGTCAACTGCCGGACCCGGATCTGCCGGGCGAGCGCGATCTTGGGCAGCGCCCGGGTGAACGCGCCGTAGTCGCCGGCCCGTACGGTCAGGCCGGTCTTGTCCAGCTCGACGCCGGTGACCGACGGGTCGGCCATCAGCGCCACGGCCAGCGCCCGGTCGTCGGTGGAGCGGACCGCGAAGACGTGCGGTCGGTTGGTCATCAGCCGGCGGATGGTCCGGAAGTCGCCCGAGGCGGCCAACCGGCCGGCCACCATCACCTGCACCGTGCCGGAGACCTGCTCGACCTCCTCCAGGATGTGCGAGCTGAACAGGATCGTCCGCCCGGCGTCGCCGAGGGAGTGCAGCAGACCCATCATGTGCAGCCGCTGGCGCGGGTCCATCCCGTTGAACGGCTCGTCGAGCAGCAGCACCTGCGGGTCGTGCACCAGCGCGGCGGCCACCCGGGTACGTTGCCGCATCCCCTTGGAGTACGTGCCGATCCGGCGGTCCTGAGCGTCGGTCATCTCGACCAGCTCGATCGCCCGGCGGGCCGCGGCCTGCGGGTCGGGCAGCCGGTGCAGCTTCGCACTGGCCAGCACGAACTCCTTGGCGGTGAGGAAGGAGTGCACCGCCTCCCGCTCGCTGACCAGCCCGAGCTGCCGGTAGACACCGGGATTGCGCCAGGTCGACTCGCCGTCGAGGGTGAGCGTGCCCCGGGACGGGGCGAGGAAGCCGGCCATCATGTGCAGCAGGGTGGTCTTGCCGGCGCCGTTGGGGCCGAGCAGGCCGGTCACCCCGGGGCCCAGCCGCATGGTGACGTCGTTGACCGCCACCACGTTCCCGTACCAGCGGGAGACCCCGACGAGATCCAGGGTGCTGGTGGTGACCGCCGGTCGGGCGTCGGTGTCGAGTGTGGTCATCGGGCGGCCACCTTCCGGTATCGCAGCAGCAGCAGGGCGGTGCAGGCGGAGACCAGCAGTACGGCGACGACCGCGTAGACCGGGCCGAAGCTGCCGATCGGCGGGCCGGTGCCGGCGCCCGGGTAGAGCAGGTCCTGCAACGCCCACGAGCCGACCCCCTGCACCAGGGTCGACGGCGAGGCCAGGAGGGCCAGCTCGTTGACCGCGCGGGACGGCAGGATCGACAGCACGCCGACGACCGGGGTGGTCATCAGGAAGACCGCCACGATCCCACCGGCGGCGAAGGCCCGCTTGCCGGTGAGCGAGGCGACCAGCAGACCGATCGAGGCGAAGACCACCGCCCACAGCCCGGCGTAGAGCAACCCGGGCAGCAGGTCCAGCAGCTCGTTCCAGGTCCCGCGCAGGCCGTCGGGGGTGGTGAACGCCGCCCCCAGGAACATCACCAGCTGCGGCCCGCCCAACAGCAGCCAGATCGCGCTGACCAGGGAGAGCAGCTTGGCCAGCGCGTAGTCGTCGCGCGGCAGCGGGCGGGAGAAGTAGAGCGGGAGCACGCCGCTGCGCAGGTCCCGGGAGACCAGCTCGGGGGCGGCCACCGCGACGAAGAAGATGACCAGCCAGCTCATCGCGTCGGCGAACTGGGCGTACGTCATCACCACCTCGCCGAGCTGGCTACGGACGGCGGTAAGGCCCGCGGCCACCACGGTCACGATGCCGACGACCAGCCAGGGGAAGATCTTCGCCTTGGCGCTGCGGCCCAACCCGAAGACGGTCCGCAGGCCGTGCCCGTAGAGCGCGCCGAAGACGTGCCGGCGGCCCAGCCTCGGGCCGGTGTACCGCTGGTAGCCGATGTCGTGGATGACGCCGGTCGGCTCAGGCATTGCTGGGCTCCCTCGGGGCGAAGAGTTCGGCCACCCGGTGCCGGCGCTGGTCCAGCCGGTGCAGCGGCAGGTCCAGCTCGGCGACCACGCCGAGGATCAGGTCGTACGTGCGCTCGTCGACCAGCGGGACGAGGAGCATCCGGCCGTCGCGGGTCACCGGCAGGTCGAGCGCGGCGAGCCGGCCGGCCAGCTGGTCGGTGCCCTCGCTGACCTCGACGGCGAGCAGGTCGGTGGCCGAGGTCATCGCGTCGATCCGGTCGGCGCGCAGGAGCCGCCCACCGTCAATGGCGATCAGGGTGTCGCAGATCCGCTCCACCTCGCCGAGCAGGTGCGAGCAGACCAGCACGGAGATGCCGAACTCGGTGCCGATCCGGTGGACCAGGGCGAGCATGGCGTCCCGGCCGGCCGGGTCGAGGCCGTTGGTGGGCTCGTCGAGCAGCAGCAGGTCCGGGTCGTGCACCAGGGCCTGGGCGAGCTTGACCCGCTGCTTCATCCCGGTGGAGTAGCCGCCCACCGGCCGGTACCGCTCCTCGTAGAGGCCGACGTGCCGCAGCGTCTCGGAGGCGCGCTCGCGGGCCACCGTCCGGGGTAGGCCGCTCATCCGCCCGAGGTGGGTGACGAGTTCGGCGGCGGACAGGTCGGGTGGGAGCGCCTCGTGCTCCGGCATGTAGCCGACCCGGGCGCGGACCGCCGCCGGGTCGGTGGTGGGGTCGAGGTCGAGCACGGAGACCCGCCCGCTGGTCGGCGGGAGCAGGCCCAGCAGGATCTTTATCAGGGTCGACTTGCCGGCGCCGTTGGCGCCGACCAGCCCGATGATCCCCGGCTCGACCGCGACGGTGAGGTCGGTCAACGCGGTGACCCGGCCCCCGTACGTCTTGGTCAGCGACTCGGTCGCGATCAGTGTCACGCCGCCAGCCTAGGGAGGCGGCACCCTGGCGGGTATCCGGAATCGCCCGGGGTCGCCCCTGATTCCCTGCCCCGACCTGCGCCCCGGCCTCGGCCGGCCGAGGCGCTGTCCGCACGGCCGGGGCGCTGTCCGCACAGCCGGGGCGGTAAGGCTTTCGTAACGGCGCTGGGCGGTGCCGGGCCGCCGTGGTCCGGAGAGACTGGGCAGCATGTCCCGTCGTCTGTTCCGTGCCCCGCTGACCTGGGTCGCCGTCGCCGTTCTCGGCGTCGGGGCCGCCTTCGGCCTGTACTGGTTCCAACCCTGGAAGGTGGTGACCGACAACCAGGTCGACGAACAGCTCTCCGAGGTGGACGCCGCCCCGGCCGGCACCCCCCCGACCGACGCCCCCGGCGGCACGCCCACCGGGACCACCCCCGCCGGGACCACGCCGACCACCCCGGCCACCGGCACCCCCGCCGGTAGCCCCACCAGCACCCGGCCGGTGGTGGTCAGCCGGGGAGAGTTCGTCAGTCATGAACACGACACCTCGGGCACCGCCCGGATCGTCCGTACCGCAGACGGGGGGCACCGGCTGGAACTGGTCGGGTTGGACACCTCCAACGGCCCCGACCTGAAGGTCTGGCTGACCGACCAGCCGGTCCGCACCGGCCGGGCCGGCTGGGGCGTGTTCGACGACGGCCGCCGGGTGGAGCTGGGCCGACTCAAGGGCAACAAGGGCGACCAGGCGTACGCCATCCCGTCCGGCACCGACCCCGCCGGGCTGACGAGTGTCGCGATCTGGTGTCAGAGATTCGCCGTCTCGTTCGGTGCCGCACCCCTGGTTCCGGTGGGTTGACCTCGCTCATCGACCGGTCGACACCCTCCCCCGTTGATCCACTTCCGGGTCGGCAGTGGAGTGGCGCTCTCGACCGATCGCCGGCCGACTGAGAAACTGTGATCCGGCCAGCGAGTGAGGGGTACGGATGAGCAACGGTTCAGTGCTGCCCGAGGACGTGCTGCGGGATGCCCCCGCGTACGCGCCGCGCCCCGGTGAGCTGGCCGATCTGGAGTTGCTGCTGAGCGGGGCGTACACCCCGCTGGCCGGCTTCATGACCCGCGCCGACCTGGCCTCGCTGCAGCGTCGCGGTCGGCTGGCCGACGGCACCTCCTGGCCGGTCCCGGTGACCCTCCAGGTGCCCACCGCCGTCGCCGACGGGCTGGACCAGGCCGACCCGGGCCGGCGGACGCTGGTGCTCACCGACGGCGAGGGCGCCCCGGTGGCGGCCCTTGAGGTGACCGACGTCTGGCCGGTCCGCGAGGGTGTGGCCGGGCTGGGCGGCCCGGTCCGCCGGCTCGGCGACGGCGGGCACGGCCCGTTCCAGCGGCTGCGCCGGGGTCCGGAGGAGATCCGGCCGCTGCTGCCCCCGGGACGGGTGCTCGGGGTGATCGCCGACCGGCCGCTGCACCGGCCGCAGCTGGCGCAGATCGCGCACGCCGCCCGTACCCTCGGCGCGCACCTGCTGGTGATGATCCCGGTCGGCGAGGACGGCGCGGGTGGGCTGCCCACCGAGGCCCTGGTCCGCAGCGTTTTCGCCGCCCGGGACCGGATGCCCCCGGCGACCCTGGTCGCGGTGCCGCTGCCCCGCCGCGCCGACGAGATCAGCGACGCCCTGTTGCGGGCGAGGATCTCCGCCGCGTACGGGGTGACCCACCTCCTCTCCACCGGCGCCATGCTCTCCGGGGCGGGGCTGCGGGTGCTGGTCCCCCGCGAGCTGGCCTACGACAGCCGGGACGGCCAGTGGCGCTGGCGGGACGACATCCCCCCGCGTAACCGCAAGCTGGCGCTGAGCGAGGCGGAGATCGACGACCTGCTCGACCGGGGGTTCCCGCTGCCCGAGTGGCACACCCCGCCGGCGGTGGCCAAGGAGCTCGCCCGGGCCCGCCCGCCGCGCCGGCACCGGGGGCTGGTGGTCTTCCTGACCGGGCTCTCCGGTTCCGGCAAGTCCACCATCGCCCGGGGGCTGGCCGATCTGCTCCGTGAGCAGGGCGAGCGCACGATCACCCTGCTCGACGGCGACGTGGTGCGCCGGGAGTTGTCGGCCGGGTTGACCTTCAGCCGGGCCGACCGGGACGCCAACGTCCGGCGGATCGGCTGGGTGGCGGCCGAGATCGCCAGGCACCGGGGGGTGGGCATCTGCTGCCCGATCGCCCCGTACGCCCAGGCGCGGGCCGCCGTGCGGGAGATGGCCCGGTCCGCCGGGGCGGGGTTCCTGCTGGTGCACGTGGCCACCCCGTTGGAGGTCTGTGAGCAGCGCGACCGCAAGGGGCTGTACGCCCGGGCCCGGGCCGGCCTGCTCACCGGGATGACCGGCATCGACGATCCGTACGAGACGCCGACCGATGCCGATCTGGTGGTCGACACCACCGGCCAGAGCATCGAGGAGGCGGTGCAGGCGGTGATGAACCACCTCACCGAGACCGGCTGGGTGGAGCCGCGCCTGCCGTCCGCCTGACCTCGGGGGTTCCACTTCCGCCGCTGCCTGCTGCGCGCTAGTGTTCAATCTTGTTTGAACACGTTTGAGCGCGTGCAGGTATGCGGGGAGGTGCGGCGGATGCTGGCACGGCAGCGACAGGCGACGATCCTCGACCGGGTCCGGACCGCCGGTGGCGTACGGGTCACCGAGCTGGCCGCCGAGTTCGGTGTCTCCGACATGACCATCCGGCGCGACCTGGACACCCTGCACGACCAGGGGCTGCTGGCCAAGGTGCACGGCGGGGCCACCACCACCGGCCCCGGCTCGACCGACGAACCGGGCTTCCACGCCAAGTCCGTCCGGCAGTCCGCCGAGAAGGCCGCCATCGCCGGTCACGCGGCCGAACTGGTCCGGCCCGGTGCGGCGATCGCCCTCTCCGCCGGCACCACCACCGCCGAGCTGGCCCGCCGCCTGGTCGACGTCGCCGGGCTGACCGTGGTGACCAACTCGCTGCCGGTGGCCGAGATCCTGCACACCGCCGGCCGCCCCGACCAGACCGTGGTGCTGACCGGCGGGGTACGCACCCCGTCCGACGCGCTGGTCGGCCCGCTGGCCGTGGAGGCCATCCGGTCGCTGCACCTGGACCTGCTCTTCCTCGGCGTACACGGGATCACCGAGCGGGCCGGTTTCACCACCCCCAACCTGATGGAGGCGGAGACCGACCGGGCCCTGGTGGAGGCCGCCGACCGGCTGGTCGTCCTCGCCGACCACACCAAGTGGGGCACCGTGGGCATCTCCTCCATCGTCGGCCTGGGCGCCGCCGACGTGCTGGTCAGCGACGACCGGTTGGCCCCCGAAGCGCGCCGGGTGATCGACGAGAAGGTGGGCGAGCTGGTGATCGTGACAGGCACGGGCCGGGCGACCGGGCAGGAGACGACGCGGTGAAGCGTACGGCGATCGAGCTGGCCGACGGCCGCGAGCTGATCTACTTCGACGAGCGGGACGACGCCGTCCGGGACCAGCCGGACCAGCGGGAGCTGCCCCCACCTCCGCCAGCCTCCCAGCTACGGTACGACCCGCTCACCGACGAGTGGGTGGCGGTGGCGGTGCACCGGCAGACCCGGACCTTCCTCCCCCCGGCCGACCAGTGCCCGCTGTGCCCGTCCCGGGGCGACCGGCACAGCGAGATCCCCGCCCCCGACTACGACGTGGCGGTCTTCGAGAACCGGTTCCCCTCGCTGAGCCAACGGATCGCCGACGAGCCGGCCGAGATCACCGGGTTCACCCCGGTCCGCCCAGGCCAGGGACGCTGCGAGGTGGTCTGCTTCACCGACGACCACCAGGCGTCCTTCGCCAGCCTCTCCCCCGCCCGGGTCCGGCTGGTGCTGGACGCGCTGGCCGACCGGACCACGGCGGTCGGCGCGCTGCCCGGGGTGGAGCAGGTGTTCTGCTTCGAGAACCGGGGGGTGGAGATCGGCGTCACCCTGCACCACCCGCACGGCCAGATCTACGCGTACCCGTTCGTCACACCGCGTACCCGGTCGCTGCTCGCGGCGGCCCGCCGGCACGCGGAGCGCACCGGCGGCGGCAACCTCTACGCCGACGTGCTCGCCACCGAGCGCGCCGCCGGGGACCGGGTGGTCGCGGCCAACGACCACTGGACGGCGTACGTGCCGGCGGCGGCCCGCTGGCCGTTCGAGGTGCACGTCGCGCCGCACCGGCCGGTGCCGGACATCCCGGCGCTCGACGACGCCGAACGGGACGCGTTCGGCCCGCTCTATCTTGACGTGCTACGCCGCTTCGACGGGCTGTTCGACCTGCCCATGCCGTACATCGCGGCCTGGCACCAGGCGCCGGTGCGGATCGACCGGGAGCTGGGCCACCTGCACCTGCAGCTGTTCACCATCCGCCGGGCGAAGGACAAACTGAAGTACCTGGCCGGCTCCGAGTCGGGCATGGGGGTCTTCATCAACGACATCGCCCCCGAGCGCGCCGCCGAGCTCCTGCGCGCCGGCTGACCCCGCACCCCTGCCCGCCGGCCGACCCCGCACAGCAGGACGCGGGGGGCCCGGGACGGGCCCCCCGCGGGGAAGGGACGGCTGGCTGTGCTCGACAGCCCGGGAGGCTTGTCGATCGGCACTGGTGCCGTGCGGTGACCGACGTGCTCCCTGGACGCGACTGGCACCACGTCCACCCGGCTCAACGACCTCTTCCCCGACCGGTGACGCCGCCGTCACCCGGACGGGTGGCACCGCCGGTGCCCCCGACCGCAGGCCGCCGGGACCGGTGCTGCCGGGGCCGGTGCCAGTGCCGGTGCCGCCGGGGCCGCCGACCGCCGGGGCCGGTGCTGTGCTGCCGGTGCTGCCGACCTTCTGGCGCACCGGTGCCGGCGGTGCGCGCCGCCTGGCCGCAGACGACGGAACCCGTCGGCGGTCCGCCGACGGGTTCCGTGGGTACGGGCGAGGGTCAGGCGCTGAGCCTGCGCGCCAGGTTCTCGTCGAGGGTGTTCATGAACTCGTCGGTGCTCTGCCACGGGGCGTCGCGCGAGATGAGCAGCGCGAGGTCCTTGGTCATCTGGCCGGACTCGACGGTGTCGACGATGACCTGCTCCAGGGTGTCGGCGAACTCGGTGACCGCCGGGGTGCCGTCCAGCTTGCCCCGGTGGGCCAGGCCCCGGGTCCAGGCGTAGATCGAGGCGATCGGGTTGGTCGAGGTCTTCTCGCCCTTCTGGTACTGCCGGTAGTGCCGGGTGACCGTGCCGTGCGCGGCCTCCGCCTCGACGGTACGACCGTCCGGGGAGAGCAGCACGGAGGTCATCAGGCCGAGCGAGCCGAAGCCCTGCGCGACGGTGTCGGACTGCACGTCACCGTCGTAGTTCTTGCAGGCCCAGACGTAGCCGCCCTCCCACTTGAGCGCGGCGGCGACCATGTCGTCGATGAGCCGGTGCTCGTAGGTGATGCCGGCGGCGGCGAACTCGTCCTTGAACTCGTTCTCGAACACCTCGGCGAAGAGGTCCTTGAACCGGCCGTCGTACGCCTTGAGGATGGTGTTCTTGGTGGACAGGTAGACCGGGTAGCCCCGGTCCAGGCCGTACCGGAACGAGGCGCGGGCGAAGTCCCGGATCGACTCGTCGTAGTTGTACATGCCCATGGCGATGCCGCCGCCGGGGAAGTTGGCGACCTCCATCTCCATCGGGGTGCCGCCGTCGGCCGGGGTGTAGGTGATGGTCACCGTGCCCGGGCCGGGGACCACGAAGTCGGTGGCCTTGTACTGGTCGCCGTGGGCGTGCCGGCCGATGATGATCGGCTTGGTCCAGCCGGGGACCAGCCGGGGCACGTTCGACATGATGATCGGCTCGCGGAAGACCACGCCGCCGAGGATGTTACGGATGGTGCCGTTCGGCGACCGCCACATCTTCTTGAGGCCGAACTCCTCCACCCGGGCCTCGTCCGGGGTGATGGTGGCGCACTTGACGCCGACGCCGTGCTCCTTGATGGCGTTCGCGGCGTCGATGGTCACCTGGTCGTCGGTGGCGTCCCGGTGCTGGATCGACAGGTCGTAGTAGTGCAGGTCGACGTCGAGGTAGGGCAGGATCAGCTGCTCCCGGATCTGCTTCCAGATGATCCGGGTCATCTCGTCGCCGTCGAGCTCTACGACCGGGTTGTTTACCTTGATCTTCGCCATCGGCCGGCGCTCCTCTCGGGGGACACGTGCTCAAGCAGTACGAGCGTACTGGAAACCGGTTCACGGCACCGAGCCGGCCTCGACCCGGCGGCCCCGGACGGCCAAAATCACCGCGTGGGCCGGGGCGGACCCTGGCACCATCACCGGATGCCACTGAGCCGCACCCTCGGGTCTATCACGGTCACCGCCCTCACCGACGGTGAGGGACCGTTCTTCCAGCCCCGGACGCAGGCATTCCCCGGAGCCACCGCCGCACACTGGCGCGAGGCGGACCGGCGCGAACCCGGTTCGGTCACCGACGACGGCGGCTGGTGGCTGCCGTTCCGCGCCTTCGCGCTGCGCGTCGGGGACGGGCCGGTGACCCTGATCGACGCCGGCATCGGACCAGCCGACTCGCCCGCCGCGAGCTGGGCACCGGTCCCCGGCCGACTGCCGGCCGAACTGGCCGCCGCCGGCATCGACCCGGCCGACGTACACACCGTGATCCTCACCCACCTGCACAGCGACCACATCGGCTGGGCGGTGACCGGCACCCCGGGCCGGCCCTACTTCCGCAACGCGACCTACCTGCTCCAGCGGGCCGAACTGGCCGCCGTGGAGAGCATCAACCCGGGACTGCCGGCCGGTCTGATCGCGCCGTTGCGCGCCGCCGGCCAGCTCCGCGTGGTCGACGGCGACACCACCCTCACCCCCGGGGTACGCCTGCTGCCCACCCCCGGGCACACCCCCGGCCACCAGTGCGTGCTGGTCGACACCGGCGACGACCGGATCCTGTTCACCGGCGACCTGCTGGTGCACGTGGTGCAGCTGATCAACCCGGAGCTGGCCTACGCCCACGAGGCGGACCCGACCACCGCCCGGGACTCCCGCACCACCCTGCTCGACCAGCTCGCCACCACCTCCACCCCCACCCTCCTGGCCACCCCCCACCTCACCGCCCCCTTCACCCCCCACCCGCCCACCCCGCCCGCCCCCACGCCACCCAGACGCTGATCGGAGCCACCCCGCCCCACGCCCCCACCCCGCACCCCTCCCCTCCCGCCCGCCCCGCCTCGCCCCGCCCCGGTGATCAAGAGGTTTCGGTCATGCCGGGGCGATTTCCTGACCCAAACCTCTTGATCACCACCGGAGCCGGGCACCCGTCGGCGGCGATCAAGAGGTTTGGGTCACGTCAGGGCGATTTCCTGACCCAAACCTCTTGATCACCGGGGCGGGGACCGGCGGGACGGGGCGGGGTGGGGACGGCGCAGGGGCGGGACGGCGGAAGCCGTCCCGCCCCTGCGGCGGATGGTTCAGCGGATCACATGCTGGCCACGTCGGCCTGCTTGGCGCGGACGGCCTCGGCGGCCTCCTTGAGGCTGGCCAGCTCGTCGGCGTCCAGGTCGGTCTCGACGACCCGCTTCACGCCCTCCGCGCCGATCTCGGCCTCGACGCCCAGGTAGACCCCGGAGATGCCGTACTCGCCGTCGACCCAGGCGCAGACCGGCATGACCGCGCCGGAGTCCTCGGCCACGGCCCGTGCCATCCGGGCGGCGGCGGCGGACGGGGCGTAGTACGCCGAACCGGTCTTGAGCAGCGCGACGACCTCGGCGCCACCGTTGCGGGTCTTGACGACCAGCTCCTCGATCTGCTCGGCGGGCATCGCGTCGCGCAGCGGCTTGCCGTTGACGGTGCTCTGCGACGGCACCGGGACCATGGTGTCGCCGTGCGAGCCGAGGGTCAGCGTCTTGACCGACTTCACCGGTACGTCGAGGGCCTCGGCGACGAAGTTGGTGAACCGGGCGCTGTCGAGCATGCCGGCCTGGCCGAGCACCCGGTTCTTGGGGAACTGGGTGGCGAGCTGGGCGAGCGCGGTCATCTCGTCGAGCGGGTTGGACACCACGATGACGACGGCGTTCGGGGCGTACTTGGCGACGTTCTCGGCGACCTGCCGCACGATCTTGGCGTTGGTCTCCAGCAGGTCCATCCGGCTCATGCCCGGCTTACGGGGCAGACCCGCGGTGATCACCACGACGTCCGAGCCCTCGATGGCCTCGTAGCCCTCGCCGTTGGGGCCGGTGGTGGCACCGACGACCTTGGTCTCGAAGCCCTCGATCGCGCGGGACTGGTTGAGGTCCAGCGCGAGACCCGCCGGCTTGCCCTCCACGATGTCGGTGATCACGACGGTGTCGAAGACGTCGTACTCGGCCAGGCGCTGTGCGGTGGTGGAGCCGTAGAACCCGGCCCCGACGACAGTGACCTTCTTACCCATGGTCGTCCCACTCCCCTGCTACCAGTCGGTTTTCCCGACCGTAACAGTCAACGTGGCACCGTTCGGGCCAGGGGCGGCGACCATCCCCGGGATGGGGCCAACGTCACCACCGCCCGGTTCCCGACGGGGTACGCGGTGGGCGGCGGCACCTGCGGCGGAGCGTCCCGGTAGCGCAGGCGTGCGCCACCGCCGCGCAGGGCAGACCACCCCGCCCAGCAGGGAACACCCGCCGCCGCGCTGGGGAGTCAACCGCCAAGCGGGGGAAGGCCGGCCACCCCAGCGGGACAACCGGCCGACCAGCGGGACAACCGGCGGCCGAGCAGAGGAGGTCAGCCGGCAGCGGGGAGTCAACCGCCGAGCGGGGAAAGCTGGCTGTCCAGCGGGACAGCTGGCCAGCGGCGAGCGCCTCGGTCCACATCCGGTTGCGGACCTGCCCCATGGTGCCCTAGCAGGGGAGGTCAGCCGGCAGGCGCGGCCAGCCGGCAGAGGAGGCCAGCCGGCAGCAGCGGGGGAGCCACAGCGCCGCAGGGGAGGTCAGCCGCGTTCGGCGCGTTCGACGACGTTGGTGAGCAGCATGGCCCGGGTCATCGGCCCGACGCCTCCCGGCATCGGCGCGAGCCGGGCGGCGACCTGGGCCACCTCCGGGTCCACGTCGCCGGTGTAGCGACCCTTGCCGTCGTCGCCGATCACCCGGGTGATGCCGACGTCGACCACCGTGGTGCCCGGGGTGACCATGTCGGCGGTGAGCAGACCGGGCACCCCGGCGGCGACGATGACGATGTCGGCGGCGCGGGTGTGGGCGGCGAGGTCGAGGGTGCCGGTGTGGCACAGGGTGACGGTCGCGTTCTCGCTGCGCCGGTTGAGCAGCAGGCCGAGCGGCCGGCCGACGGTGTTGCCCCGGCCGACCAGGGCGACGTTGGCACCGCGCAGCGGCACGTCGTACCGGCGGAGCAGCTCGACGATGCCGCGCGGGGTGCAGGGCAGTGGGCCGTCGTAGCCGAGCACCAGCCGGCCCAGGTTCACCGGGTGCAGGCCGTCGGCGTCCTTGTCGGGGTCGATCAGCTCCAGGGCCCGCTGGGTGTCGAGGTGCGCCGGCAGTGGCAGCTGGACGATGTAGCCGTGGCAGCCCGGGTCGGCGTTCAGCTCGGTGAGCACGTCGTCGAGCTGCTGCTGGGTGGCGTCGGCGGGCAGCTCCCGGCGGATCGAGGCGATGCCCACCTCGGCGCAGTCGCGGTGCTTGCCGTTGACGTACGCCTCCGAGCCGGGGTCCGCGCCGACCAGGACGGTGCCCAGGCCGGGGGTGACCCCTCGCTCGGCCAACGCCTTGACCCGTACCCGCAGTTCGTCCTTGATCTTGGCTGCGGTCGCCTTGCCGTCCAGGATGATCGCCGTCACGACCAGATCGTCTCACGGCCGGCGGACGGCGAGCCGGCGACGGGGCAGCCGTCACTTTAAGTTACGTGCCAATGGTCACTTTGTGTCACCCAAAGTGGGGCAGGCCACGACGTCGTGGCGGACGGAAGACCCCACATCGACTGCGGGCCGGACAGGCGACGCGTAATCCCCCACGGCGACCGCTAGACCATCCGCAGGCATCCGACGCCCTCTCCACGCCCATATTGAGCAGCTAAAATCGCTGCTCCCTGATATCAGGCGAGCAGAGCAACCGCAAGGCCATTGCCGGTGGTCCGTTATCCGTTCGCAACGCTTCCGTTGTCGTCGGGCCGATCCCGGCCTACCGTTGCCGGACGTTGCGCAGAGTCACCCAGCGCCGGGTCCGGCTGCGCTACGTAATGAGATGAGGAGACCCCCATGCGTGTGCGCAGGCTTGCTGCCTGGACCGCTCTCCCGCTCGCGGTGACCCTGGGCCTGGCGGCCTGCGGCTCGGGCGGCGGCAGCGGAACCGGTCAGTCCGACCCCAACGCGGCCGTGCGGATCGAGATCGCCGAGCCGCAGCACCTGGTGCCGACCAACACCAACGAGACCAGCGGTTCGCAGGTGCTCGCCGCCCTGTTCAGCCCGCTGGTCGACTACGACGAGGCCAACAAGCCCTACGAGGTGGCGGCCGAGTCGGTCACCTCGTCGGACAACAGGGTCTGGACGGTCAAGCTCAAGGACGGCTACACCTTCCACAACGGCGAGAAGGTCACCGCCGACAACTACCTCGACGCCTGGAACTACGGCGCGTACGCCCCCAACGGGCAGAACTCCAGCTACTTCTTCGAGAAGATCGCCGGGTACGCCGACCTGCAGGGCGACAAGCCGGCCGCCGAGCGGCTGTCCGGGCTGAAGAAGGTCGACGACCTGACCTTCACCGTCACGCTGACCGAGCCGTACAGCGAGTTCAAGACGATGCTCGGGTACACCGCCTTCTACCCGCTGCCGAAGGCCGCCTTCTCGGGGCCCGGCACGCTGAAGGAGGGCTACGAGCAGGCCCCGATCGGGCAGGGCCCGTTCCGGATGAAGGGCTCCTGGCAGCACGACGCCAAGGTCGAGGTGGAGCGCTACGACGCCTTCCCCGGCGAGCAGCCGAAGGTGGGTGGGGTCGAGTTCCGGATCTACCAGCAGCCCACCGCCGCGTACGCGGACGTGCTGTCGGACAACCTCGACGTGATCAAGACGATCCCGACCGAGAACCTGTCGACCGCCGCGACCGACCTGGGCGACCGGTTCCAGCAGAGCCCGGCGTCGTCGTTGCAGGTGCTGGCCTTCCCGACCTTCCAGAAGGAGTTCAGCAAGCCCGAGGTGCGCAAGGCCATCTCGATGGCGATCGACCGGGACGAGATCACCAAGTCGATCTTCAAGGACTCGCAGCAGCCGGCCCGCTCGTTCGTCTCGCCGGTGGTCGCGGGCTACCGGGAGAACACCATCGGCGCGGCCGGCGAGTTCGATCCGGCCAAGGCGAAGTCGGCGTACGAGGCGGCCGGCGGCCCGAAGAAGATCGAGCTGTCGTACAACGGCGACGGCGGGCACAAGGACTGGATCGACGCGACCTGCAACCAGCTCAAGGCCAACCTGGGCGTGGAGTGCGTCGGCACCGCCGAGCCCAAGTTCGCCGACCTGCTGACCAAGGTCAAGGCGAAGCAGCCGGTGGGGCTGTTCCGGATGGGCTGGGTGATGGACTACCCGTCGATGGAGAACTACCTCGGCCCGCTGTACAGCACGAACGGTTCGTCGAACTACTACGGCTACAGCAACCCGGAGTTCGACAAGCTGCTCGTCGAGGGCGCCAAGGCCCCGAACGAGGAGGCCGCGATCGCGAAGTACCAGGCGGCGGAGGACCTGCTGGCCAAGGACCTGCCGGTGATCCCGCTGCGCTACGGCCAGAACAACTTCGGCCACTCGACCAAGGTGAAGAACGTCCAGATGGACCTCTTCGACCGGATCGACCTGCTGAAGATCGAGGCGGTCAGCTAGTCCGGGCGGCACGAACGGCCGCCGGCAGGTGAAGGGGCGTCGGCCGCGAACGGCCGCCGGCAGATGAAGGCGCGGCGGCGGCGAACGGCCGACCGGCACGTGCAGGGTACGTCGGCGGCAACGGGGCCGCCGACGGGAGCAACGGGTCGGGTCATCGGTGGACGGTGGCCCGACCCGCCTCCGTCCCCGCCCCTTATCAGCAAGACTGCACAGTATGTTCCGCTTCGTTCTGCGGCGTCTGCTCCAGATGGTCCTCGCCTTCTTCGGGACCACGCTGATCGTGTACGCCCTGATGTTCGCCGGCCAGGGCGACCCGATCCAGGCGCTGGCCGGCGAACGGCCGGTCACCCCGGCCCAGCGGGCGTACCTCACGGAGAAGTTCCACCTCGACCGGACCGGGATCGGCGGCTTCTTCTACCGCTACCTCGACTACCTCAAGAACCTGCTCCAGGGTGACCTCGGCCAGTCACTGACCGGCCGGTCGATCGGGGACATCCTCGCCGCCGCCTGGCCGGTCACCGTCAAGCTGGCCGTGATCGCGATGGCCGTGACGATCCTGTTCGGGGTCACCGCCGGGGTGCTCGCCGGCATCCGTCGGGCCAGCCTCTTCGACAACGCCACGCTGGTGCTGACCCTGCTGGTGCTGGGCATCCCCACCATCGTGCTGGCCCCGCTCGCGCAGTACCTGCTCGGCGTCCGCTGGCCGATCTTCCCCCCGACCGCCGGCGCCGACCCCGACCTGTGGGCCCTGCTGCTGCCCGGCATCGTGCTCGGCTCGCTGTCGCTGGCCACCGCGCTGCGGCTGACCCGGACCTCGGTCGCCGAGAACCTGCGCGCCGACTACGTCCGCACCGCCCGGTCGAAGGGGCTGGTCCGGCGGCGGATCATCGGGGTGCACGTACTGCGTAACTCGCTCATCCCCGTGATCACCTTCCTCGGCGTCGAGCTGGGCAACCTGATGAGCGGCGCGATCATCACCGAGGGCGTGTTCAACATCCCGGGGGTGGGCTTCAACCTGTTCCGGGGCATCCGCACCGAGGACGGCCCGCTGGTGGTGGGCATCGTCAGCGTGCTCGTCGTCGTCTACCTCGTCGCCAACCTGGTGGTGGACGTCCTGTACGCCGTACTCGATCCAAGGATCCGCTATGAGTGAGCGCGACGAGGTACGGGCATGAGCGACTTCGAGACGGTGGCGGCGACGGAGGACCAGTCCGCCCGCCGGGGGGTCTCCGGTGAGCCCGGCACCCCCGACCGGGTCGGCGTACCGCAGAAACCCCGCAGCCTGGCCGGGGACGCCTGGCGTGAGCTGCGCCGCAAGCCGGTCTTCTGGATAAGTCTGGTGCTGGTCGTGCTGGTCGCCGCGATGGCCGCCGTGCCGTCGCTGTTCACCGCCAACGACCCGCGCGACTGCGTGCTGTCCCGCCAGCACGCCGGGGCGTCCGGCGGGGCCATCTTCGGGTACGACTTCCAGGGCTGCGACACGTACGCCCGGGCGGTCTACGGGGCCCGCGCCTCGCTGCTGGTGGGCGCGCTCTCCGCGCTGCTCACCGGGATCATCGCGCTGGTCGTCGGGATGGTGGCCGGCTACTTCGGCCGCTGGGTCGACGCGGTGCTCTCCCGGGTGATCGACATCGTGCTCGGCATCCCGCTGCTGCTCGCCGCGATCGTGCTGCTCAAGCGGGTCAGCACCAGCAGCGACACGGTCCGGCTGTTCGCGGTGATCTTCGTGTTGGCGGTGCTCGGTTGGACCACCGCCGCCCGGGTGGTGCGCTCCTCGGTGATCACCGCCAAGGAGCAGGACTACGTCGCCGCCGCCCGGATGCTCGGCGCGGGCGACGGCCGGATCATGTGGCGGCACATCCTGCCCAACGCGCTCGCCCCGGCGATCGTGGTGCTGACCATCGCGCTCGGTTCGTTCATCGCCGCCGAGGCGACCCTGAGCTTCCTGGGCATCGGACTGAAGGCGCCCACCATCTCCTGGGGCATCGAGATCGACGCCGGCCGGGTGCACATGCGCGAGTCGGCGACCCCGCTGGTCGTCCCGTCCGCCTTCCTCGCGCTGACCGTGCTGGCCTTCATCATGCTGGGCGACGCGATCCGCGACGCCTTCGACCCGAAGCTGCGGTGAGCACCGTGCCGGCCACAGCGCCCCCACCCCGCACGCCCGCAACGGGCCCGGCACCCACGCCCCGCACGCCCGTGCCGGCCACAGCGCCCCCGCCCGCAACGGGCCCGGCGCCCACGCCCCGCACGCCCGCAGCGGGTCCCGCAGTCGCGAGCGAGAGGCAGATCCGGTGACCGAGTCCGCGGTCCGGCCCACGCCGGCCTCACCCACCCCGCCCGGCGGTCACCTGCTGGAGGTACGGGACCTGCACGTCGAGTTCCGCACCGGCGAGGGGGTGGCCAAGGTGATCAACGGGGTCTCCTACCACCTGGACCCGGGCGAGACGCTGGCCGTGCTCGGTGAGTCCGGCTCCGGCAAGTCGGTCACCGCCCAGGCGGTCATGGGCATCCTGGACACCCCACCCGCGGTGATCCGTTCCGGGCAGATCCGCTACCGGGGCCGCGATCTGCTCACCCTGCCCGAGGAGCAACGCCGGCAGGTACGCGGCAAGGAGATCGCGATGATCTTCCAGGACGCCCTGTCGGCGTTGAACCCGGTCTTCCCGGTCGGCTGGCAGATCGGCGAGACGCTGCGGCACCGGGACGGGATGTCCCGCGCCGACGCCCGACGGCGGACCGTCGAACTGATGGACCTCGTACGCATCCCCGGGGCGGCCGGGCGGCTCGGCGACCACCCGCACCAGTTCTCCGGCGGGATGCGGCAACGCGTCATGATCGCCATGGCGCTGGCGCTGGACCCGAAGGTGCTGATCGCCGACGAACCGACCACCGCCCTCGACGTCACCGTGCAGGCCCAGATCATGGACCTGCTGGCCGACCTGCGGCGCGACCTCGACATGGCGATGATCCTGATCACCCACGACCTGGGGGTGGTGGCCGGCGTCGCGGACCGGATCGCCGTCATGTACGCCGGCCGGATCGTCGAGCACGCCGACGTCCACGCGTTGTACCGGGCACCGGCCCACCCGTACACCAAGGGGTTGCTGGCCTCGATTCCCCGGCTGGACGTGCGCGGCCGGGAGCTGGCCACGATCCGGGGACTGCCACCGAACCTGATGCGGATCCCCACCGGCTGCCCGTTCCACCCCCGATGCCCGTACGTGCAGCAGGTCTGCGTGGACGTGGTGCCGGACGACCTGGTCCTCGCCGACGGCCGGACCAGCGCGTGCCACTTCGCGCAGGAGGTCCACGATGACCGCGCCCGCTAGCCCGGCCAAGGTCCGGGGCGAGACCATCCTCGCCGTCGACGACCTGGTCAAACACTTCCCGATCACCCGGGGCGTGCTCTTCCAACGGCAGGTCGGCGCGGTCCGGGCGGTCGACGGGGTCAGTTTCGTGCTGCGCCGGGGCGAGACACTCGGCATCGTCGGCGAGTCCGGCTGCGGCAAGTCGACCCTCGCCCGGCTGCTGATGCGGCTGGAGACGCCGACCTCCGGCCGGGCCACCCTGGAGGGCCGCGACCTGCTCTCCGCCTCCGGGGGCGAACTGCGCCGGCTGCGGCGCAACATGCAGATGGTGATGCAGGACCCGTACACCTCGCTGAACCCCCGGATGACGGTGGGCGACATCATCGGCGAGCCGTTCGACATCCACCCCGACGCCGCACCCAAGGGCAGCAAACGCGGCCGGGTGCAGGAGTTGCTGGACCTGGTCGGGCTGAACCCCGAGCACGTCAACCGCTACCCGCACCAGTTCTCCGGCGGTCAGCGGCAACGCATCGGCATCGCCCGGGCGCTCGCCCTGCGCCCCGAGGTGATCGTCTGCGACGAGCCGGTCTCCGCCCTGGACGTCTCGATCCAGGCCCAGGTCATCAACCTGTTGGGGCAACTCCAGGACGAGCTGGGCCTGTCGTACGTGTTCATCGCGCACGACCTGTCGGTGGTCCGGCACATCTGCGACCGGGTGGCGGTGATGTACCTGGGCCGGATCGTCGAGATCGGCACCGAGGAGGAGATCTACGAACGGGCCACCCACCCGTACACCCAGGCGCTGCTGTCCGCGGTGCCGGTGCCCGACCCGGCTGCCCGCGACGCCACCGGCATCATCCGGCTGACCGGCGACGTGCCCAGCCCGGCCGACCCGCCGTCCGGCTGCCACTTCCGCACCCGCTGCTGGAAAGCCGAGGACATCTGCGCCCGGGAGGACCCGCCGACCGTCCCCCGGCCCGCCGACCCCCACCCCAGCGCCTGCCACTTCGCCGCCCTACGCGACCCGCCGGGCGGGGCCTGACCACCGGTCACCGCGCCGTGCGGACACCTACGGCCGAGCACACACCGGGTGCCGCTCGGCCGTATGTGATCACGCAGGCGGTACGCCGGGCCGGCCGGTGGCGGCCCGCCCGGCCGGGGTGGAGCAGCGGCCCGCCCGGCCGGGGTGGATCAGTGGAAGAAGTGCCGGGTGGCGGTGAGGTACATGGTGACGCCGGCCTGCTGGCAGGCGGCGATGGTGTCCTCGTCGCGGATCGACCCGCCGGGCTGGACGATCGCCTTCACCCCGGCGTCGATCAGGATCTGCGCGCCGTCGGCGAACGGGAAGAAGGCGTCCGAGGCGGCGACGGAACCCCGGGCCCGCTCCGCACCGGCCCGGCTGACCGCCAGCCGGGCCGAGTCGACCCGGTTGACCTGACCCATCCCCACCCCGACCGACGCGCCGTCGCGGGCCAGCAGGATCGCGTTGCTCTTCACCGCGCGGACCGCCCGCCAGGCCAGCACCAGGTCCCGCAGGGTCGCCTCGTCGGCGGCCTCGCCGGTGGCCAGCTTCCAGTTGGCCGGGTCGTCGCCCTCGGCGTCGATCCGGTCCCGCTGCTGCACGAGGACACCACCGGTGACCTGCCGCCACTCGGCCGGCAGCGGGGCGAAGGCCGGGGCGCGCAGCAGCCGGATGTTCTTCTTGCCCTGGAGGATCTCCACCGCGCCGGGCTCGAAGTCCGGTGCCACCAGCACCTCGGTGAAGATCTCCGCGACCTGCCCGGCCAGCTCCACCGAGACCGGCCGGTTGACGGCGATCACCCCGCCGAACGCGGAGACCGGGTCGCAGGCGTGGGCCTTGCGGTGCGCCTCGGCGACGTCCGCGCCGACGGCGATGCCGCACGGGTTGGCGTGCTTGATGACCGCCACCGCCGGCTGGTCGGGGAAGTCGTTCGCGGCCCGCCAGGCGGCGTCCGCGTCGACGTAGTTGTTGTAGGACATCTCCTTGCCGTGCAACTGCTCGGCCTGGGCCAGCCCCGGCGGGCTGCCCGGGTCGGCGTAGACGGCGGCGCCCTGGTGCGGGTTCTCGCCGTAGCGCAGCGTCGCCTGCCGGCGCAGGGCCAGCCCGGCGAAGTGCGGCCAGCCGTCCTCGGCGGGGGCGGCGGTGCCGGCGAACCAGTCGGCGACCGCGACGTCGTACTCGGCGATGTCGGCGAACGCGCGGGCCGCGAGCGCCCGCCGCTGGGCCAGCGTGAAACCGCCCTCGGCCAGCGCGGCGACCAGCGCCGGGTACGCGGCCGGGTCGGTCACCACGGCCACCGAGGCGTGGTTCTTGGCGGCGGCCCGGACCATCGCCGGCCCACCGATGTCGATCTGCTCGACGCACTCGTCCGCCGACGCGCCGGAGGCGACGGTCTCCTGGAACGGGTAGAGGTTGGAGACCAGGACGTCGATGCCGGCGATGCCGTGCTCGTCGAGCTGCGCGCCGTGCGAGTCCTTGCGCAGGTCGGCCAGGAGACCGCCGTGGATCTTGGGATGCAGGGTCTTGACCCGGCCGTCGAGGATCTCGGGGAAGCCGGTCACCTGCTCGACCGGGGTCACCGGCACGCCCGCGCCGGAGATCGTCGAGGCGGTGGAACCGGTCGAGACGATCTCCACCCCGGCCCCGTGCAACGCGCGGGCCAGCTCGACCAGACCACTCTTGTCGTAGACGCTGACCAGTGCCCGCCTGATCGGGCGGCGGGAGTCCTGCGGGGCACTCACGGAACGGTGACCTTTCTTCCGGTGATCGTCCAACCTGCACGGACCAGGCGACCGACCTGCTCGACGAGCTGGCGGCGCTCGGCTTGCTTGATGCGCTCGGTGAGCGTCTCCTCGTCGTCGTCGTCGAGGACCGGCACCGCGACCTGCGCGACGATCGGGCCGGTGTCCATCCCGGCGTCGACGAAGAAGAGGGTGGCCCCGGTGACCTTGACGCCGTAGGCGAGCGCGTCCCGGGGGCCGTGGATGCCGGGGAACGCCGGCAGCAGCGTGTTGTGCGTGTTGAGGTAGCGGTCGCCGAACGCCGCCAGGAACTGCGGCCCGACCAACTTCAGGAAACCGGCGGAGATCACCAGGTCGGGCCGGTGCTCGGCGACGTGCGCGGTGAGGGCCTTGTCCCAGTCGGCGCGGGTGGGGTGGTCCTTCACCCGGTCGACGAAGGTCGGCACCCCGGCGGCGGCGGCGCGGTCCAGCCCGACGATGCCGTCCCGGTCGGCACCGACGGCCACCACCCGGGCCCCGTAGCCGGGGTCGGCGGCGGCGTCCAGCAGCGCCTGGAGGTTGCTGCCGGAGCCGGAGACGAGGACGACGAGGCGGGCGACGGGCGCAGGCTCGGTCACCCGGCCACCCTAGCGGGCAGGTCGGCACGCCCATCCTGCGGGCGGCGACGTTTCGGGTGATCACGCGTGTCGCCCGGACACGGTACGCTGCCGGTCGCCCGGTGGCCGGGCCGCGCCCGCCACCGCACCCCATAGCCAATGATCAGGTACGGACGCCGTACCGACGTGAACGAGGAGTACCACAGATGCAGCCCGGCTACCCCAACCCGCAGCAGCCGATCAACAACAACATGACCCCGTCGATCGTGGCCATCTTCTTCTTCTGGCCGCTGGCGATCCCCGCCATCATCAACGCATCCAAGGTCAACCCGGCCCTGCAGCAGGGCGACTACGCGGGTGCCGAGGCCGCCGCCCGCGAGTCCAAGAAGTGGTCGAAGCTGGCCTTCATCATCGGTGGTGTGTGGCTCGTCATCGTGCTGCTGTGCTGCATCTTCGGTGGTGTGATGGGTGCGATCGACGGCAGCAGCACCAGCAGCTACTGACGGCCCACGACTGAGGAGCAGCCGAGATGCAGCCCGGAAACCCCGGCCACGACCCGTACGGCCAGCAGCCCCCGCACGATCCGTACGGGCAGCAGCCCGTCTCGGGCCAGCCGCAGGACCCGTACGCCGCGCCGCAGGCACCGTACGGGCAGCAACCGGCGGCACCGTACGGCGAGCAGCCCCAGTACGGACAGCCTCCGCAGTACGGGCAGCCCCCGCACGACCCGTACGGCCCCCAGCCCACCTCGGGCCAGCCGTACGAGCAGCCCTTCCAGCCGGACCCGTACGGCCAGCCCGTCCACAAGGACCCCTACGGGCAGCAGCCGTACGCCGCGGCGGCCTCCTATCCGGGGGCCGGCTATCCGGCGCCGCAGGGGCAGCAGAACACCCTCGGCCTGGTGTCGCTGATCCTCGGCATCGCGTCGCTTCCGCTGCTCTGCTGCCTCTTCCTGGGCATCCCGCTCGGCATCGGCGCGGTGATCACCGGTTGGCTGGGGATGCAGAAGGCCAACCAGGGTCTGGCCAGCAACGCCGGTCAGGCCAAGGCCGGCCTGATCTGCGGCGCGATCGCGGTCGGGCTCGGCATCCTGCTGCTGCTGCTCAACCTCATCGGCAGCTTCACGCTGCCCACCTCGCCCTGACCGGGCGCGACATCGAGGGGCGTCCCGGCACCGTCCGGGGCGCCCCTCGCCGTACACCGGCAGCACCGCGAGACCGGCGGGCCGGAACGAGACGGCCAGGCCAGACCGCCGGGCCGGAACGAGACGGCCGGCCCAGACCGCCGGGCCGGCACGAGACGGCGAGGTCGACCCGGCCAGGCCGGCCGGACCGCGCGGCCGGCAGCAGGGTGCGCGGCGCGGTGCAGCCGGCAGGAGCGGATGCTCAGTCGACGACCGGGCGGGGCGGCCGGTCGGCGGCTGATCGGGGGCGGTCCCGGCCCGTACGCGACCGGTCCTCGGCCGGGCCCGGCCGGTCCGCAGCCGGCCGGGGGCGGGTGACGGGCGACCGCGGCCGGGCGGGTGGGCGGGCCGACGACGGACGGTCGAGCACCTTGGCGGCAGCGGCCCCGAGCAGCGCGCCGACCGCGACCACGGCGGTGGCCACTGCCGCCACCTGCCACGGCACCGGGCCGATCTCGGCCAGCCGGCCGCCGCCGAGCGATCCGCCGGAGGCCACCGCGGCGAGCCCGACGACCAGGCCGACCACCGGCCCGGCGAGCGCCGCCGGGCCGAGCAGCGCCGGCCAGTCCGGCCCGGCCCGGTCGTCGGGGTCCGGGCGGAGCAGCCGGCGGCCGAGCAGCCAACCCGCCGTCATGCCGGCCAGCACCGGCACCGCCAGCAGCGCCGCACCGAGCCCGTCGACCGGGCCGCTGGGCAGGCCGGCGAGCAGCGGTACGGCCGGCAGCGATCCGACGGACACCTCGCTGAGGCGGATCGCCGTGCCGGTGCCGACGGCGAACCCGGGGCCGAGCAGGTAGGCGGTGGACCAGACGGTGGCGTTCGGTGCGTAGGCCAGGCTGACCAGGGTGATGCCGGCCTGCCCGGCCACCCCGGTCCGGTAGGCCCCGATCAGGTCGGCGGCGTCTCCCCCGCCGGTCGCCACCGCCAGGCCGGCCGCCACGGCACCCGCCCCGAGCAGCAGCAGAGCGGCGACCAGGCCGGTACGGACACCGTCGCGCAGCACCGCCGGCGCACGCTCGGCCAGCAGGCCGGCCACGCCGGTGGTGCGTGCCGCCCCGACCAGGGCCGCCACCGTGCCGAAGAGCAGCAGGGTCAGCCCGGACCGGACCGGGGAGACCCGCAGGCCGGTGCTGTCGACCAGCAGCGCGGCCAGGACGCCGAACAGGGCGTACCCGATGCCGACCGCGACGGCGACGGTGGCCGCCTGCCGGGGGGACCGGCCGCCGCGCGCGCCGACCGCCCGGCTGGCGTGCACCCCGGCCCGGCTCAGCCGCCAGCACGCGAACACCGAGAGCGCCAGCGGGACGAGGCCGATCGGGCCGGCGGTGGTCCCCAGCGGCACCCCGTGGCCGAGCAGCCAACCGGCGAGCCCGGCCCGCAGCGCACCGACCACCGAGCCGGCGTCCTCGGTGAACTGGGCCAGCCCGAGCACCACCGCCACCGGCAGATAGGAGGTGACGGCGGCACCGGCGGCGGCCACCCCGGCGGCGACCGGCAACGGCGCCCGGGAGCGTCCGGGCTGCTCCGGCCGACGGGGGGCGGGCACCCGGGCACCACCGGCACGGCCCGGCGGCCGGCCGCCGGCACGGGCACCGCTGGGACGGCGGGGCTGATCAGGGGTGATCGAGGACATCGGGTCTACTCTGGCACGCCGCGCCGGTGGTGGCTGCCCGCCGGGGCCGCCCGGCTCCGGCGAGTTCCGTGATCCACCGCCATGGGCCCCCGATCCGGTCTAGCCTCGGCGCAGGGACGCGACCGAAGTCGCGGCACCGATCGCCCGGAGGAAGCCGTGAATGCTCCGTACCCACCGCCACCGGCTGCGGCCGGGCGGGACCGCACCACGCTCTGGGGGGTGCTCGGCATCGTCCTCGGCCTGATCTGCTGCGGCATCCTGGGCATCGTCTTCGGTTACCTGTCGATCCGCGACGCCAAGCGGTACGGTCAGTCGCCGCTGCTCGGTTACCTGGCCATCGCGTTCGGCGTGATCAACATCATCGGCACCGCGATCTGGCGGGCCAGCGGGAACTACCCGCTCTGGAACAACTGAAGGGGCCGACCGTCTCCGGTCGCCCCCTTCAGCTGTGCATCGCTCGTTCGGGCTGGTGCAGCCCACGGCTCAGCGGCCGGACATCAGCTCCCGCATCAGCTTGGCGGTCTCGGTCGGGGTCTTGCCGACCTTGACCCCGACCGCCTCCAGCGCCTGCTGCTTGGCCTCGGCGGTGCCCGCCGAGCCGGAGATGATCGCGCCGGCGTGCCCCATGGTCTTGCCCGGGGGCGCGGTGAAGCCGGCGATGTAGCCGACCACCGGCTTGGTGACGTTGTCCTTGATGAAGTCGGCGGCCCGCTCCTCGGCGTCGCCGCCGATCTCGCCGATCATGACGATCGCGTCGGTCTCCGGGTCGGCCTCGAACGCGGCGAGCGCGTCGATGTGGGTGGTCCCGATGATCGGGTCGCCACCGATGCCGACGCAGGTGGAAAAGCCGATGTCGCGCAGCTCGTACATCATCTGGTAGGTCAGCGTGCCGCTCTTGCTGACCAGGCCGATCCGGCCGGAGCCGGTGATGTCGGCCGGGATGATGCCGGCGTTGGACGCGCCGGGCGAGGCGATGCCGGGGCAGTTCGGCCCGATGATCCGGGTCTGCTCCCCCTTGGCCACGTTGTACGCCCAGAACGAGGCGGTGTCGTGCACCGGCACGCCCTCGGTGATCACCACGGCGAGCGGGATCTGCGCGTCGATCGCCTCGACCACCGCGCCCTTGGTGAACTGCGGCGGTACGAAGATCACCGTGACGTCCGCCCCGGTCTCCCGCATCGCGTCCGCGACGGAGGCGAAGACCGGCAGCTCGGTGCCGTCGAAGTCGACGGTGGTGCCGGCCTTGCGCGGGTTGACCCCGCCGACGACGTTGGTGCCGGCGGCGAGCATCCGCCGGGTGTGCTTGGAACCCTCGGAACCGGTCATCCCCTGCACGATGACCTTGGACTCCTTGGTCAGCCAGATCGCCATCGTCAGACCCCCGCAGCTGCCAGCTCGGCGGCCCGCTCGGCCGCGCCGTCCATGGTGTCGACCCGCTGCACGAGCGGGTTGCCGGCGCCGTCGAGGATCGCCCGACCGGCCTCCGCGTTGTTGCCGTCAAGCCGGACGACGAGCGGCTTGGTGACCTTCTCGCCGCGTTCCTCCAGCAGGGCCAGCGCCTGGATGATGCCGTTGGCGACCTCGTCGCAGGCGGTGATGCCGCCGAAGACGTTGACGAAGACGCTGCGAACCGACGGGTCGGACAGCACGATCTCCAGACCGTTGGCCATCACCGCGGCGCTCGCGCCGCCGCCGATGTCGAGGAAGTTGGCCGGCTTGACGTTGCCGTGCCGCTCGCCCGCGTAGGCCACCACGTCGAGGGTGGACATGACCAGACCCGCGCCGTTGCCGATGATGCCGACCTCGCCGTCGAGCTTGACGTAGTTGAGGTCCTTCTCCTTGGCGGCCTGCTCCAGCGGGTCCACCGCGGCCTGGTCGACCAGCGCCTCGTGGTCCGGGTGCCGGAAACCGGCGTTCTCGTCCAGCGTGATCTTGGCGTCGAGCAGCAGCATCGTGCCGTCGCCCGTCTTGGCCAGCGGGTTCACCTCGACCAGGGTGGCGTCCTCGGCGACGAACGCCTTCCACAGCCCGACCGCGACCGCGACGACCTGGTCGGCGACCTCGGCCGGGAACCCGGCCGCGGCGACGATCTCCCGGGCCTTCGCCTCGTCCACGCCCTCGACCGCGTCGATCGGGGCCTTGACCACCTTGTCGGGGGTCTCGGCGGCGACCTGCTCGATGTCCATACCGCCGGCCACGCTGGCGATGCAGAGGAAGGTGCGGTTCGCCCGGTCGAGCAGGTAGGAGAAGTAGTACTCCTCGGCCACGTCCGCGGTCACCGTGATCATGACCTTGTGGACGGTGTGACCCTTGATGTCCATGCCGAGGATGTCGGTGGCCCTGGCCACCGTCTCGTCGGCGCCCTCGGCCAGCTTGACGCCGCCGGCCTTGCCACGGCCACCGACCTTCACCTGCGCCTTGACGACCACCCGACCGCCGAGGCGTTCGGCGATCGCGCGGGCCTCCTCCGGGGTCGTGGCGACGCCGCCGGCGAGCACGGGCAAGCCGTGCCGCTCGAACAGGTCCCGCCCCTGGTACTCGTACAGGTCCACGATTGCGCGTCCCGTCCCGTCTCCGCGGCGCGCCGTCGCGCCGCCGCCAGCGTTGTGAAACTCCGTTGACGCCTGTCATCAGTTGAAACAGGCCATTGGCCGCAGCCTAGCGAGGTGGGCACCGGCGGCAACCGAGCGGGTGCGCGGTGTGCGGTAATGCACAGCGCGCCGCCGGCGACTCGCCGGTGACACAAATTGGTCCACAGGTTGTCCCAAGCAACGCGTAACCCCACCGTACGGGCGTCGTTGAGTCTGATGTCGGAGCGCTGGTCAGCGCGAAGACGGGAGCGGCCGATGCCCTGTCGGTCGAGGGGTGGCGGCGGGGCATCGTGCATAGAAGGGCCGGGCGTGTGAGGGGTGCGTCCGGCCCTTCACCCTGCCCGGATTCGGATGACTCCCGATCCGCCGCCCCGGCCGGGCCACACCGCCCCCGGGGATCACACCACCGCCGGGATCACACCACCGCGGGGAGCACACCGCCGTCGGGGTCACGGCACGACGAAAACGGCGGCGACCGGAAACCGGCACACCACCGTCGGCGTACGAAGGGGTGCGGCGCACCCGGGTGGTCAGCCCACCGGCTGGGCCACGTTGGCCCGTACCCACTCCACGATCGACTGGGTGGTCGCACCCGGCGTGAAGATCTTCTTGACGCCCAGCTCCACCAGCTCGGGGAGATCGGCGTCGGGGATGATGCCGCCGCCGAAGACGACGATGTCCCGCGCGTCCCGCTCGGCGAGCAGCTCCAGCACCCGGCGGAAGAGCGTCATGTGCGCACCGGAGAGCACCGAGAGGCCGACCGCGTCGGCGTCCTCCTGGATGGCGGTCTCGACGATCTGCTCCGGGGTCTGGTGCAGGCCGGTGTAGATGACCTCCATGCCCGCGTCACGCAGCGCACGCGCCACCACCTTCGCGCCCCGGTCGTGGCCGTCGAGGCCCGGCTTCGCGACGACTACCCGGATACGAGAGTTCATCAGCGCACACCCTTCACGGCTCCGCGGCTACCAGCTGAACGAACGGTAACCCGACCGACCCGGGGTGGAGAACCCGGGCCGGACCCCTACCGTGCCGACCGGCGACCCGGAAGCCGGACGCCTCCGCCGAACGGTCACGGTGCGCGACGAACGGGCAGGAAGAGGGACAGCCGTCCGGCGTCTGGAGCTATGACAATGAGGGACGGAAAGGGACAGAAGGAATCGCCGCTTCGGTGCCTACGCTTGTGACCGGAGCGGTGGAGGGCTAACGTGTCCACGGTTGTCATCAGGTCCACGGACGGGTGATGACGCGATCTACGACCGTTCGATCAGCTGCACCGAACGGTCGGAGATTGCATCGGATCCCCGACAACGGAGGGTGTGCGTGCGCCAGCGCCTGTCGTCTGAGCCCGATAGATATCGCGGCCGCCGCCGTGTACCAACCCCCCCACGGAGCCGCTACGCGGCGGTCGTCACCACCGCGTTCGTCGGTGCCGGGATCGTCGCGCTCGGCGCGGGGGCGATGCCGGACGCCAAGAGCGTCAGCCCGTCGGTTCTCGACGAGCTCCGGCAGGCCTCGATCACCAGCCAGGACGCCGCCGCGCGGGCCGACGCCGCCGACCGGGCCACCCGCGACAACGCCCGGGACACCGCGGCGGGCGTCGACGAGCAGGACCCGTGGCTGCTGCCCATGCAGGGCTACGACTTCAACTCCCCGTACGGCATGCGGTGGGGCAAGCTGCACACCGGCATCGACCTGGTCGCGCCGGAGGGCACCCCGTACGTGGCCATCCACTCCGGCACGGTCACCAAGGCCGGCTGGTTCGGCGGTTACGGCTACGCGGTGATCGTCCAGCACGCCGACGGCAGCGAGGCCATCTACGGTCACTCCTCCGCGGTGAGCGTGCACGAGGGCCAGCAGGTCAAGGCGGGCGACCAGCTCGGCCTGGTCGGCAACACCGGCCACTCGTACGGCGCGCACCTGCACCTGGAGGTCCACGTCAAGGGCCAGCCCCTCGACCCGGTGCCGTGGCTCCAGGAGCGCGGAGTGGACATCAAGCTACAGGTCGAGGCGTACTACACCGAGAAAGCCGCCTCCTGACCCTGCGTGACGCCTGTTGACCGCCCGGATCTACGGATCCGGGCGGTTTCGCGTGCGGGTAAGTCTGCTGCGTCACACACCGCGATGTGACCGACGACACTGGCGACCCGGCCCGGTCAACGGGGCAGACGACACCCCGACGGGACATAGCCGGGCAGCCCTCCGGGACGGTCGGGGCTACCCGCCGGTACCGGTTCCCGTCCCGGCGCGCTCCGACACCCAGGATGGTCCGGTCCGAATCCCCTGAGTGTGTGAAGGTCCGCCGTGCAGGAAGACAACGACAGCACCACCGACAGCACCACCCGCACTGCCAGCATCACCCGCAACGCGCGGATCTCCGCCGCCGTGATCCGGCACCGGCGGCGTCACCCACGCGGCGCACGCGCCCTCGCCGTCGGCGTGGTCGCCCTGGTCGGCCTCGGCCTGGCCGGGACCGCCACGGCCGCCCTCGACCGGGACGACGCCCCCGAGCCGGCCGCCGTCGCGCTCGACGCACAGGCCCGTGCCGACGCCGCCGACCGTGCCGACCGGTCCACCCGGGAGTCGACCGCCCCGGCCAGCCCCAGCGCCGTGCCGACCCCCACCAGCGCCAGTCCCACCCCGACGGCCGCCCCGACGCGGAAGCCGAAGGCCAAGCCGAAGGTCACCGCGAAGCCGAAGGCCGTCGCCAGGAAGACCACCGCTCCCAAACCGAAGTCGTCCTGGGTGATCCCCATGGCGGGGGCCGGGATCACCTCCTGCTACGGGCAGCGCGGGGGCGCCCTGCACGCCGGAATCGACTTCGCCATGCCGGCCGGTACCCCGATCCACGCCGCCGCGGCCGGCACCGTGGTCAAGGCCGGCGACGTCGGCGACGGCTACGGCATCTCGGTCTTCGTCGACCACGGCAACGGCTACCTGACCCACTACGCCCACCAGAGCAGCGTGAAGGTCGCCGTCGGCGACCGGGTCGGCGTCGGCGAGGTGCTCGGCTACGAGGGCTCCACCGGTGACTCCACCGGCCCCCACCTGCACTTCGAGGTGCACCAGGGGCAGATGTGGAACCAGATCGACCCGGCGCCGTTCCTGCGCGCCCGGGGCATCGACGTGGCCTGCTGAGCCGCGACGGCGAAGGGCCCGGCCCGGCGTGCTGCCGGGCCGGGCCCTTCGCCGTCGCCTCAGAGCTTGTCGAGCGGGGCGTGCCGCAGCACCAGCCACATGGTCTGGTCGCCGAAGTCGATCTGCGCGCGGGCGCTCGGCCCGTGGCCCTCGACCGCGAGCACCCGCCCCAGGCCGTAGCGCTGGTGGTTGACCCGGTCACCGGCCGACACCTTCGGCCCCTGCGGCAGCTCGCTGGCGGTGGCCAGCCGACTGGCGTCGACCCCGAGCCGTTTCGCCAGCTCCGTCGCCCTCGGCGTGCCCCCGGTGAAGCCGCCACGCCCGCCGGGCACGCGGTCCGCACGCCCCCCGACGCCGCCGCCCCCACCGGCCCACGAGGTGTACGTCCCCTCGGTGCGCTCCCAGCGGACCAGCTCCGGCGGCAGCTCCTCCAGGAAGCGCGACGGCGGGTTGTACGACGGCTGCCCCCAGGCCGAACGGGTGACCGCCCGGGACAGGTAGAGCCGCTGCCGGGCCCGGGTGATGCCCACGTACGCCAGCCGCCGCTCCTCCTCCAACTCCCGGGTGTCGCCCAGTGACCGCAGGTGGGGGAAGACGCCGTCCTCCAGGCCGGTCAGGAACACCACCGGGAATTCCAGGCCCTTGGCGGTGTGCAGGGTCATCAGGGTGACGACCCCCTGGTGGTCGGGGTCGTCGGAGGGGATCTGGTCGGCGTCGGCGACCAGCGCCACCTGCTCCAGGAAACCGGCGAGGGTGGCCCGCTCACCGTCCTCGCCCAGCGCCTCGATCCGCTCGGTGTACTCCCGGGCGACGCTGACCAGTTCCTGGAGGTTGTCGACCCGGCCGGCGTCCTGCGGGTCGAGGCTCTCCTCCAGCTCGGTCAGGTAGCCCGACCGGGTCAGCAGCGCCTCCAGCACCTCCTCCGGGGTGCCCTCCTCGGCCAGCTCGCGGGCACCGTCGAGGAGCGCGACGAACTCGGCGATGGAGTTGGCGGCCCGGGTGGAGATGCCCGGTGCCTCCCGGGCCCGGCGCAGCGCCGCGCCGAAGGAGATCCGGTCCCGGCTGGAGAGCGCCTCGACGCACGCCTCGGCCCGGTCGCCGATGCCCCGACGTGGGGTGTTCAGCACCCGGCGGAGGCTGACCGTGTCGTCGTCGTTGACCACCGCGCGCAGGTAGGCCAGCGCGTCGCGGACCTCCTTGCGTTCGTAGAAGCGCACCCCGCCGACCACCTTGTAGGGCAGGCCGACCCGGATGAACACCTCCTCGAAGACCCGGGACTGGGCGTTGGTGCGGTAGAAGACGGCCACGTCGCCGGGGCGGGTCTCCCCCGCGTCGACCAGCCGGTCGACCTCCCGGCCCACCCAGTCGGCCTCGGCGTGCTCGGTGTCGGCGACGTAGCCGACGATCTGCTCACCGGCCCCGGCGTCGCTCCACAGCCGCTTGGGCTTGCGGGAGGTGTTCCGGTCGATCACCGCGTTGGCCGCGTTGAGGATGGTCTGGGTGGAGCGGTAGTTCTGCTCCAGCAGGATCGTCCGGGCGTCGGTGAAGTCCCGTTCGAACTCCAGGATGTTGCGGATCGTCGCGCCCCGGAACGCGTAGATCGACTGGTCGGCGTCGCCGACCACGCACAGCTCGGCCGGCGCGATCCCCTCGGTGCCGGCGACCAGCTCCTTGATCAGGGTGTACTGCGCGTGGTTGGTGTCCTGGTACTCGTCGACCAGGACGTGCCGGAACCGGCGGCGGTAGCTCTCCGCGACGTGCGGGTGCGACTGGAGCAGGTGCACCGACGTCATGATCAGGTCGTCGAAGTCCAGCGCGTGCGCCTCCCGCAGCCGCCGCTGGTAGAGGGTGTACGCCTCGGCGAGCGCCCGCTCGTTGGGGCCCGTGGCCCGGCCGGCGAACTCCTCCGGGTCGGTCAGCTCGTTCTTCAGGTTGGACACCTGGGCGGCGAGCCCCCGGGCCGGGTAGCGCTTCGGGTCGAGATCCAGCTCCCGGGCGACCAGTTGCATCAGCCGGCGGGAGTCGTCGGCGTCGTAGATGGAGAAGGTCGACTTCAAACCGGCGTGCTCGTGCTCGGCGCGCAGGATGCGCACGCAGGCGGAGTGGAACGTCGACACCCACATCAGCCGGGCGCGCGGGCCGACCAGGTGGGTCACCCGTTCCTTCATCTCACCGGCGGCCTTGTTGGTGAAGGTGATCGCGATGATCTCGCCGGGGTGGACGTCCCGCGCGGCGAGCAGGTAGGCGATCCGGTGGGTGAGCACCCGGGTCTTGCCGGAGCCGGCCCCGGCCACGATCAGCAGCGGCGAACCGGAGTGGGTGACCGCGTCCCGCTGGGGACCGTTCAGGCCCTCCACCAGGTCCTGCGGATCGAGGCGGCGGGCGGGGCCGGGCCGGCGCGGCGGGACCGACGCGGGCTCGGGCGCGGGCGGGGACGCGGGGATGTCGAAGAGAGGATGCATCGCACGGCGAGTCTATGCCGTCGGCCGGACACTTCCCGCCCGCGCACGCCCGACCGGATGCCGTACCCCCGCCGGCCAACCGTCACGGTCCATCTGCCGCAGCTCCCCCGTGGCCCCGGCGACCGCCCCGACCGGACTGAGACGAACCTGTCACGGTGGCCCCACTGGCATCTTGGGTCCCGAGGCGCGACGATGACCCGGGAAATCCCCGCCTGCTCCCCCGTAGACGACTTGGGAGAACAACCATGAGTCAACCGCGCTCGCGCGGTCGGGCCGTGCTGCGTCACCTCGCCGCGCCGGTCCTCGCCCTGGCCGTCGTGGCCAGCCTGCCCAGCACCGGCCGCACCACCACGCCGCCGGCCGACGCCGCCCCCGGGGCCGGCCTCGCCCCGGTCGCCGTCTCGTACGCCACCGCGACGGGTGGTGAGGTCAAGGGCCAGTTCCTCAGCTACAACGACTTCCACGGCGCGATCGACCCGCCCGGCGGCAGCGGCGCGACCGTCAACGGCACCCCGGCCGGCGGGGTGGAATACCTGGCCACCTGGCTGAAGAAGCTGCGGGCCGAGGCGAAGGCCGAGGGCCGGGTCACCACCACCGTCGGCGCCGGCGACCTGATCGGGGCCACCCCGCTGGTCAGCGCCGCCTTCCACGACGAGCCCACCATCGAGCTGATGAACCAGATCGGCCTGGACGTCAGCTCGGTCGGCAACCACGAGTTCGACGAGGGCGTCAAGGAGCTGCTCCGGATCGACAAGGGCGGCTGCCATCCGGTCGACGGCTGCCAGGACGGCGACGGCTTCGCCGGCGCGAAGTTCACCTACCTCGCCGCCAACACCATCAACAAGAAGACCAAGCTGCCGATCCTGCCCCCGATCGACGTGAAGTTCGTCGGCGGCGTGCCGGTCGGCTTCGTCGGGGTCACCCTGGAGGGCACCCCGGGCATCGTCAACCCGGCCGGCATCAAGGACGTCACCTTCACCGACGAGGTGCAGACCGCCAACAAGTGGGGCGGCCTGCTCAAGCTCTTCGGTGTCAAGGCGATGGTGCTGCTGGTGCACGAGGGCGGCGCGCAGTCCGCGCCGCCGGCCACCCCGGGCGTCTCCGACTGCGCCAACTTCTCCGGCCCGATCGTCGACATCGTCAAGGGCCTGCGGCCGGAGTTCGGCGTGGTGGTCTCCGGGCACACCCACCGCTTCTACTCCTGCTCGCTGCCGAACTCCTCGGGCAAGCCGAGCGTGGTCACCAGCGCCGGCAACAACGGCCAACTGGTCACCGACATCGACTACTCGCTGGACCGGCGGACCGGCCGGTTCACCGGCATCACCGCGAAGAACGTGATCGTGGAGAACGGCGTGCGCAACGCCGACGGGACCTGGCAGCAGACCGGCGGGGTGTTCGCCAAGAACCCGGCCCTGGTCGACGCGGGCGCGAAGACGCTGGCCGACAAGTACCGCACGGCGGTCGCCCCGATCGCCAACCGGGTGGTCGGGAAGATCAGCGCGGACATCGTCCGGGACGCCCGGCCCAACGGGGAGAGCCCGATGGGTGACGTGATCGCCGACGCGCAGCTGGCGTACACGAAGGGCGACGGGGCGCAGCTCGCGCTGATGAACCCGGGTGGCGTTCGGGCCTCCCTGTCGTACGCGGCGTCGGCCGGTGGTGAGGCGCCGGGCGAGGTGACCTACGGCGAGGCGTTCACCGTGCAGCCGTTCAACAACCTGGTGGTCACCCAGACGTTCACCGGCGCGCAGCTCAAGGACGTGCTGGAGCAGCAGTTCGTCGGCTTCAAGGGGCAGACCACCCAGCGCATCCTCCAGCCGTCGGCCGGGCTGACCTACTCGTACGACAGCACCGCCCCGGCCGGCTCGCGGGTCAGCGCGCTGGCCCTGAACGGCACCCCGGTCGACCCGGCGGCCAGCTTCCGGGTCACCACGAACGACTTCCTCGCCAACGGCGGGGACGGGTTCACCGAGCTGGCGGGTGGCGCCGGCCGGACCACGGCGCCCGGTTTCGACGTGGACGCCCTGGTGGCGTACCTGGGTGCCGGGGAGCCGGTCGCCCCCACGGCGGCGGACCGCATCACCCGGTTGGGCTGATCCGAGGGCCGGGCTTCCCGTCGGCGCGTCCGCGCGCCGACGGGGGCCCGGCCCGATCCCGTCGGCGGGGGACACGGTCGCACCCGGTGGCCGGGGACTGCTTGCGCGGACCGGCTTCCGGTCGGCATACTCGACGACGTGATCGAGCGGCGGTTCTTCTTTTACTACGGCACCGGGAGTCCGGCAGCCGTGGGTCGCGCCTGATCGACAGGACCTACGAAAGCCCCGGGCTCGGAGAGCCCGGGGCTTTTTCGTCCCGGGATCCGAACACCGGGCCCGAGACCCGAGGGGTACGACGATGATGACTGACGTGGTGGAGTCCAGCGGTGGCCCCGCGCGGCACGACGAGCCGGCCGGGGCCGATCCCACGGAGACCGACCCGACCGGAGCCGCTGCCGCCCGTACCGGCACCGGTGACACGGCGGCGGCCGAGCGGATCGTGGCGATCAGGGAACGGATCGACGAGATCGACCGGACGCTGATCGCGCTCTGGCAGGAACGGGCGGCGCTCTCCCAGGAGGTCGGGGTGACCCGGATGGCCTCCGGGGGCACCCGGCTGGTGCTCTCCCGGGAGCGCGAGATCCTGGAGCGCTTCCGCACCGAGTTGGGGGCCGACGGTACCCAACTCGCGCTGTTGCTGCTGCGGGCGGGGCGCGGCCCGCTGTAAGGGCGGACCGCCAGGCGTTGCGGAAGGGCGGACCGCCCGGGTGTTGGGGGTGGAGCTGCCGGACCACGGGCCGGTAACGACGAACCGCCTGCCGCCGTCGGGGTGACGGTGGCAGGCGGCCCGGGTGTGGCTCACGCGTCGTGCGTGGCGACGATCTCCCGCTTCTCGGCGAAGTGGCAGGCGCTCGGGTGGTCCGAGCCGGGGCGGATCTCCAGCAGCGGCGGCTGCTCGGCGCAGAGGTCCTGCGCCTTCCAGCACCGGGTGCGGAACCGGCAGCCCGACGGCGGGCTGATCGGCGACGGGACGTCACCGGTGAGCCGGATGATCGCCTTGTTCTCCCGCAGCGTCGGGTCCGGCACCGGCACCGCCGACAGCAGCGCCTGGGTGTACGGGTGGGTCGGCCGCTCGTAGATCTCGTCCTCGGTGCCGATCTCCACGATCTTGCCGAGGTACATCACCGCGACCCGGTCCGACAGGTGCCGGACCACCGACAGGTCGTGCGCGATGAACACGTACGACAGGCCCAGCTCGTTCTGGAGCTTCTCCAGCAGGTTCATCACCTGGGCCTGGATCGAGACGTCCAGGGCGGAGACCGGCTCGTCGCAGACGATCACCTCGGGGCGCAGGGCGAGCGCCCGGGCGATGCCGATGCGTTGCCGCTGACCGCCGGAGAACTGGTGCGGGTACCGGTTGATGTGCTCCGGGTTGAGGCCGACCAGGTCGAGCAGTTCCTTGACCTTGTCCCGGCGGCTGCCCCGCGGCGCGACCTCCGAGTGGATCTCGAACGGCTCACCGATCAGGTCACCGACGGTCATCCGCGGGTTCAGCGAGGTGTACGGGTCCTGCATCACCAGCTGGATCTGCCGGCGCAGCCGCCGCAGCGCGCCACCGGAGAGCTTGGCGATGTCCTGGCCCTTGTAGTGCACCGTGCCTGCGGTGGGCTTCTCCAGGTTCATCAGGACCCGGCTCAGCGTCGACTTGCCGCAGCCCGACTCGCCGACCACGCCCAGCGTCTCCCCGGCCTTGAGGTCGAACGAGACGCCGTCGACGGCCTTGACCTGGCCGATGGTCTTCTTGAACACGATGCCCCGGGTGACCGGGTAGTGCTTGACCAGGTCACGGACTTCGATGATGTTGTCAGTCACGGTTCACCAGCTCCTCGGCGAAGTGGCAGGCGCTGGCCCGACCGGTGCCGATCTGCAACAGCGGGGGGACGGTCTCCCGGCACACCGGCTGCGCCATGGGGCAGCGCGGGTTGAACGGGCAGCCCGGCGGGATGTTCATCAGGTTCGGCGGGAGGCCCTTGATGGTGCGGAGCTGCTGCCCCTTCTCGTCCAGCCGGGGGATCGAGTTGAGCAGGCCGAGCGTGTACGGGTGCGCCGGCTTGGCGTACAGGTCGTAGACGTCGGCTTCCTCGACGATCCGGCCGGCGTACATGACCGCGATCCGGTCCGCGACGTCGGCGACCACGCCGAGATCGTGGGTGATCAGGATCATGCCCATCCGGCGTTCCCGCTGGAGTTCACCGAGCAGGTCCATGATCTGGGCCTGCACGGTCACGTCCAGCGCGGTGGTCGGCTCGTCGGCGATCAGCACCTCGGGGTCGAGCGCCAGCGACATCGCGATCATCGCGCGCTGCCGCATACCGCCGGAGAACTGGTGCGGGTAGTTGCTGAACCGGCCCTTGGCGTTCGGGATCTTGACCTGGTCGAGCATCTCGATCGCGCGCTTCTTGGCGTCGGAACGGCTCATCCCGCGCCGGACCCGGAACTGCTCGGCGATCTGGAACCCGACGGTGAAGACCGGGTTCAGGGCGGAGAGCGAGTCCTGGAAGATCATCGCGATGCCCTCGCCACGGATGCGGCGACGTTCCTCGGCGGACATGGTGAGCATGTCCTTGCCGTGGAAGCGGACCTGACCGCCGGTGACGAAGCCGGGCGGCATGTCCAGGATGCCCATGATGGTCTGCGCGGTGACGCTCTTACCGGAGCCGGACTCGCCGAGCACGGCGAGGGTCTCCCCCGCGTCGACGTGGTACGTCACTCCGTTGATGACCTTGGCGACGCCGTCCCGGGTGCGGAACTCCACCCGCAGGTCGTCGACCTCGAGCAGCCGGCCGGAGGGGCGACCGGACCCGTCGGCGCCGGGCGCGGACTGCTCGGACACGAGAATGTCGGACAACTCAGTCTCCCCTATCGGAGCTTCGGGTCGAGGGCCTCGCGGACCGCCTCGCCGAGCATGACGAAGCTCAGCACGGCGGTGACGAGGAACGCGGAGGGGAAGAAGAGCAGGAAGGGCGAGACCCGGAGGTAGTTCTGCGCTTCATTGATCATGATGCCCCAGGAGACCACCGGGCTCTGCAGGCCGATACCCAGGAAGGACAGGGTGGCCTCGGCGCCGATGAAGGAGCCGATCATGATCGTCCCGTAGACCAGCAGCGGCGCCAGGCAGTTCGGCAGCAGGTGCTTGAAGATGATCCGGCCGGTGCTGGCACCCATCGCGCGGGCCGCCACGATGTAGTCGGCCTCCTTGGTGGCGAGCACCGAGGAGCGCATCAGCCGCATCACCACCGGCCAGCTCAGCAGCACCAGCGAGCCGATCACCAGGAACTTGATCTCCCACTCGCCGTTGTTGGAGCCGGCACCGTTGAACGTGGTGAGGATGACGATCGCGCCGAGCACGAACGGCAGGCCGAAGAAGATGTCGGTGATCCGGGAGAGCAGGCCGTCGACCCAGCCGCCCTTGTAGCCCGCGATGATGCCGACCGCCCCGCCGATCAGCAGGGTGCCGATCGTGGAGAGCAGCGAGACCACGATCGAGGCGTTGGCGCCGTAGATCACCCGGGCGTAGACGTCCCGCCCGAGCACGTCGTAGCCGAACCACGCGTCGCCGGAGGGCTCGAGCCGGCTGCGGGAGAGCGCGGTGGCGTCCGGGTCACCGGAGGTGAACAGCGACGGGAAGGCCGACATCACCACGAAGAGCACGATGAAGATGGCGGAGATCCAGAACAGCGGCTTGCGGCGCAGGTCGATCCAGGCGTCGCCGAGCAGGCTGCGCGGCTTCTCCTTCTTGCCCGTCGGGCCGACGGTGGCCGGGGAGCTTGCCTCGGTCAACTGCTCGGGACGGGGCGTGCTCACGATCGAAGCGGCACTCGGGTCGCTCATGCCTGCACCTCGCTGCGCTCGGCGCCGGCCTGGTTGCCCGCGCACACTGCAATGACGATTCGTTCGCTGCTGCGCTCACTCATAGCGGATCCTCGGGTCCAGTGCGGCGTAGAGCAGGTCCACCAGCAGATTCATCACCAGGTAGACGAGCACCAGCACGACCACGATGGAGACAACGGTAGCGCTCTCCTTGGTGACGATCGCCCGCAGCACGGTGCGGCCGATGCCGTTGATGCCGAAGATGCCCTCGGTGATGATCGCGCCACCCATCAGGGCGCCGAGGTCGGTGCCGAGCAGGGTCACCACCGGGATCAGCGAGTTGCGCAGCAGGTGGATACCGACCACCCGGCGCATCGGCAGCCCCTTGGCGATCGCGGTACGCACGTAGTCGGCCCGGCGGTTCTCCGCGATGCTGGTGCGTGACACCCGGGCGATGTACGCCATCGACGCGCTACCCAGCACGAAGCCCGGTAGGAGCAGTTCGGTGATCCGCATCTCGTTGGAGACGGTCGGCTTGACGATGCCGAGCTTCACACCGAAGAACCACTGGAGCACGAAGCCGACCACGAAGACCGGCAGCGCGATCAGGAAGAGCGTGGAGACGAGGACCAGGTTGTCCAGGAAGCCGTTGCGGCGCAGGCCGGTGAGCACACCGGCGGTGAGACCGATGACACCCTCGATGACCAGGGCCACCAGGGCCAGCTTGAGGGTGTTCGGGTACGCGGTGGCGATGATCTCGCCGACGTCGCGCCCCGACCAGGTGGTCCCGAAGTCGCCTTGCAGGAGGTTCTTCATGTAGGTGGCGTACTGCACGAACCAGGGCTGATCCAGCTGGAACTTCTCGGTCATCATGGCCCGGTAGTTGTCCGGACAGCCACGGTCACCGCACTTGCCGGCGAACGGGTCCCCGGGGACCTTCCACACCAGCAGGTAGATCATCAGCGTCGTCCCGATGAAGACCGGGACGAGTTGGAGCAGCCGTCTCACCAGATAACGGCCCATGGGGTGGTCCTCCTGACAAGGGGTGTGCCGGGGGCGGGGGTGCGGCCGACACGGGTGGCGACAACGTGGCGAGGGGTGGGGTGCACGCACTCGCGGAACGGCCCCGGGTCGGGCTCACCGGTAGGCGAGCCCGACCCGGGGTCAGACCGAACGGATCAGAGCTCGACGGAGGTGATGTCGAGCTCGCCGACGTTGGTCAGCTCCATCTTCTTGATCTTCTCGGAGTGACCGGACTGCTGGCCACCGAAGTAGATCGGCATCGACGGAACGTCCTGGTCGATCTTCTCGACCGCCTTGGCGAACAGCTCGTGCGAGGCCTCCAGGCTCGGGGCGGAGCTGGCCTGCTTGGACAGGGCGTCCACCTCGGGGTTGCTGTAGAGACCGTCGTTCGAGGAGCCACCGGTCACGTAGAGCGGGTTGACCCAGTTCTCCACGTCCGGGTAGTCCTGCTGCCAACCGGCACGGTAGGCACCGTCCATCTTGTGGGCGTTGATGTTCTGCCGGAAGACCGCGAAGGTCGGCACACCGACGGCGACCGCGTCGATACCCAGGGTGTTCTTGACCTGCCCGGCGACGGCCTCCATCCAGTCCTTGTGGCTGGCGTCGGCGTTGTAGTACATCTTCAGCTGCCCGGTGAAGCCACCGGCCTCGGCCAGCAGGGCCTTGGCCTCGTCCGGCTTGAACTGGCAGGCGGTGCAGTTGCCCGGCTTGGCACCCGGGGTCAGCGGGTTGGCCCAGCTGTCGGCCGGCTTGCGGTTACCGAAGAAGATCTTGTCGGTGATCTCCTGCCGGTTGATCGACAGCGAGATCGCCTTGCGCAGCTTCGGGTTCTGGAAGCGCTTGTCGTAGATCGGGAACGCGATGATGCCGGTGGACGGCGTGGTCGACGGGATCGCCCGGTCGGCCAGGTCGGCCTTCCACTTGTCGCCGGCCAGCGAGGAGACCGGAACCTGCTGCTGGAAGTCCAGGTTGTTGGAGACCAGGTCGTTGTAGGCCGCCGTGTCGTCCTGGTAGATCTTGACGTTGACGTCCTTGATCTTCATCTTGTCGCGCAGGTTGTAGTCGTCGAACCGCGTCAGCTTGATCGCGACGTTGTTCTCCCACGAGACGAAGCTGACCGGGCCGTTGCCGATCGGCTTCTTGCCGAAGGCCTCGGCGCCCTGCGAGAAGAAGGCGTCCGGCAGCGGCATGAAGGTGCTGTAGCCGAGCTTGGTCGGGAACACGGCGGTCGGCGCGGCGAGCGTGACCTCGAAGTTCCAGTCGTCGACGACCTTGAGGCCGGACATCTCCTTGGCCTTGGGCTCGGGCGCCTTCTTCGGGCCGTCACCGTCCGGGTCGGAGGTGTTGACGTCCTCGAAGCCGGCGATGTCGGCGAAGAAGCTGGCGTTCTGCGCGCCGTTCGGCGAGTACGCGCCCCAGTTCCAGGCGTCCACGAAGTTCTTGGCCTTGACGACGGTGCCGTCGTGGAACTTCGTGTTCTGCTTGATCTTGATCTTGTAGACCTTGGAGTCGGTCGTCTCGATCGACTCGGCCAGCGCGTTCTGCGGCGCACCACCGTTGTTGGGGTACTCGACCAGACCGGTCCAGAGCCAGTCGATGATCTTGCCGCCACCGGTCTCGGTGGTGTTCGCCGGAACCAGGGGGTTCTCCGGCTCGGTGCCGTCGACGACGATGGCCCCGTCCGAGCTGCTGGCGCCGCTGCTGCCTTCGTCGTCGTTACCGCTGGAGCAGCCGGACGCGATGAGCGCGAACGCCGCACCCATCGCAATGGCGCCGCTCGCCCGCTTCGAGACTCTCATTCCGAGGGGCCTCCTCTTTCTAACCTGGTTCCGTCGTGGGTTTCACGCACGTTGGGGGGTGACACCGCACGGCGATCATGTGTTACAGATCACCGGTTACCGCAGAGAAATCGGGACACCCCAGGGGTACCGATCCGCCGGGCCACCACACCCCCGCACTCGGCTCCCGGGCAGGCTCGACGACCACGATCCGTGCCGGAGGCAGCGGCGACGTGGTCGGCCGGGACACACGGGTGCCTCACATCGGGGGTGAGGTGCTGCCACTGTGACACCCACCGGCCCATTACGTGAAGGTGCCGTTATCAAGCCGTTAGTTGCCTGCCGTGTTGCCGATACTTGAGAAAAGATCATGAGATGCCCTGGTCGTACCGCTCTGAGCAGGTAAGACAGCAAGTCCGCTCGACCGGGTGGTGACCGCAGGGTCAGCAGTGTGAGCTTTGCCGCCGTCCGGTTGGCGTGCTCCGACCTCCACCGGGCGTCACCGCTTTCTGCCCGTCCGGCTGAGGGCGGCTTCGGCCAGCCGGAGCACAGTCCCAGCCAGCCGGCCGAAGACAGTCGACACACCTGCACCGCAGGTGACTGCCGGCCGCCGCCCGCCGACGACCGGCCCCTCCGCCACACCGCCCCCACGCCACCGGGTCTCGGGGCCCCCGCAGGGGTGACCGGTAAACAGCCGGCCCCGGCACCGTCGGGTGCCGGGGCCGCAGGGAGCCGTACGTCAGACGGTGAAGTGGACCTTGCGACGACGGACCAGCAGCACGGCCACCGCGCCGAAGGCCAGCAACGCCAGCCCCGCCAGGGCGGCCAGCGCGACCGGCGAACCGGTCAACGGCAGCCCGCCACCGTTGCTGGCGGGCGAGGTCGACGGTGCCGGGCTGGCCGGCGACGAGGAGTCGACCGGGGTGGCCGACGGCGACGGCGACGCGGCCGAGGGGGACGGCGACGGCGACCCGGACGGGGTGGCCGACGGCGACGGCGAGGCGGGGGCGGCGGCGAAACTCGCTGCCGCGTCGGCGTTCACCGAGGTGCCGGTGCTGCCACCCAGGATCAGCTTCTGCTTGGCGTTCTTGCCGCCGGAGAAGAGGAAGACCCGACCGAAGGAGACCGAGTCCGGCGCGGAGACCGTCACGGTGACCCGACCGGCGGCGGTTGCGGTCAGCCAGAACCGGCCACCGTTGGTGGTCGTACCGACCGGACGCCCCTCGGCGTCGACGGCACGGCCACCCTCGACCTTCAGCGCGATCTCCCCCGCCGGCCCGTGCACCGTGAACGGCCCGGCACGCCCGCCGGTGGTCGCGGTGGCCGACGCCGGGTCCAGGCTCAGCTCGGCCTTCGGCTCCGGCTGGTCGGTGGCGTTGCGCACCAGGTAGTCGTGCACCCGGCGGATCACGTCGTACTCGGCGGCGGCGGTCAGCCCCCGCTCCCAGTCGCCCAGGGTGACGCCGTCACTGAAGTGCCAGACAGCCGTCTGGGTGCCGAAGTAGAGCAGCGTGTCACGCCGGGAGTCGGGCAGCCCGGCGGGCAGGGTGGCCCCGGCGGCGGCGAGCAGCTTCGCCCGGTCGGCGTTGGGGTAGCCGTGGGTGAGCACCCACTGCACCCGCCCGAGGTTCTTCACCTCCGACTCGCCCCAGGTGCCCTCGGCGTACTCGCCGTCGCGGGCCACCGGGGTGTGGAAGTCGATGCAGAAGACCGGCACGGTGCCGTCCTTCAACTCCAGGGCCAGCGCCGAGGTCTTCTGCGCCCGACCGTCCAGCTTCAGCATGACGCCGGTACCCGGCACCGCCCGCGCCACGCCCTTCGTCGCCGGCTCGGCGGCGGCCGGACCGGCTGCGACGAGCACCAGCGCGCCACCGGTGACGAGCGCCGTGGCGATACCCGCCCAGCGTCGTCCTCGTTGTCCGAACATCAGTTCCGTGCACCTCTCCCCAGGGGTGGGCCCGCTCCCGGCGGGCCGGTGTGCGTCGCCCCCGGGCGGGGTCGTGACACCACCCGCACGCGCGAAGGCGACGGGGCATTATGCGACACGAATTGATCTCTTGTCAGCCCTGGGGCGATGCTCCCGGAATGGGAGGTCTCAGACGAGTCGTCGGTCCGCCGCCCAGCGGGACAACTCGTACCGGTTGGACATCTGGAGCTTGCGCAGCACGTTCGACACGTGCGTCTCGACCGTCTTGATCGAGATGAACAGCTCCTTGGCGATCTCCTTGTACGCGTACCCCCGGGCGAGTAGGCGCAGCACCTCGCGCTCGCGGTTGGTGAGCTGGTCCAGCTCGGGGTCGGCGACCGGGGCGTCCGGCCGGGCCGCGAAGGCGTCCAGCACGAACCCGGCCAGCCGGGGGCTGAACACGGCGTCCCCGTCGGCCACCCGGCGGATCGCGTCGGTCAGCTCGTCCGGGGAGATGGTCTTGGTCACGTAGCCCCGGGCACCCGCCCGGATCAGCCCGATCACGTCCTCGGCGGCGTCGGACACGCTCAGCGCCAGGAACTTCACCTGCGGGTGGCTACGGCGCATCGCCTCCAGCACCGCCCGACCCCCACCGTCGGGCATGTGCACGTCGAGCAGCACCACTTCCGGCCCGGTCGCGGCGATCCGGGCGACCGCCTCGGCCACCGTGCTCGCCTCCCCGACCACCTCGACGTGCGCGCCCAGCTCGGCCCGGACCCCGGCCCGGAACATGGCGTGGTCGTCGACCAGGAAGACCCGCAACCGCTCCACCCGGGTCGGGGCGTCCGAACCCGGTTCCATCGACTGCTCCGCCATCTCAGCTGTCCCTTTCCGCCGTGGAGCCGGTGCCGGTGATCGGCAGCATCAACCGGACCTCCGTCCCCTCCCCGGGCTCGGAACGGATCTCCGCCCGGCCACCGTGCCGCTTCATCCGCCCGATGATCGACCCTCGGACGCCGTGCCGGTGATCCTCCACCGTATCCGGGTCGAAGCCCTTGCCCCGGTCCCGGACGAAGACGCTCACCTGCTCCGGCTCGACCTCGGCGTAGAGCGACACCGTCTGCACCCCGGCATGGCGGGCCGCGTTGACAAGCGCCTCCCGGGCCGCCGCGACCAGCGCCCCGACCCGTTCGTCGGTCTCCCGGTCACCCACCACCACCGCCTCGACGGTGATCGCGAAGGTGTCCTCCACCTCGGCGGCGGCCTGTTCGAGCGCTGCCGCGAACCGTTCGGTCGGCGAGGCGGTCGGCTTGTAGAGCCAGTTGCGCAACGACCGCTCCTGGCCCCGGGCGAGCCGCTGCACCGTCTTGACGTCGCTGGCGTTGCGCTGGATCAGGGCCAGGGTGTGCAGCACCTGGTCGTGCACCATGGCGGCCAGTTCGGCACGCTCCTGCTCGCGGATGCGCCCCTCCCGCTCCGAGCGGAGCTGGTTCCACGTGCGCCACAGCACCGGGGCGGCCACCACCCCGACGCCGACCAGCCCGACCAACGCGAAGATCACCCCGTTGACCACCGCGTCGAGGTTCTGCACCGGCGAGTAGACCGCCGCCACACCGATGATGCCCACGGCGACCAGCACCGCGCCCCCGGCGAAGCGGAGCACGAAGGCCCGCCGGTCGCTCTCCTCCACCACCGCGCCGAGCCACGGCACCGGCATCGACCCGCTCCACTGCCGGCGGCGCTCCGGCGCGGACTGGTGCCAGATCACCCCGGCACCGACCGCGATGATCGCCACCAGCCAACCGGCGGTGCCCGCCGCGCCGACCGAGTCGAAGACCAGCACCTGGACCAGCAGCACACCGAGGCCGATCGCCACGAACGGCAGCAGCTGCCCGGGGTCCCGCCGGGGCGGGGTCGCGGTGTCACCCGGCCGCAGCGGCACCACCGCCCAGAACGCCGCGTACAGCAGCAGCCCCAGTCCGCTGAGCCCGAGCAGCACCATGAAGGCGACGCGTACCCGCAGCACCGAGATGCCGAGATGGTCGGCGATGCCGGCGGCCACACCGGCGGCCAGCCGGTGCTCGGGCGCCCGGTAGAGGCGCGGCGGCGGGGTCACGACGCTGATCGGAGGCTCCCTGGTCACGGTGGGTGGCGGACGGACACCCCGGAGTGTGGTGCCGCTCCGATCGTCACACGGGGACGACGGCACCGACCACGGGGACGCCCCGGACATCCGCCCACCGGGATCTCAGGGTGGGGTCAGGGTCGGTTCCGGAGGCGACTCGGCCCGGCGACCCCGCAGGATCGAGTCATGACCGAGGACCCTGCCCCGCCGCCGTACCCTCAGGTGGCCGCACCGGGTGGTATGCCGCCGCCCGGCTCCGCCGCCGGGCCACCCCCGGCGTCCCCGTCGCCCACGGGGGGCGACGACACGCCGCAACCGCCCGGGGGGTATCCCCCACCGTCCGGAGGCGCCAGCTTCACCTCACGGTACGGCCTGGTCCGGCCCCGTGACGGCCGCTACCTGGCCGGGGTCTGCGCGGCCATCGGCCGGGCCACCAACACCGACCCGGTGCTGTGGCGGGTGCTCCTCGCGGTGCTCGGGTTCTTCGGCGGGGTCGGCATCCTGGTCTACGTGGCCGCCTGGCTGATCATCCCGGGCGAGGGGGACAGCGCCTCGCCGCTGGAGTCGATGCTGGGCCGGGGCCGGTCGAGCATGTCCCCGATCACCGTGATCCTGTTGACCATCACGGTCGCGGTGGGCTTCGGTTACATCGTCACCGACGCGTTCCGGGCGGTGCTGCTGGGCGCGGCCATCCTCATCGGTGGTGCGCTGCTGCTCAACCGGGAGAGCCGCCCCGGCGTGCCGGCTGCCGCCGGTCCACCGCCCGGCCCGGCCGCCCCGCCCGGACCGGTCCCCCCGGTCGGCTGGCCGGCCCCCTTCGCCCCGGTGGCACCCGCCCCGCCGGCCCCCCCGTTCCCGTCGGATCGTGGCGGGCAACCCGCGGGGTGGCCGGCGGCCCGCACCGGCGAACCGGCCGGCTGGCCGGCGCAGACCCGTACCGCACCGCTACCGGCCTGGCCACCGGCCGCGCCGATGGAGCTGGCGGCGACCCGGGCGGAGGCACCGGCCTGGCCGCCCCGGCCACCGCTGACCGGTGTGCCCGCCGCCGCGCCGGTGACCGTCCCACCCACCGGTACGGGCTACCGGCCGCCGTTCGCGCCCCACGGCCCGTACGCCGGGGGCCCTCCCCCACCGCCGCCGCCCGCACCCCGGGTCAAACCGCCGAAGAAACCGAAGGAACGGTCGGCGCTGGGTGCCGCGACCTTCTCACTGATCTTCCTGGCCCTCGGCGTGGTCGCCATCCTGGACCTGCTGGACGTCTTCCCGATCGGCGCCGCCGGCTACTTCGCGGCGGTGCTCGCCACCATCGGGTTCGGGCTGCTCGTCGGCACCTGGTTCGGCCGGGCCCGCTGGCTGATCGCCCTCGGCCTGGTCGCCGCCGCCGCTCTCGGTGTCGCCACGGTCGCCGAGTCCTACGACCGGGTCCGGGGTGTCGACGGGGCGGTCACCTGGGCCCCGACCAGTTACCAGGAGCTGGCCGACCGCTACGAGAACAGCTTCGGTGACGCGACCCTGGACCTGCGTGCGGTGGACTTCGACAAGCGGGACACCGACCTGACCGTGGTGGTCAACTTCGGGGAGGCCACCATCGTGGTGCCGCCGAACGTGGACGTCACGGCCGTGACGAACGTCAAGGCCGGGGAGGCCACCGTCTTCGGCCGGCGCAGCTCGGGGCTGGAGGGGCAGGGCCGCCAGGTCACCGACCTGGGCCCGGACGGGGCCGGCGGCGGCACGCTGCGGCTCACCGTCCACGTCAACGCGGGCAATCTGGAGGTGATCCGGTGAAGGGCCATCGCACCGATCTGGTGTCGTTCGTCTTCGGGCTGCTCTTCGTCGGGCTCTCCCTCTGGTGGCTGCTCGCCCAGATCCTCGGGCTGGCCCTGCCCGCGGTGGGCTGGTTCCTGGCCGGCGCGCTGGTGCTCATCGGAGTGCTCGGGCTGGTCGGGGCGGTGCGCTCGGCCCGCACCCCGGACCGCCCGGTCCCGCCGGCCGACGGCGAGCCGGCCCTCACGCCGGCCGGCCGGGTGAGCGCCACGCCGGCCGGCCCGGTGAGCAGCACCCCGGGCAGCTCGGTGAGCAGCGCGCCGACCGGCCCGGCGGGCGGGGACGACGAACGCGCCGGCTGGCGGGACACCGCCGAGCTGCACCTCGGCGACCCGGCGCGCGAGCCGGGCCGACAGCACGGCTCGGACCACCGGCGCGAACACGAACCGGCGGCCCGGTCCGACGACCAGGACACTTCTCGGCGGCCGTCCGGCGACCTGGTGGACCCCCCGGTCACCGGCCCACCCGGGGCGTCCAGCTGACCGCACCGGTGCGGGCGGCGTCCGACGGCTCGTATGCTGGCCGGGGAGATCCCGCCTCCGCCGGCACGCGCCACGTCGTCGGGCTCCGCCGGTGCCCGCGCACCAGGTGCCCCGGCACCGGCCCGGATGCGCCTCGTCCGGGCGTCCGAGGCGGTCCCGCCGCGACGTCCGTCTCTACCCCGTCAGGAGCCCGCCCGACATGACCCAGTTCCCCGCCGTGCGCCCCTCCGGTCCATCCGGTCCGGTCCGCATCGGCGAGCGTGCCGCCCGTACCCTCGTCGCCGAACTCGCCCGACGCAACGACCCGAAGGCAGCCCTGCTGGTGGGTGCGGCCCCCGGGGCCGCGGCCCTCGCCGCGGCGATCGACGCGCTGCTGCCGGGCGACACGTTGACCGTCGTGCCGGCCGCGACGACCGACGCCGCCACGCTGCGTGAGCACGTGACGGCCCAGGGCCGCTGGGTCGCCGACCGGGTCCGGGTGGTCGACTCCCTCGCCGAGGCGGACGCCGCCGAGCTGGTCATCGCCGCCGAGCCGTTCACCGGCACCGACGAGGAGACCCGCGACGTCGTCGACGGGCTCACCAAGTACCTGACCGACGGCGCGGTGCTCAGCGTCGCCGCACCGGTGTTCCGCACCGACGGGGCCGCCGCCGAACTGGACCGGATCGGGGTGCTGCACGGCGTCCGCACCGACCTGGTGCTGCGTAACTCCCCGCCGGTACGGGTGCACCACCTGCGGTTCACCCCGGCCGCCGCCGCCTCGGCCGCCCAGCTGGCCCCGGCGTACCGGCCGTCGAGCGTGCCGCTGACCCGGGGCATGCACATCGACTCGAACGGGGTCGCCGCGGCCGGCATCGCGCTCGGCCTGGCCGCCGTCGCCCGGGTCGTCCGGCCGAAGTCGAAGCTGTGGCTGGTGCCGGCGCTGGCTGCCGCCCCGGTGGCCGCGTTCTTCCGGGACCCGCAGCGGGACGTGCCGGAGGACCCGTCCGCGGTGGTCGCCGCCGCCGACGGTCAGGTGCTGTCGGTGCAGCGGCTGCACGACGAACGGTTCGGCGACGGTGAGTGGCTGCGGATCGCGGTCTTCCTGTCGGTGCTGGACGTGCACGTCAACCGCTCCCCCGTGGCGGGCAAGGTGGTCGACTACTTCGTCGCCGACGGCGGCTTCGTCAACGCCATGAAGCCGGACGCCGAGCACAACGTCGCCGCCTACACGGTGCTGGACACCGCGCACGGCACGGTGGTGGTGGCGCAGCGGACCGGGCTGATCGCCCGCCGGATCGTGCAGCGGGCACCGGTGGGGGCGCTGCTGGCCCGGGGGGAGCGGTTCGGGCTGATCCGTTTCGGCTCCCGCACCGACGTCTACCTGCCGGCCGACGCCGCCACCCCGCTGGTCGGCCCCGGCGACAAGGTGGTCGGCGGTTCCTCGGTCATCGCCCGCTGGAGCTGAGTCGACACGAACGCGAACAGGGGCGCCGCGGTCGCGGCGCCCCTGTTGCGTAACTGTGGACGGGTCAGGCGGTGCGGCGCTGGTGCAGCCAGAGCAGCGGACCGCTGACCAGGTAGCCCACCACCACGAGGGCGAAGGTGAGCCGGATGTCGACAAGCGCGCCGACGGCCGGGGCCAGCCACAGCCACGGCGGCAGTTTCACCAGCCGGGCCAGCTTGGCGTACGGGAAGCTGGAGACCATCGCGAAGGCCAGCAGCGCCACCCCGCCGATCTGCACGCTCGCCGGCAGCGGCAGCCCGATGGCCACGGTGAGGGCGAGCACCGCCGCCGCCATCGTGGTGGGCACACCGCAGAAGAACCGGCCGTCCTTGGGCGAGACGTTGAACCGGGCGAGCCGGATCGCGGCGCAGGACGCGACGAGGGCGGCCGCGACCGCCGCGGCGGCGGTGGGGGCCGATCCGGCCAGTGCGGCGTAGACCACCACCGGGGCGGCGAGGCCGAACGAGCACATGTCGGCCAGCGAGTCCATCTGGGCGCCGAACGGGCTGGCCACGCCGAACTTGCGGGCGAGCGCGCCGTCGAGGCCGTCGAAGATGACGCAGGCGATCAGCAGGAGTGCTGCGATCCGGGTCTGGCCGTTCATGGCGACGAAGATGGCGTTGATGCCGAGCACCAGGCTGGCCAGGGTGCAGGCGTTGACCAGCGCGAACTTCATCCGGCGGGCGGGGGTACGCGCGCCGGGGAGCAGCGGGATCGCCATCGCGGGCGACTCGTCGACCGGCGCGGCGGGGCTGAGGGCCGGGCTGACCGGGGCGACCGCCGCGATCTCGGCACGGTCGAGGGTGACCCCGCGACGGTCGAAACCGTAACGGCGACGCTGCCGGTCGACGCGGTGCTCGGGAAGAACCAGGTCGGTGCCGTTGAGCTGGTCGCCATCCCGGCGACCCACCCGGACCAGCAGCACCTGGCGGGCGAATGTGCTGCTGCGGCGCAACCGGCCCGCCCAGCGACGCCCTGCGGGGCGCGGACTGTCAGTCGTACGACGCCGGCGCCATGGGGCTCTCGGCACGTTTTCCTCCATCACCGGATCGGCTGGCCGCCCGTGTGGGCGGGTGTCCGGCTGTCTCGTGCCGGACCGCTCTTGGCCCGGCAGCCGTTCGAGCGGAGTACACCATTGCACAGCGGCGTGGTGGTTGGCGATAGCTGCCGGCGGTACTGGTAACTACTCTTAACCGCGCAAACCGCTCGCTTATTCCCATCTCGGGCCTCATCGCCCGTTTTCTTCGCCAACCGCAGTGCCGACTTTACCGGAGCACCCCACAGTCGGCTCGGCGAGCGACCGTCATCCGACCGTCCGCCCGGTGGCCAACTCCGCGACGTCGGTCATCATCAGGCCGCTGAGCTTGGCAGACGTGAACCAGGCGGCGGCCTGCGTCGATCCGCCGGCCGCCTCGGTGACCACCGGATCGGTGGGCTCGTCGACCAGCACCCGATAGATCACCCGCACTCCGTGCCAGTCCAAGGGACGCCCTTCCGGACCCAACGCGACCGGATTGTGCAGATTGTCGGCCAGCATCAGTCGGTCGATCCGGCCCCGCTGACCCGACTCCTCCACCAACTCCCGTAACAGACCGTCAACCGGTTGCTCACCGTGATCGGTGCCGCCACCGGGCAGGTGCCACCGACCGGCACCCGGATAGCCGGGCGCGATCATCGTGAGCAGCACCCGTCCGTCGGGGTCGGTGACCAGCCCGTACGCGGCGAACCGCTGCCGTCGGTCAGCAGTGGCGTCAGCCCCGGCGGACGCCCCTTCCGCCGACCCCTCCTCTTCCGCCGACCCCGACCCGGCCGGTGAACCCGACGGGGCCGGCCCGGTCGGTGGTCCGGCAGCGGGCGGAGGTGGTGGCGCTCCAGGCGGTCCGGCGACGGGCCGGGTGGGCAGGCCGAACAGTTCGGCGGTGAACGGCATCAGCGGCAGCGTGGCGGCCTGCTGCGGGGTGCACCAGGCCAGTTCGGCGGGACCGTCGGCGGTCGTCCGGTCACCGTGCGACGGCTGACCATCGGGGACCGTGACGTGAAACACCAACCGGTCGGTGTGCACCGACACCTCGACCGCGCCGAGACGGCGGGTGGACAGGTCGGCGACGGCGGCGCGCAACCCGCCGACGGCGACGCCCAGCCCGGTCTCCCCGGCGAACCGGCGGACCACCGTGTCGGCCGGATGCTCCGCGTGCGCCACACCCCCACCGGGCAGCCGCCAGAGCCCCGGTGCCGGATCAGCTGCGGCCCCGCGCACCAGCAGCACCCGGCCGGTGTCGTCCGCACACCAGCCGTACGCCGCGATCCGTCGTCGCTCCTGCACGTGTACTCCCCCGCCCGCGGTCCGCCCCGTCGATCATGAGGCTAGCGGTCGCCCGAGCGGGGTGGGTGCCGTCGCGCCGGCCTGTCCGGCCGGTGCGACGGGGGCAGCCGGTCAGGCGGTGAGGCGGGCGGCCTGGACCGCCTCGGCGGTGACCTCGGTGAGCCGGTCGGTGGGCAGGGCGCCCAACTCCTCGCGGCCGAACCAGCGGGCCTCGCAGGTGGAGCCGCCCACGTCGGTGACGGTGGGCGGGGCGGGCTGGTCGACCATCACCCGGTAGAAGGCCCGTACGCCGTGCCAGTCGATCGGGTAGCCCTCCGGGCCGAGCGAGGCGGCGTCGCGGTGGCTGGCCACCCCGAGCAGCTCGACCAGTCGCCCCGTCTGCCCGGTCTCCTCGACCAGTTCCCGGATCAGCGCCGCGCCCGGCTGCTCGCCGTAGTCGGTGCCGCCGCCGGGCAGGTGCCAGCAGCCCGCGCCCGGGTAGCCGTCGGAGACCCGGGTGAGCAGCACCCGACCCGCCGGGTCGGTGGCCACCGCGTACGCGGCGAAGCGCTGCGCCCGGTGCAGCCCGTCCGGGCCGGGGACGGCGTAAAAGGAGGGGAACTCGGGGGCCTCGTCGGGGACCACGTCGGCGGAGGACGCCGGCAGCCCGAGGGCACGGGCGGTGAAGGCCCGCAGCGGCAGCTCCCGTGCCTCGTCGAGGGTGTACCAGCGGGCCAGGTCGGTGGAGCGGTCGACCCGGTCGGTGAGGGTGCCGCCGCGCACCGACACCTGGTAGATCAGGCGGTCGGTGTGGATGGTGATGCGGCGCTCGGGCAGCGCGCGCATGTCGGCCAGCACGTCCGCCAGGCCGGCGACGGCGACCGAGAGGCCGGTCTCGGCGGCGGTCTCCCGGACGACGGTGTGGTTCGGGTCCTCGCCGTGGTCGACCGCCCCGCCGGGCAGGGACCATACGCCGGGGGTGCCGGAGCGCTCCGATGCGCGGACCAGTAACACTCGGCCGATTGAATCAGCACAGACTGCATATGCCGCGATCCTGCGGAGCGGCTCCAGCAAGGTGGTCACGGGGCCAAATTCTCCCCGGGTCGCGTTACCAGTGCGGAAAAGAGTCGGATTCCTGACTCAGGGCTGGCCCCTCGGGGATCGATCAGGGTAGGGATCGGGGCAGTCACCGAGGTCGTCGGGGTGGTCGGCGCGGACCGTGGAGACATGACTTCGACGAGCACCCCTCACGCCCCGTACAAGCAGCTCCGCCGGCCGACCACCGACCGGATGGTGGCCGGCGTCGCCAGCGGTCTCGGCCGCTACTTCGCCGTCGACCCCACCCTGGTCCGGGTGTTGTTCGCGGTCGCGACCCTGGTCACCGGCGGTCTGGCCGCGCTGGCGTACCCGATCATGTGGTTCCTGATGCCCGAGGAGCCGGCCGGCGCACCGGCCTGGCCGCACCCGACCGACCCGGCGGCGCAGCCGGCGACGACGGCTCCGACCACCTGGCCGCAGCCGACGGCCCCGACCACCGGACCCCAGCCGGGCGGGCCGACCACCTGGCCGCAGCGGGACGGTCCGACCACCGGGCCGCAGCCGGGCGGGCCGGCGGTCGGGTATCAGCCGGGCGGGCCGGCGACCGGGCCGCAGCCGCCGACGACCCCGCCGACGGCCGGCTGAGCCCGGCTCACTCCCACTCGATGGTGCCCGGCGGCTTGCTGGTCACGTCCAGGACCACCCGGTTGACCTCGGCGACCTCGTTGGTGATCCGGGTGGAGATCCGGGCCACCACCTCGTAGGGCAGCCGGGACCAGTCGGCGGTCATCGCGTCCTCGCTGGAGACCGGGCGCAGCACCACGGGATGCCCGTAGCTGCGCCCGTCACCCTGCACCCCGACGCTGCGCACGTCGGCCAGGAGCACCACCGGGAACTGCCAGACACCCCGGTCCAGGCCGGCTGCCGTCAGCTCCTCCCGGGCGATCAGGTCGGCGTGGCGCAGCAGGTCGAGGCGCTCGCGGTCGACCGCGCCGATGATCCGGATGGCCAGGCCCGGCCCCGGGAACGGGTGCCGCCACACCATCGCCTCGGGCAGGCCCAACTGGAGCCCGAGCGCCCGGACCTCGTCCTTGAACAGCGTGCGCAGCGGCTCGACCAGGGCGAACTTCAGATCCTCCGGCAGGCCGCCGACGTTGTGGTGGCTCTTGATGTTGGCGGTGCCGGTGCCGCCACCGGACTCGACCACGTCCGGGTAGAGGGTGCCCTGCACCAGGAACTCGACGTCGCCGTGGGCGGCGATCTCCCGGGCGGCGGCCTCGAAGACCCGGATGAACTCCCGGCCGATGATCTTCCGCTTCTGCTCCGGGTCGGTCACCCCGGCCAACGCGCCGAGGAACCGGTCGGCCGCGTCGACCACCTTCAGCTTGATGCCGGTGGCCGCCACGTAGTCCTTCTCCACCTGCTCGGCCTCACCGGCGCGCAGCAGGCCGTGGTCGACGAAGACGCAGGTGAGCTGGTCCCCCACCGCCTCGTGGACCAGCGCGGCGGCGACCGCCGAGTCCACCCCGCCGGACAGGCCGCAGATGACCTCCTTGTCGCCGACCTGGGCCCGGATCCGGGCCACCTGCTCGTCGATGATGTTCTGCGGGGTCCAGGTTGGCGCGATGCCGGCGATGTCGTAGAGGAAGCGGCGGAGCATCTCCTGCCCCTGCGCGGTGTGCCCCACCTCCGGGTGGAACTGCACACCGGCCCGCCGACCGGCCAGGTCCTCGAAGGCGGCGACCGGGGCACCCGCCGACTCGGCGGTCACCGTGAACCCGGCGGGGGCCTCGGTCACCGCGTCACCGTGGCTCATCCAGACCGGCAGGTCCGCCGGCAGGTCCCGCAGCAGCACACCCGGGTCGAGCAGCCGGGGACGCAGCGGGGTGCCGCCGTACTCCCGGTTGCCGGTCCGGGCGACCGTGCCGCCGAGCGCCTGGGCCATCGCCTGGAAGCCGTAGCAGATGCCGAAGACCGGCACGCCCGCGTCGAACAGCCCGGCGTCGATCTGCGGGGCGTCCGGGGCGTAGACACTGGACGGGCCGCCGGACAGGATGATCGCGGCCGGGTCCTTCGCCAGCATCTCGGCGACCGGCATGGAGTGCGGGACGATCTCCGAGTAGACCTTCGCCTCGCGCACCCGGCGCGCGATGAGCTGGGCGTACTGGGCTCCGAAGTCCACCACGAGGACGGGGCGAGGCGTGCTCATGTGGGCAAAGCCTACCGACAGTCACACCCGCCCCGGGCACGGGCCGCCCCCGGGCGTGCCGCACCCGGTCAGCGCGGCCCGTGACGCAGCGCGCCGGGGGCGTCCGCCGGGACCGCCGGGTGCCGCGGCACCACCGCACCCACCCGGGTGTACGCCGACCCGAGCGGCGGCCGCGGGTCCGGTTCACCCTTGTTCGGCCAGTACGACATGGCCCGTTCCGCCTGCGCGGTGATCGTCAGCGACGGGTTCACCCCGAGGTTCGCCGAGACCGCCGCCCCGTCGACCACGTGCAGTCCCGGATGGCCGTGCACCCGGTGCCACGGGTCGATCACCCCGTCGGCCGGGGTGACCCCGATCACCGCACCGCCGAGGATGTGCGCGGTCATCGGGATGTCGAACGGTTCGGTGAGCGCCCCGCCGGGGGTGCCGCCGATCTCCTCGGCGAGCAGTCGGGCGGCCCGGTTGCCGGCCGGGATCCAGGTCGGGTTCGGGGTGCCGTGCCCCGGCCCGGAGACCAGCCGCCGCCGGCCCAGCCACCCCTGCCGCCAGCGGGTGGTCAGCGAGTTGTCGACCGACTGCATCACCAACGCGATGACCGTCCGCTCGGACCAGTGCCGCACCGAGAGCATCCGGACGGCCTGCCCCGGGTGCCGGGCCAGGCCGACCAGCCAACGCCGGAGCCGGTGCGGGCCACCGTCGACCAGCAACGACTGGAGCAGCCCCATCGCGTTGGCGCCCCGGCCGTAGCGGACCGGCTCGACGTGGGTCTGCGGGTCGGGGTGGAACGAGCTGGTGATCGCCACCCCGTCGGTGAAGTCCAGCCCCCGCAGCCGGGCCTGCCGCCAGCCGACCGACGCGCCGAGGATCGCCTCCGAGTTGGTGCGGGTCAGCTCGCCGAGGCGGTCCGACAGGTGGGGCAGCGCACCGGTCTGCTTCATCTCGTGCAGCAGCCGTTGGGTGCCGAGCGCACCGGCCGCGAAGACCACCTGGTCGGCCCGGAACACCTGGCGTCGCCGCCGCAGCCAGGCGCCGGTCCGTACGGTGTGCACCCGGTAGCCGCCGTCGGCGGCCGGCTGGACGGCGGTGACCGTGGTCAGCGGGTGGACCCGCGCGCCGAGCCGTTCGGCCAGCCACAGGTAGTTCTTGACCAGGGTGTTCTTGGCACCGTGCCGGCAGCCGGTCATGCACGAACCGCAGTGCGTGCAGCCGGTACGCTCCGGGCCCGCCCCGCCGAAGTACGGGTCCGCCACGCGTCGACCGGGGTGGCCGAGGTGCACCCCCACCGGGGTGGGCCCGAAGGTGTGCCCCACCCCCATCCGCTCGGCCACCGCCCGCATCGCCCGGTCCGCGCCGGTGTGCCGGGGGTACGTGGTGACCCCGAGCATCCGGGCGGCCTGGTCGTAGTGGGGGGCGAGTTCGGCCCGCCAGTCGGTGACGTCGCGCCACTGCGGATCGGTGTAGAAGGCGTCCGGCGGCTGGTAGAGGGTGTTCGCGTAGACCAGGGAGCCGCCGCCCACCCCGGCGCCGGAGAGCACCAGCACACCGCCGCCGTGCTTCCGGTCGGCCGGGCGGAGCAGGGTGAGCCGTTGCAGCCCGTAGCAGCCGAGCCGGGGTGCCCAGAGGAACCGGCGCAGCCGCCAGGAGGTCTGCGGGAACTCGTCGTCGGCGAACCGCCGACCCGCCTCCAGCACGCCGACGGTGTAGCCCTTCTCGGCCAGCCGCAGCGCGGTGACGCTGCCGCCGAAGCCGGAGCCGATGACGAGCACGTCGTACCGCATGAACGCATCATTACCGGCGGGTAGCCATCGCGCCAGTGCCGGATTTCGCGCGATCATGCTCACCGTCGCCGATCGACGCCCGCAACCCGGGGGGCCGGTCGACGCGTTGTGCAGACGGGGGTGGCGAGCGATGACTCAGGAAACCGGAACGGGACGCCCACGATGGGTGTGGGGGCTGGCCGCCCTGGTCGGTGTCGTACTGGTGGCGGTGGTCGCCCTGGTGGTGACCCGGCAGGTCCGCGACGACGGGCCACGGCGTACGGCCGGACCGGTCGCCACGACCGCCAGCCCCACGCCGAGCCCCACCCCCAGCCCGACCCCGCCCCCCGGCGCGGCCATCACCGGCCCGCTCAACCTGCTGCTGGTCGGGGTGGACACCCGGGTCAGCGTGCCCGGTTGGGAACCGCACGGCGACTCGGTGCTGATCCTGCACGTGCCGGCCGGGCTGGACCGGGCGTACCTCTTCTCGCTCCCCCGCGACCTGGTGGTCGACATCCCGGCGTTCCCCAAGTCGGGCTACCGGGGCGGCCGGACCAAGCTCACCCACGCCATGAGCTACGGCAGCCGGGTGCCGGGCAAGCCCAAGAACCCGAGCGCCGCCCAGGGGTACGAGCTGCTGCGCAGCACCGTCACCGGGTACACCGGGCTGCGCTTCGACGCCGGTGCGGTGATCACCTTCAACGGCTTCGACCGGCTGGTCGACACCCTCGGCGGGGTGGACCTCTACGTCGACCAGCGGGTCCCCTCCCTGCACCGCCGACCGGACGGCAAGTACCGCGACCCGGCCCCCGGTGGGGGCGGCTACACCGGCCCGCAGATGGTCTACGAGAAGGGCGAGCGGCACCTCAACGGCTGGCAGGCGCTGGACTACGCCCGGCAGCGCTACATCACCGGCGGCGACTACGCCCGACAGCGGCACCAGCAGCAACTCCTCCGGGCGCTGGCCGCCAAGATCCTCAGCGAGAACCTGGCCCGGGAACCCGACCGGGTGGACCAGGTGGTGGCGGCGCTCGGCGACACCCTGGTCTATGCCGGCGGCCCGCGCATCGTCGACCTGGCGTACGCGCTGGGTGGGATGAGCGCCGACCGGATCACCCTGGTCGGGCTGCCCGGCGACGGGGTGGGCAAGGGCAGCAGCTACCGGGGTGAGCAGCTCACCAGCGTCGGCAAGGGCTTCTTGCCCGCGCTCAAGGCCGGCAAGGCCGAAACCTACCTCGACGCCCACCCCGAACTGCGGGTGAAGAACTGACCTGGTGCGGGTCGGGCGGGCGGACCCGGCCGCAGCCGGTCAGCGGCGGGTGGGGGTCGCGGGGCGTTCGGTGCCGTACAGCCAGGTGGCGAAGAGGTCGTCGAGCTGCTGCCCGCTGACCCGCTCGGCGGTCGCCACGAACTCGGCGGTGGTGGCGTTGCCGTTGCGCTTCTCCGCCGCCCAGGTCTTCAGCAGCCGGAAGAACGCCTCGTCGCCGATCGTCACCCGCAACGCGTGCACGGTCATCCCGCCCCGCTGGTAGACCGACTCGCTGAACAGGTTGGTCACCCCGGGCGCGGCCGGCGGCACCCGCCAGACCTGGTCGTCGGACGCGGCGTACTGCTGCTCGAAGGCGGCCTGCGCGGTCTCCCGGCCCTGGTGCTCGGCCCAGAGCCACTCGGCGTACGTGGCGAGCCCCTCGTTGAGCCAGATGTCCTCCCAGCGGGCCACCGAGACGCTGTCGCCGAACCACTGGTGGGCGATCTCGTGGGCGACCACCCCGGTGTTCTCGCCGGTGCGGAAGAAGTTGGCCGAGTAGACCGGCCGGCTCTGCGTCTCCAACGCGTACCTGATCCGGGGCTCGTCGACCACCACCCCGCCGTACGCCCCGAACGGGTACGGCCCGAAGACGGTCTCCAGGTAGTCGGCGACCGCCAGGGTGCCGGCGATCGACTCGTCGGCGGCACCCCGGGGCAGGCTGGCGGCGACCGCGTTGAACACCGGTCGGCCCCGGTGTTCGCCGGTGCTGGTGCGGTACTTCCCGATCACCACCGTGCTCAGGTAACTCGCCATCGGGGTCGCCTCGGACCAGCGCCAGGTGGTCCAGCCACCCGCCGCCGGGCGTTGCCCCTGCGGCACCCCGTTGGCGACCGCGACCAGCCCCTTGGGCACGGTGATCTCGAAGTCGTAGGCGGCCTTGTCGGAGGGGTGGTCGTTCACCGGGAACCAGCTGCTCGCCGACTCGGGCTGGCCGAGCGCGATCGCCCCGTCGGCGGTGTGCAGCCAGCCCCCCTCACCGATCGTCTCGTTGGGCAGCGGCACCGGCTGCCCGTCGTAGCCGACCTCGACGGTGAACGCCGCCCCGGACCGGACCGGCGTGCCCGGGGTGACCACCAGCTCGGCTCCCTCGCGGGCGTGCCGGGCCGGGGTGCCGTCCACGGTGACCCGGCGGACCGTCAGGCCGGCCAGGTCGAGGTGGAACAGGGGCAGGTCGGCGGTGGCCCTGGCCCGCACGGTGGTGGTGCCGCGCAACTCGTCGCCGGCGGGGTCGTAGCGGACCTTGAGGGTGTACCGCTCGACGTCGTAACCGCTGTTGCCGGCGGTCGGGAAGTAGGGGTCGCCGACGCCGGCGGGGCCGGGGGTCACGCTCGGGGTCGCACCGGGGGTCGGGGCGGACCGGGACTGCCGGGGCTTCGGGTCGGCCGTGCAGCCGGCCAGGGCGAGCGCCACGGTCACCAGCAGCGCGAGGCCGCGCCGGTTCCGGCTCATGGCCACCTTCGTCCCCCGTTCGCCGCCCCGCCGTGCGCGCAGCCTACCGAGCGGGTCGACCCCGTGCGCGCCGAACGACGGACCGACGGCAGGGCGGGTCGGCGGCCCCACGGCAGGGCCGAACGGCAGACCCGGGCAGGACCGGCCGGCGGGTCGAACGGCGGACCCGACGGCAGTGCCGCACGCCGGACCCGACGGCGAGACGGGCCGCGACGGCCGGCCGGGCCCACACCGGGGCCGGCCGGCCGTAGTGCCTGGCGGGTCAGCGGTCGAGGACCAGGCCGACCTTCTGGAACTCCTTGAGGTCGCGGTAGCCGCACTTGGCCATCGCCCGACGCAGCCCGCCGAAGAGGTTGAGCTGGCCGTCCGGCTCGTCGGCCGGGCCGAAGAGCAGCCGCTCCATCGAGCCGAGCGGCTCACCGGCCACCTCGAAGGCACCGCGCGGCAGCGACGGGTGGCTGGCCGCCGAGTGCCACCACGCCCCGCCGGCCGGGGCCTCCTCGCACAGCGACAGCGGCTCACCGAGCATCACCGCGTCCGCGCCGCAGCCGAGCGCCTTGGCGATGTCGCCGGAGGTCTGCATGTCACCGTCGGCGATGAGGTGCACGTAGCGTCCACCGGTCTCGTCGAGGTAGTCGCGGCGGGCCGCGGCGGCGTCGGCGATCGCGGTGGCCATCGGCACCCGGATGCCGAGCACCGACTCGCTGGTCGACCAGTCGTCGCCGCCGATGCCGACGATCACCCCGGCCGCACCGGTACGCATCAGGTGCAGCGCCGTCTTGTAGTCGGTGCAACCGCCGACGACCACCGGAAGGTCGAGGTCGGCGATGAACTCCTTGAGGTTCAGCGGTTCGTCGGTGGTCGAGACGTGCTCGGCCGAGACGATGGTGCCCTGGATGACCAGGATGTCGACGCCCGCGTCCAGGATCACCGGGGCCAACGCCAGGGTGTGCTGCGGGGAGACCCGGACGGCCACCGTGCTGCCACCGGCCCGCAGCTCACGGACCCGCTCGGCGATCAGGTCGGGGCGGATCGGCTCGGCGTAGACCTCCTGGAGCCGCTTGGTGGCCCGGGCGTCCTCGCCCAGACCGGCCAGCTCCTCCAGGACCTTGGCCGGGTTCTCGTACCGGGTCCACAGGCCCTCGACGTTGAGCACGCCCAGGCCGCCGAGCTGACCGAGCCGGACCGCCGAGGCCGGGCTCATGGTGGCGTCCGACGGGTGGCCGACACAGGGGATGTCGAACTGGTAGGCGTCGAGCTGCCAGCCGGTGGAGACGTCGTCGACGTCCCTGGTCCGGCGGCTGGGCACGATGGCGATGTCGTCCAGGTGGTAACCGCGCTGCGCGGTCTTGCCCAGCCCGATCTCGACCACGTCACGCATGAGGGACTCCAGGTGGTTGGGGTGGTGGGTCAGCGGGTGTGGTAGTTGGGGGCTTCGACGGTCATCTGGATGTCGTGCGGGTGGCTCTCCTTGAGCCCGGCCGCGGTGATCCGGATGAGCTGGCCCCGGTGGTGCAGGTCGGGGATGTTCTCCGCACCGGCGTACCCCATCGCCAGCCGCAGCCCACCGACCAACTGGTGGGCCACCCGGGACAGCGGCCCCCGGTAGGGCACCTGACCCTCCACGCCCTCCGGGACCAGCTTGTCGTCGCTGAGCACGTCCTGCTGGAAGTAGCGGTCCTTGCTGTACGACTTGGCCTGGCCCCGGGACTGCATCGCGCCCAGCGACCCCATCCCCCGGTACGCCTTGAACTGCTTGCCGTTGACGAAGATCAGCTCGCCGGGGCTCTCCTCACAACCGGCCAGCAGGCTGCCGAGCATCACCGAGTCGGCACCGGCCACCAGGGCCTTGGCGATGTCGCCGGAATACTGGATGCCACCGTCGCCGATCACCGGGACGCCGGCCGGACGGGCGGCGCGGGCCGCCTCCATGATCGCGGTCACCTGCGGCACGCCGACCCCGGCGACGATCCGGGTGGTGCAGATGGCCCCCGGGCCGACACCCACCTTGACGCCGTCGGCACCGGCGTCGACCAGGGCCTTCGCCCCGGCGTACGTGGCCACGTTGCCGCCCACGATGTCGATCGTGACGTCGGCCTTGAGCCGGCGGACCATGTCCAGCACGGCCCGCTGGTGACCGTGCGCGGTGTCCACGATCAGCACGTCGACGCCCGCGTCGACCAGGGTGCGGGCCCGCTTGTAGGCGTCCTCGCCGACCCCGATGGCGGCGGCGACCCGCAGCCGGCCGGCGTCGTCCTTGGTGGCCTCCGGGTACTGCTCGCTCTTGGTGAAGTCCTTCACGGTGATCAGGCCGCGCAGCCGCCCCGAGTCGTCCACGATCGGCAGCTTCTCGACCTTGTGCTGGCGTAGCAGCGCCAGCGCGTCGTCCTTGCTCACCCCGACCGGGGCGGTGACCAGCGGCGTCCGGGTCATGATCGCGTGGACCGGGGTGGCCGGGTCGGAGACGAAGCGCATGTCCCGGTTGGTGACGATGCCGACCAGCTGACCGTCGCCGTCGACCACCGGCACGCCGGAGATGCGGTAGCGACCGCACAGCTCGTCGACCTCGCGCAGGGTGTCCTCGGGGCTGGCCGTCACCGGGTTGGTGATCATGCCGGACTCGGAGCGCTTGACCAGGTCGACCTGGAGCGCCTGGTCCTCCAGGGACAGATTGCGGTGCAGCACGCCGATGCCGCCCTGCCGGGCCATGGCGATCGCCATCCGGGCCTCGGTGACGGTGTCCATCGCGCTGGACAGCAGCGGGATGGTCAACTCGACGTTGCGGGTGAGCCGGGTGCGGGTGTTCACCCGGCTGGGCACCACGTCCGACTCGCCCGGCTGGAGCAGCACGTCGTCGAAGGTCAGCCCGAGCGGCACCACCCGCGCCGACCCGGCGGGCAGCTCCGGCAGGTGGCCGCCCCACTCGCCGCTGTCGACGCCGGCCGGAAGATCGGTGCTGGGCGAATTCTCCACGATTGCTCCCCTGAGCTGCTCGGACGGGATTCAGCGAGGCGGCGCGCGCGGCACCGGCGCACGCCGGGGTGACGGCGAGTCGTCTCATCGTACCCACTGAGCTGGGCGGCCCTCGTCGGCGACCGGCCGGCGTCGGCGAGGCCACAGCGACCGCCGGGGGGCGCGTGCGGCGGGGGTTGGGTCTACGGTGAGGGGGTGCACGACGAGCCCATCGACCCGTTCAACGGCGACCCGGCCGATCCGGCTGCGGGGCTGGACGATCCGGGCGACGACGCCCCGCTCGACCCGCTGACCGAGGTCGAGCGGCAGGACGTGCTGGAAGACCTCGCCGACCTGGAGATCTACCAGGCCCTGCTGGCCCCGATCGGGGTACGCGGGTTGGTCATCGAGTGCGAGGACTGCCGCGAGCCGCACTACTTCGACTGGGACCTGCTCCGGGGCAACCTGCGTCACCTGCTCAGCTCGGGTCGCCCCCGGGTGCACGAGCCGGCCTACGACCCCGACCCGGACCACTACGTCACCTGGGACTACGCCCGTGGCTACGCCGACGGGGTGCACGACACGCTCACCGAGTCCACCGGCGACGACGACCCCGACCCGGACGACTGACCGGCACGACGGACGCCCAGGCACCCAGGCCGGCACTCTGACGACCAGGCCGGCACGACGCCCAGGCGGCACGACGGTCTGACGACCAGGCCGATGCGCCGGCTCAGGCGACCAGGCCGGCGCGGAAGCCGGCGGCCACCGCGTGCGCCCGGTCCCGGGCACCGAGCTTGCGGAACAGCCGTCGGGCGTGGGTCTTGACGGTGTCCTCCGAGACGAACAACTCCCGGCCGATCTCCGCGTTGCTCTTACCCTCGGCCATGCCGAGCAGCACCTGGAGTTCACGCTCGGTCAGCCCGACCGAGGTCCGCCCGCCGCGCGCGCCGGGGGCCGGCCGGGATACCCCACCGGCCGGGCCCGCCTCGACCGGGCCGGTCTCCGGTTCCTCGTCGACCTCGTCGTCACCGCGCTGCACGGGCACCACCGACGGCGCTCCGGGCGGCCCCTCGGCCGCCGCCTGCGACCAGCCTGCCGTCGGCGTACGGCCGGTGGTGGGTCGGGGTGGTGCACCGACCGCCGCGGTGTCCCGGGCGGGGTCGGCGACCCGGTGCCGGGCGGGCCGGCCGGGTGCGGAGAGCAGCAGCAGTGCCTTGGCCACCGCGCTGGTCAGGTCGTGGTCGGCACCCTGGATCAGGCCGCGCGCCCCGGCGCTGATGGTGGCCGCTGCGGCCTCCGACTCCTCGACGCCGAGCAGCAGCACCGCGGCCTGCGGTGCGCGGGCCAGCACCCGGCGGACGAAACCGGCGCTGTCCGGCCGGGTGAGCGCCGTGTCGGCGAGCACCACGTCGACCGGGCGTTCGGCGAGGCGCAGCATCACCTCGGGATCGGAGACGGCCGTCCGGACGACCGCGGCCAGGCCGAGTCGCGACGCCGCATTGGTCAACTGCTGCGCGGCGGCCGGTGTCCGGACGCATACGAGAACGGTACGCACGGTGGTCTCCTCTCCGGACACGAGCAGACCATGACGGGGTCCACCGGGGAGGAGGTTCCGGGCAATCCTCTGAACTTTTCCGACATTTGGGTCATAGGCCGCAGTCGGCTCGGGTTTTCGATCTCATCACGTGTGAGTCGACGCGGGTTCGGGTACCGATGCTCCAGGCCGGAAGGCGGTACGCAGCGCGGACCACAGCCCGGACACCGGTTCAACGAGGATCTCCGCGGTGCCGCGCGGGAGGAGGGGTGCTGATGTCGAACGTACGCAGACTGCCCGGACCCATCGTCGACCTGTGGGACTGGCAGCGTCTCGGTGCCTGCCGGGGCCGCGACAGCGCCCAGTTCTTCCACCCGGACGGCGAGCGCGGTTCTTCGCGGCTGCGCCGGGAGTCCGGCGCCAAGTCCGTCTGCCAGGCCTGCCCGGTGCGGGCCGAGTGCGCCGCCCACGCCCTCGCGGTACGCGAGCCGTACGGCGTCTGGGGTGGGCTCAGCGAGTCGGAGCGGCTGCGGCTGCTCGCCCTCGGCTGGGAGGACCTGGCCGACCGCCGGCAGACCCGGGTGGACATCGCCCGGATGGAGGCCCGCCTCGGCGCTCCGCACAAGACCGCCGTACCGGCCCAGCACAAGATCGCCTGACCGACCCACCACACCTCGACGAGGCCGCACTCCGATCTCCGGAGCGCGGCCTCGTCGTTTCCCCGGCCCCTGGTCCCGACGCCGGGCCGGCCGACATGCACGAAGAGCGGGGCGGGCCCGGCATCGCCGGACCCGCCCCTCATTCCACCCGATCCCACTGCCGAGCCGTCCTACGGCTCACCCGGTGCGGCATACGCCACCGGTCGCGGGAGTCAGGAACAGCGGGGTCCCCCCTGCGTCACGCCGTCAGCGCTGCAGGGTCAGCAGACCCGGCCGGTACGGCAGGAGGCCGTAGTCACCGCCCGAGTTCGTGGCGCGGCCCTGGTACAGCAGCTGCAGGTTGCACGGGTCGATCGTGTTCGTCTGGTCCGCGCTGGTGCGCAGCAGCTCACCGTGACTGATGTCGTTGGTCCAGGTGGCACCGCTGTTGGCCTTGCCCGCGAACGGGTTGTTGTAGGTCGTCGCGTTCGGCGTCCAGGTGCCGCTCAGGCTGGTCGCCGTGAACGAGCGGAAGTAGCGCTCCCAGCCGCTGGTCCTGGCCTCGATGATCATCAGGTACTGGTTGCGGCCCGCGACCTTGTAGACCTGCGGCGCCTCGAAGATGTTCTCCGAGGTGTCACTCATGATCGTCGTGTAGCTGGAGCCGAAGCTGCCCGGGAAGTTCCCGATCGGCATGATCTGGCGGTAGATTTTGCCGTTGTCACCGGCGAAGAACAGGTACATGTTCTGGTCGTCGCCGATGATCGTCTGGTCGATCACGCCGGTGCCGGAGTCGGTGATCTTCGCGGTCGACAGGGTCTGCGCGGCCGACCAGCCGTTGGCGTTGGCCGGGTTGGTCGACGTGCGGTACGAGAACGACGTCGGGCCCCACTGGTGGGCGAGGATCCAGATGTTCTTCGGCGCGAAGTAGAACAACGACGGCGCGACGGTGCTCTGGCTCATGGTGTTCTGGGGGGCCGTGGCGAGCTGGTTGAGGTTGTCGACCAGGCCGAAGTTCATCGAGCCCCAGCCACCGGTGGCGCTACTGCTGTGGGTGGTGGCGTACACCAACTGCTTGCCCTGGTAGGGGGCGATGGTGAAGTCCTTGAGCGACGCCCAGCCGGACTTCGGCTGCGCCAGCGGACCGGTCGACGACCAGCGGTAGGACGTCGGCAGGGAGCAGTTGCCCGGCGGCGGGGTGGTCGGCGGAGGCGTGGTCGGCGGCGGGGTCGTGGGGGGCGGCGTGGTCGGCGGCGGGGTCGTGGGGGGCGGCGTGGTCGGCGGCGGGGTGGTCGGGTTCGGGCCACCGTTGCAGGCCACCCCGTTGAGCGCGAAGCTCGTCGGGACGGGGTTGCTGGACGTCCACGCGCCGTTGAAGCCGAACGACACCGAGCCGTTGGTCGGGATCGCGCCGTTGTAGCTGACGTTCTTGGCGGTCACCGCCGAGCCGCTCTGCGTCACGGTCGCGTTCCACGCCTGGGTCACCGACTGCCCGGAGGCGAAGGACCAGGTCAGCGTCCAACTGCTCAGCGCGTCACCCAGGTTGGTGATGGCGACGTTGGCCCCGAAGCCGCCACCCCACTCCGAGGAGACGGCGTAGTTCACCGAGCATCCCGCCGCCGCCGCGCCTGCGGGCAACGCGGTGACGATCGATGCCGACGCCAGCAACGCGACACCGGCCGAGATCAGGCCGACATTGGCCGATCTGGATCTGGACATAAAACACCCTCCTGACAGGACGGAACGTGCACATTGGTGGTGGTCGTTGTTAGGTGAACGTTAACAGTCGCATCAGGGATGTTACGGGAGCGCTCCCACAGCCTCAACCCTCGACACCACGGAGGATTTTCCGGTAATCAACATATCGATCAGGACTGATGACCGAGAGGTGGTACGGAATCAGCGGACGGTGACTGTGACACTGTGCCAACCGGTGGCGCCGTCCGGGGCCACCGGGGCGGCCAGCGGGGTCTGGGTCTCGCCGTCCCGGTCGGTCGCCCGCACCTGGAGGGTGTGCTCACCCGGGGTCGCCGGCCACCGCCACGACCACTGCACCCAGGTGTCCACCGACACCGCCGGGGCGAGGGTCGCCTCCTGCCACGCGCCGCCGTCCACCCGTACCTCGACCCGGGCGATCCCCCGGTGCTGCGCCCAGGCCACCCCGGCCACCACCACCTCACCGGCGGTCAGCCGGTTGCGCGGGCGGGGGGTGTCGATCCTCGACTGGGTCTTCACCGGCCCCTGCGCCGACCAGCCACGTGGCACCCAGTACGCGTCGAAGTCGGCGAAGCTGGTCAACTCCAACTCGGTGACCCACTTGCAGGCCGACACGTACCCGTAGAGGCCCGGCACCACCATCCGCACCGGGAACCCGTGCTCGACGGGCAGCGGCTCGCCGTTCATCCCCACCGCCAGCAGGGCGTCCCGGCCGTCGCGCAGCACCGCCGTCGGGGTACCGCAGGTCCAGCCGTCGACCGAGCGGCCGACCACCTGGTCGGCCCCCTCCTCCGGTTCCGCCTCGTCGAGCAGTTCCCTGATCGGGACGCCCAGCCAGCGGGCGTTGCCGATCAGGTCCCCGCCCACCTCGTTGGAGACGCAGGCGAGGGTGACGTAGCGCTCCACCATCGGGCGGGCGAGCAGCTCGGCGAAGGTCAGCTCGATCGGCTTGCGTACCCGGCCGTGGATGCGCAACCGCCAGGTCTCCGGATCGACCTGCGGCACCACCAGCGCCGTGTCGATCCGGTAGAAGCCACCGTTCGGCGTGGTGTAGGGGGCGAGCTGGGCCAGCGACAGGTCCGCGCCGGCCGGCACCGTAGGCGCCGCCGCCGACGGGGTGGGCAACGCGACCGCCTCCCGGGCCGCCGAGACCCCCCGCCGCCCGGCGAGCCAGTGCCCGCCCAGCCCCACCACGGTCGCCGTGCCCGCCAGCAGGCCGGCCCCCCGCAGGAACCGCCGCCGGGACTCGGGGTCGGTCGACTCCAACGGTTCCCAGCCGGCCGGTGGCCCGGCGGCCGGGGCCGGATCGCCCGGCACGACGGACCGCTCCACCGCAGGCCCCGGGGTCGGCTCACCCATCGACGTGGCGGACGACCCGACGGCTGCGGGCCCCCCTGCGGCCGGGGACGGGGACACCTCCGCCGCCGGGGACGGCCCGGACGGAGCCGGCTCACCGGAAGGAGCCGGCGCGGGGTGGGCCGGCGGGGTGGACGGGAGCGCGGTGGGTGGCAGCGCGGCGGATGGCAGGGCGGTGGGTGGCTGCCAGGGCCAGGGGTCGAGCTGCCACGGGCCGGCCACGAACGCCCAGAGCACCAGCGCACCCAGCCCTCCGCCGAGCAGGGCCGGAAGGGTGTCGGCGGCGTCCGCGCCGGCCCGGGTGAGCGCGGCGGCGGCACCGAGACCGGCGAACACCGTGATGCCCAACAGCCCCACGGCCAGCCGGCGGGCGGCGAGCACACCGATCCCGGCGGCGAACGCCGCCAGCAGCACCGCCGTACCCACCAACAGGGCGATCTTGTCGTACCGGCCGAAGACGTCGATGGCGAACTGCTTGAGCGGCTCGGGGACCGTGTCGACCACCACCCCGCCGACCGCGATCAGCGGGGCGGAACGTGGGCCGGTGAGGACGGCGACCGGCTCGGCGACACCGATGGCCACCACGGCGGCGGTGACCCCGGCCAGTGCGGCGAAGCCGCGGGGGGTGGTGCTCATCCGGCCAGTGTCGTCGATCGACCGGGCCGGCCGCCAACCACGTCACCGATCCGTAAGCAGCCGCCCCCGGACGCGTCAGGGCGCACCGCCGAGGTACGACGGTGCGCCCTGAACAGGCGTACTACCGGGTCAGAAACCCGGGCCGTGCTGGTGGCCGTGACCGTGGCCGTGGCCGTGCCCACCGGCGGCGGCCGGCTCCGGCTGCTCCGGCTTCTCCACCACGAGGCTCTCGGTGGTCAGCAGCAGACCGGCGATCGAGGCGGCGTTGGTGACCGCGTTACGGGTCACCTTCACCGGGTCGATGATGCCGGACTTGACCAGGTCGACGTACTCGCCCTTGGCGGCGTCGAGGCCGTGGCCCCACTCCTTGCCCGCGACCTTCTCGACCACCACGTAACCGTCGTGGCCGGCGTTCTGGGCGATCCAGCGCAGCGGCTCGACCAGCGACTTGCGCACGATCGAGACACCCACCTTCTCGTCACCGGTCAGGCCCAGGTCGTCGTCGAGCACCGAACGGATCTGGGCCAGCGCGGCGCCGCCGCCGGGAACCGTACCCTCCTCGACCGCGGCCTTGGTCGCGGCGATCGCGTCCTCGATGCGGTGCTTGCGCTCCTTCATCTCGACCTCGGTCGCCGCGCCCGCCTTGATGACCGCGATGCCACCGGAGAGCTTCGCCAGCCGCTCGGCCAGCTTCTCCCGGTCCCAGTCGGAGTCGGACGCCTCGATCTCCTTGCGGATCTGGGCGACCCGGTCGGCGACCTCGGCGGACTGGCCGCCGCCGTCGATGACGGTGGTGTTCTCCTTGTCGACCACGACGCGCCGGGCGGTGCCGAGCGCCTCCAGGCCGACCTGGTCGAGGCGGTAGCCCAGCTCCGGGGCGACCAGCTCGGCGCCGGTCAGGATCGCCATGTCCTGCAGCATCGCCTTGCGGCGGTCGCCGAAGCCCGGGGCCTTGACCGCGCAGACCTTGATGGTCTTGCGGATCGCGTTGACCACCAGGGTCGACAGCGCCTGGCCGTCGACGTCCTCGGCGACGATCAGCAGCGGCTTGCTGTTCTGGAGGACCTTCTCCAGCAGCGGCAGCAGCTCCTCGATCGCCGAGATCTTCTGCGTGGTGATGAGGATGTACGGGTCGTCCAGCACCGACTCCTGCGACTCGGAGTCGGTGACGAAGTTGGGCGAGATGAAGCCCTTGTCGAACTGGAGACCCTCGGTCACCTCCAGCTCGGTGGTGAGGGTGGAGCCCTCCTCGACGGTGATGACACCGTCGCGGCCGACCCGCTCCATCGCCTCGGCGATCAGCTCGCCGATGGTGGCGTCCTGCGCGGAGATCGTCGCCACGTGCGCGATCGACTCCTTGTCGGCCACCTCGACGGCCCGGCCGAGCAGCGCCTCGGAGACCTTGGTGGCCGCCGCGTCGACACCCCGCTTGAGGCCGGTCGGGTTGGCCCCGGCGGCCACGTTGCGCAGACCCTCGCGCACCATCGCCTGGGCCAGCACGGTCGCGGTGGTGGTCCCGTCGCCGGCGACGTCGTTGGTCTTCGTCGCCACCTCCTTGACCAGCTGCGCGCCGAGGTTCTCGTACGGGTTGGTGAGCTCGATCTCCTTGGCGATGGTCACACCATCGTTGGTGATCGTCGGCGCACCGAATTTCTTGTCCAGGACGACGTTGCGCCCGCGCGGGCCGAGGGTGACCTTGACCGTGTCCGCGAGGGCGTTGACACCGTGCTCCAGCAGGTGTCGGGCGTCGTCCGAGAAGCTCAGGATCTTCGCCATGAATGTCCCTTCGAAGCGTCGTCGCCCCGGCCCGGCGAGCCGGACCGGGGCGACGACACTGGAATCGGTTGGTTACTTCTCGATGACCGCGAGAACGTCGCGGGCGGAGAGCACCAGGTACTCCTCGCCGGCGTACTTGATCTCGGTGCCGCCGTACTTCGAGTAGAGAACGGTGTCGCCGACCTTGACGTCGAGCGGCACGCGGTTGCCCTTGTCGTCGATCCGGCCCGGGCCGACGGCGAGGACGGTGCCCTCCTGCGGCTTCTCCTTGGCGGTGTCGGGGATCACGATGCCCGACGCCGTGGTGGTCTCAGCCTCGTTCGCCTGGACCACGATGCGGTCCTCGAGCGGCTTGATCGCAACCTTGGTCGCGGTAGTCACGGGCATACCCTCCTGGGGTACTTGGTTTCGTTGCCGGCCGAGAGTCCGACCAGCGTCAATCTGCCACATGCCACCGGGCGGGGCCGTCGTCGCGGGTGCCGGTCCGCCTGGCGTTCAGCACCCGGACCAGGTGGTCCGGACGCTGGCACCCTCAGGGTGAGAGTGCTAATCGCAGGTTATTCCTCGGCTAGCACTCCGTCAAGGAGAGTGCCAATCCGCCGCCCTTCGTGTCGACCGGGCGGTGCCCGACCCGACGGCGGCGGTCCGGCGGTGCGGACACCGGCCGGAGGCCGCGACACCGCCCGGAGGCCGCGACACCGGCCCGACCGAGTCGGCCCGCCGGCCGGGCCGGACAATGAGGGCGTGGATCTCGACCAGTTCGCCGCGCTGCGTACCCCCGAGGGGTCGGTCGTGCTCGCCGCGGCGACCGAGGTGGCCGGCGGCGACCCGCTGGTCGCGGCGGCGGCGCTGCGGTCGCGTGGGGTGCCCCCCGGGCTGGCCGCCGCCGCGCTGACCCAGGCCGAGCTGCGTCGCCGGGCGGTCGGCAAGTTCGGCCCCGAGGCGGCCGGGATGTTCCTCACCCGCCCCGGCCTGGAGCAGGCCACCCGTCGGGTCGTCGCCGACCGGCGGGCCGGGCGGCTCGCCGCCGCCGGGGTGCGCACCCTCGCCGACCTGGGCTGTGGCCTCGGCGCCGACGCGCTCGCCGCCGCCCGCGCCGGCATCCGGGTGTACGGGGTGGAGGCCGACCCGGTCACCGCCGCGCTGGCCGCCGCGAACGCCGAGGCGGCCGGCCTGGCCGGGCGGTTCACCGTCGAGTGCGGCGACGCGACGGCGTTCGACGTGACCCGGGTCGACGCGGTCTTCTGCGATCCGGCCCGGCGGCGGGCCGGCACCGGACGACGGATCTTCGACCCGAACGCCTACTCGCCGCCGTGGGACTTCGTCACCGGGCTGGCCGGCCGGGTGCCGCACACGGTGGTGAAGGTGGCCCCCGGCGTCGACCACGCGTTGATCCCGGCCGGGGCCGAGGCGGAGTGGGTCAGCGTCGACGGGGACCTGGTCGAGGCGGCCCTCTGGGGCGGCCCGCTCGCCGAGGTGCCCCGCCGGGCGACCGTGCTGAGGGCGGGGACCGCCGACCGGCACCGCCCGGCGGACGGTTCTCCCACCTGCCGTACCGCCGACCGCGATCCGGTCGCCGTCCACCAGCTGACCGGCACCGGTGCGGCCGAGGCCACGGTCGGACCGGTGCGGCGCTACCTGTACGACCCGGACCCGGCGGTGGTCCGGGCGCACCTGGTCGCGGAGCTGGCCGGCACGCTCGACGCGACGCTTGCCGATCCGAGCATCGCCTACCTCTATGCCGACGCCCCGCGGCCGACCCCGTTCGGCCGGTGCCTGGAGATCGTCGACGTGTTGCCGTTCTCGCTGAAGCGGCTGCGCGCACTGCTGCGGGAGCGCCGGGTCGGCCGGGTCGAGATCCTCAAGCGGGGCTCGGCGCTGGTGCCCGAACAGCTGCGCCGGGACCTGCGGCTGAGCGGGGAGAACCCGGCCAGCCTGGTGCTGACCCGGGTCGCCGGGGCACCGACGGTGCTGGTCGGTCGACCGGTCGCGGACGGGGCCGGGCCGGGCTAGCGTGACCGCATGGCGGGACGGTCCACCGCGGCGACGGCGCTGCTGACCAGGCAGAAGATCACCCACAGCATCCATCCGTACGACGTCTCCCCGGATGCGCCCCACTACGGCGCGCTGGTCGCGGCGGCGCTCGGGGTGCCACCGCAGCGGGTGTTCAAGACCCTCGTCGCCGAGGTGGACGGGGCGCTGACGGTGGCGGTCGTCCCGGTCACCAGCGAGCTGGACCTCAAGGCGCTGTCGGCGGCGGTCGGTGGCAAACGGGCCGCGTTGGCCGACCGGGCCGTCGCCGAACGGAGCACCGGGTACGTGCGGGGCGGGATCAGTCCGCTCGGTCAGCGGCGACGGTTGCCGACGGTGGTGGACGTCTCCGCGCTGGACCACGAGACCGTCTATGTCTCGGCGGGTCGCCGGGGGTTGCAGCTCCAGCTCGCCCCGACCGATCTGGTCGCCCTCACCGGGGCCGGTACCGCGCGGATCGCCACCCGCTGACCAGCCCCGACTGGGCGGTCGCAGACCGGACACGCAGCGTGATTGCGGGACGGGTGTCCTGCGGGTGACAACCGCGTTGCTGAATTGTTACCGCCCCCAACAAACTTCTGACCTCGGCAGTCTTGCGCCCGAGATGTGAGCGGGAATACGTTGCCGGACACAACAAAACACCGACCACTCCTTCCCCCACCCTCGAAAGGACCCGTGCAGACATGCGCAAGGGCTTCCTCACCTTCGCCGCCGTCGGCCTGCTCGCCACCGGCAGCATGGCCGCCTGTGGCGACGACTCCAGCAGCAACGACACCGGCGGCAGCGCCGCCAAGAAGCCGAAGATCGGCGTGATCCTGCCGGACAGCAAGTCCTCCGCCCGCTGGGAGACGGCCGACCGCCGGTTCCTCAAGGAGGCGTTCGACGCCGCCGGCGTCGAGTCGGACATCCAGAACGCGCAGAACGACAAGAACGCCTTCCAGACCATCGCCGACCAGATGATCACCGGTGGCGTCACCACCCTGATGATCGTCAACCTGGACTCCGGCACCGGCAAGGCCGTGCTGGACAAGGCGAAGTCGCAGGGCGTCGCGACGATCGACTACGACCGGCTCACCCTGGGCGGCTCCGCGCAGTACTACGTCAGCTTCGACAACGAGGCCGTCGGCAAGCTCCAGGGCGAGGGCCTGGCCAAGTGCCTGACCGAGAAGGGCGTCAAGAACCCGACGGTCGCCTACCTCAACGGCTCGCCGACCGACAACAACGCCACCCTGTTCAAGAACGGCTACGACTCGGTGCTCAAGCCGAAGTTCGAGTCGAAGGAATACACCAAGGGCCCCGACCAGGCCGTCCCGGACTGGGACCCGGCGCAGGGTGCCACCATCTTCGAGCAGATGCTCACCCAGACCGGCGGCAAGATCGACGGTGTGCTCTCCGCCAACGACGGCCTCGGCAACGCGGCCATCTCGGTGCTCAAGAAGAACAAGCTCAACGGCAAGGTCCCGGTGACCGGCCAGGACGCCGACGTGACCGGCCTGCAGAACATCCTCGCCGGTGACCAGTGCATGACCGTCTACAAGGCCGTCAAGAAGGAGGCCGACGCGGCCGCCGAGCTGGCCATCGCCGTGGCGAAGGGCGAGCGCAAGGAGACCGGGCAGACCGTCAAGGACCCGGAGAGCGGCCGGGACGTCCCGTCCGTGCTGCTGGAGCCGAAGGCGATCGACAAGTCGACCGTCAAGGACGTCGTGGCCGACGGCTACGTCGACAAGGCCAAGCTCTGCACCGGCGCGTACGCCGCGCTCTGCACCGCCAACGGCATCAGCTGACCCGTACGACGAGCGTCGTACCCCGCCGACGCGACGCCGCCCGGCACGGAACCTCGTGCCGGGCGGCGCTCGCCGCCGGACGGGTCCCGAGATCTTCCCTCCGTACGAAGGAGACCCCCGTGTCCGCGACCCCCCTGCTGGAACTGCGCGGGATCGACAAGAGCTTCGGTCCCGTCCAGGTCCTGCGCGACGTCGCCCTCGCCGCCCACGCCGGAGAGGTGACCGCACTGGTCGGCGACAACGGCGCCGGCAAGTCCACGCTGGTCAAGTGCATCAGCGGCATCTACCCGGCCGACGCCGGTGAGTTCCTCTTCGACGGCCGACCGGTGAGCATCAACAGCCCCCGCGACGCCGCCACACTCGGCATCGAGGTCGTCTACCAGGACCTCGCGCTCTGCGACAACCTCGACATCGTGCAGAACATGTTCCTCGGCCGGGAGAAGCACAGCGGGCTGGTGCTCGACGAGCCGACCATGGAGCAGATGGCCGCGGAAACCCTGGCCGGGCTCTCCGTACGGACCGTGAAGTCGCTGCGCCAGCACGTCTCCAGCCTCTCCGGCGGGCAGCGGCAGACCGTCGCCATCGCCAAGGCGGTGCTCTGGAACAGCAAACTGGTCATTCTCGACGAGCCGACCGCCGCGCTGGGCGTCGCCCAGACCGCCCAGGTGCTCGAACTGGTCCGCCGGCTGGCCGACAACGGGCTGGCCGTGGTGCTGATCTCCCACAACATGAACGACGTCTTCGCCGTGTCCGACCGGGTCGCCGCGCTCTACCTCGGCCAGATGGTCGCCCAGGTGAAGACCACCGACATCACCCACTCACAGGTCGTCGAGTTGATCACCGCCGGTCGTTCCGGCAATCTCGGTCTGACCGGCGAGCCGGTCACCGCCGGCAACGGCGCAGGACCCGCCGACACCACTGCAGGAGGCGTTCGATGACCACCACCGCCGTGCGCAAGGAAGGCCCGGCGGCGGTCACGCCACCGCCTACCGTCGGCAGCCACCTCCGCGGCTACTGGGGCCGGGTACGCGGCGGCGACATCGGCGCGCTGCCCGCCGTACTCGGGCTGATCGTGCTCTGCACGGTCTTCTCGGTCATGCGGCCGTCGTTCCTCACCGCCGGCAACTTCGCCAACCTGTTCACCCAGGGCGCGGCGGTCACCCTGATCGCCATGGGGCTGGTCTTCGTCCTGCTGCTCGGCGAGATCGACCTCTCGGCCGGCTTCGCCAGCGGGGTCTGCGCGGCCGTCCTGGCCAACGTCGCCACCAAGGCCGGCTACCCCTGGTACGTGGCGGTGCTCGCCGCGATCCTCACCGGCGTGGTCATCGGCACCGTGCTCGGCTTCCTGGTCGCCAAGATCGGCATCCCGTCCTTCGTGGTCACCCTGGCCGGCTTCCTCGCCTTCCAGGGCATCGTGCTGATGCTGATCAGCGGGGGCGCCAACATCTCGGTCAACGACGAGGTGCTGGTGGCGATCGCCAACCGCAACCTGCCGCCCACCCTCGGCTGGGCGCTGGCCGCCATCGCCATCGGCGGGTACGCGGCCGTGCAACTGCTGCGCCACCGCAAGCGGCTGTCCCGGGGCCTGACCACCGACCCGATGGCGGTGGTGCTCGCCCGCATCGGCGGGCTGACCCTGATCCTCGGCATCGCGGTCTACATCCTCAACCAGGAACGCAGCCGCAACGTCCTGATCAACTCGCTCAAGGGCGTGCCGATCGTGGTGCCGGTCATCGCGGTGCTGCTGATCGTCTGGACCTTCGTGCTCCAGCGCACCAGCTACGGCCGGCACGTCTACGCCGTCGGCGGCAACAAGGAGGCCGCCCGCCGGGCCGGCATCAACGTCGACAAGATCCGCATCTCGGTCTTCGTGATCTGCTCGTCCATGGCGGCCATCGGCGGCATCGTCGCGGCCAGCCGGGCCAACTCGGTGGACCCGAACACCGGCGGCAGCAACGTGCTGCTCTACGCTGTCGGCGCAGCGGTGATCGGCGGCACCAGCCTCTTCGGCGGCAAGGGCCGGGTCCTCGACGCCGTGCTCGGTGGCGCGGTGGTCGCCGTCATCGACAACGGCATGGGCCTGATGGGCTACAGCGCCGGGGTGAAGTACGTCGTCACCGGCGTGGTGCTGCTCCTCGCGGCCAGCGTGGACGCGCTGTCGCGCCGCCGCGCCTCCGCCTCCGGCACCCGCTGATCCGCGTACGCCACCGGCGGGACATGGGGTGCCACCAACGATGCGGGTAGGACCGAGCCAGGACGAGATCCGGCGGCAGAACCTCGGGGCCCTGCTCCGGCACGTCCACGTGCACGGCGCCACCTCCCGCGCGGAACTCACCACCGCCCTCGGCCTCAACCGCAGCACCATCGGCGCGCTCACCTCCGACCTGGCCGGCGCCGGGCTGGTCAGCGAGGGCACGCCCAAGGAGACCGGCCGGGCCGGACGACCCTCACTGGTCGTCCGGCCCGAGTCGGCCCGGGTCTACGCGTACGCGTACTCGATCGAGGTGGACCGGCTGCGGGCCGCGCGGGTCGGTCTCGGCGGCGAGGTGCTCGACCGCCGTGAGCTGGACCGGCCGCGTGACCTGGACGCCGCGGAGACCGCCCCGATGCTGGCCGGCGCGCTCAAGCAGATGCGGGAACGGGTGGCACCCGGGTCGGTCTGCGTCGGCGCCGGGGTCGCCGTCTGCGGCATGGTCCGCAAGGCCGACGGGCTGGTCCGGCTCGGCCCTACCACCGGGTGGGTGGACGAGCCGATCGGTGCGGCGCTCGCCGCCGAGGTGGGCGTGGAGTTGCCGGTCACGGTCGGCAACGTGGCCGACGTCGCCGCCTTCGCCGAACACGCCCGGGGCGTCGCCGCCGGCTGCGACAACGTCATCTACCTCTACGGGGACGTCGGCGTCGGTGCCGGCATCATCGCCGGAGGCCGCCGGCTGACCGGCCACGGTGGCTACGGCGGCGAGGTCGGTCACATGGTCGTGGTGCGTGACGGCACCCCCTGCGAGTGCGGCTCACGGGGCTGCTGGGAGACCCAGATCGGCGAGTACGGGCTGCTGCGGGCCGCCGGCCGCGCCGAGGCCCGGGGCCGCGACGCGCTGCTGGCCGTGTTCGACGCCGCCGACCGGGGTGACGCCCGCGCCCAGACCGCCGTACGGCACGCCGGTGACTGGCTCGGCTTCGGCGTGGCGAACCTGGTCAACATCTTCAACCCCGAGATGGTCATCTTCGGTGGCACCATGCGGGACCTCTACCTCGCCGCCGCCGCCCAGGTCCGCAGCCGGCTCAACGAGACCGGGCTGCCCGCCTGCCTGGAACACGTCCGGCTGCGTACCCCCAAACTCGGTGACGACGCGGCCTTGATCGGCGCGGCCGAGCTGGCCTTCGAACGGCTCCTCGCCGACCCGCTCGACGCCGCCTGAACGGATACCTCCCGACTCGTGCGCCACCCGGTGAACTGATCGGCCCGACAGTCCGTACCAGTGGACGGACGGGCAGCCGGCGGGTCGCTGCCCGGCAGGACAGGTCGGCCCGGATCGAGGAGGCACCGCAGCATGGCATCGCTGGATTCCGTACGTCGTCGGCGAGGGCACCGGACCCACCGGGTGGCGGTGTTGGTCGTCACCTTCCTGGCCGGGCTGGTCGTGCTACCCGGCATGGCCGTCGCCGCTCCCGGCGTCCAGATGAACGCCGCCGACGTGGCGCTGCTCAACGGCGTTCGACTGGCCGGCCTGTGGGAGATGCCGGCCGGCACGATGGCCGCCGACAAGGGCCAGTCCGCGCGGGTACGGGAGGTCGGCGCGGAGATCGCCCGGCAGCACGGCGTTCTCGACGAACTGGTGGTGCAGGCCGCCAACAAGCTGGGCGCGACGCTGCCGAGCGACCCCACCACCGAGCAGAAGGGGTGGCTGACCGAGATGCAGAACGCCTCCGGTGCTCAGTTCGACCAGATCTTCGTGACCCGGCTCCGGGTGGCCCACGGCAAGATCTTCCCGGTGATCGGCGCGGTCCGGGCCAGCACCCGGGACAACACCGTCCGCAAGCTCGCCGACGAGGCCAACAAGTTCGTCAACGACCACATGGCCATGCTGGAGAGCACCGGCCTGGTCCGCTGGCAGCAGATGCCGCCGGCCGCGATCCCGGCCGCGCAGCAGGACTCGCTGGTCGCCGCCGCCCAGGCCGGGGCCGCCGGCCCGTCGGTCGCGATCAGCACCACCGTCGTCTGGGCGGTCTTCCTGCTCGCGCTCGGCGCGGGCGGCTACGCCACCTGGCGGATCACCCGCCGCAGTTGACCCCACGCACCTGACCCGACGGCCCGCAGGCGGCACCACCGCCGGCGGGCCGTCGGGCTGTCCGGGCCGGGGCGGCCGATTTTCCGGCCGCGGCGGCCGATTTCCGGGCGCACCGGGTTCGCGGCGGTCGGCTGTCCGGGCGCACCGGGTTCGGGGCGGTCGGTCAGCGGTCGACCTGGGTGAAATCCCACGAGTGCGGGGGACGGGCGACCAGGGTGGCCGGCGGATCAGGCAACGCGCGGGGGTTGCTGCGCCACTTCGAGATGACCACCACCCGGTGATCGGTGGACGAGAAGACCTCACTGGACAGGTGCAGCGGATCGTGCTCGAACTCCGGCAACGCCGTCTCGCACACCCAGGTGATCAGGTCGGCGAAGCCGTACGACTCGGCCCGCGCCTCCCACATCCGTACGATCACGTCGCCCCTCCCGTCACACGCTGACCGTGGTCAGTGGCAACGCCGAGTCGGCGGGCAGGTCCAGCCGGCTCGGGCGTACCCCGGCGGCCACCAGGTGCGACCCGAGTGCGGCGACCATCGCCCCGTTGTCGGTACACAACCCCGGCCGGGGCACCCGGACCCGGATGCCGTACCGCTGCGCCCGCTGCTCGGCCATCGACCGCAGCCGTGAGTTCGCCGCCACTCCCCCGCCGATGACCAAAGTGTCCACCCCGTGTGCCCGGCACGCGGCGAGGGCCTTGCCGGTGAGCACGTCGCAGACCGCCTCCTGGAACGACGCGGCCACGTCGGCCACCGGCACCGGCTCACCGGAGCGCCGCCGACCCTCCACCCAGCGGGCCACCGCCGTCTTCAGTCCCGAGAAGGAGAAGTCGTACCGGTGGGCGGCGAGATCCTTGGCGGCGGTGAGGCCGCGCGGGAAGGCGATCGACGCCGGGTCGCCGGACCGCGCCTCCCGGTCGATGTACGGGCCACCCGGGAAGGGCAGGCCGAGCAGCCGGGCCACCTTGTCGAACGCCTCCCCGGCCGCGTCGTCGATGGTCGCGCCCAGCGGGGTCACCCCCCGGGCCAGGTCGTCGACGAGCAGCAGCGAGGAGTGCCCACCGGAGACCAGCATCGCGATCGCCGGGGCGGGCAGCGGGCCGTGCTCCAGGGTGTCCACGGCGACGTGCGCGGCCAGGTGGTTCACCCCGTACACCGGTTTCTCGGCGGCCAGCGCGTAACCCTTGGCAGCGGCCACCCCGACCAGCAGGGCACCGGCCAGGCCGGGCCCGGAGGTGACCGCGATCGCGTCGATGTCGGCGATGGTCACCCCCGCCTCGCGCAGCGCCCGGTCCATGGTCGGCACGATGGCCTCCAGGTGTGCCCGGCTGGCCACCTCGGGCACCACCCCACCGAACCGGGCGTGTTCGTCCACACTGGAGGCGAGCGCGTCGGCGAGCAGGGTGTGCCCGCGCACGATGCCCACCCCGGTCTCGTCGCACGAGGTCTCGATGCCGAGGATCAGCGGTTCGTCAGCCATGGTCCGTCCCGTCTGCGGCCGGTTCCGCGTCACGCCGCATGACCAGCGCGTCGGTGTTGCTCGGTTGGTAGTAGCCCCGCCGTACGCCGATCGGTTCGAACCCGTACGTCGCGTAGAGCCGCTGGGCGGGGGCGTTGTCGACGGCCACCTCCAGCAGGACACTGTCGATCCCGCGCCGGGCCGCCTCGGCGAGCAGGTCCACCAGCAGCGCCCGGCCGATCCCGCGCCGCTGGGCGTCCCGGCGGACCGCGATGTTCTGCACCCACGACTCGCCGTCCGGGTCGACGGTCAGACCCGCGTAGCCCAGCAACGACCCGTCGGTGTCCAGGGCGACCCGGTAGTAGTGGCCGCTGGCCAACTCGTTCCAGAACATCGCCGGCGACCACTGCTCGGCACCGAACAGGTCCTCCTCGATCGGCAGCACCTCGGCGACGTGCCACCAGCGGAACCGGTCGATGCGTACCGTCACGGCAGCACCGACTTGCGGCTGGTCGCCGCGACCGCGTCCGGGCGGCGCAGATACAACGGGGTGAGCGTCTCGCCGGGGGCACCCGCCCGGATCCGTGCGGCGGCCAGGGTCACCAGCGCGACGGCGTCGGGGTAGCGGGGTTCGGCGCGCAGCGGCAGGCCGAGCACGTCGGCGTAGCGGTGGGCACCGTCGCCGGCCGCGACGGTCACGGCCAACTCCCGGGCCCGGGCGGCGGCGACCGCCGGGGCGTCCACCTCCGGCCCGACGATCCGCTGGCCGTCGCCGTCGTAGACCGCCCAGTAGACCTCCTTGCGCCGGGCGTCGGCGGCGACCAGCACCCGCCGCTCCCCCGCCGTCGCGTCGCCGACCGTCGCCCCGCCGGCTCCGACCTGTCCGGCCGTGGCGTCGCCGGCTGTGGCCTGTCCGGCCGTGGCGTCGCCGGCTGTGGCCTGTCCGGCCGTGGCGCTGCTGGCTTCGGCCTTACCGGACACGGCGTGGCCGGGCGACGCATCCGCCGTGGTGGTCGGGGTGGTGGGGTGGGCGATGCCGTCGAGTGAGCAGACGCCGTACGTGGGGATGCCGAGCACCTGGCCCATGGTGGCGGCGGTGACCAGGCCGACCCGCAGCCCGGTGAAGGGACCGGGGCCGAGCCCGGCGACGATCGCGCCGAGGTCACCCGGTCGCGCGTCGACGTCGGTGAGCACCGCCTCGACCTGCGGGGCGAGTAGCTCACCGTGGGCCCGGGCGTCGATCGTGCACCGGTACGCCCGCAGCGCGACGCCGTCCGCCGTGACCTCGACCAGCGCCGCGGTGACCGCGGGGGTCGAGGAGTCCACCACCAGTACGAGCACGGTAAGCCAGCCTAGCCGTCCGCCCGCGCCGTCCGCCCACACCCCGCCCGCCCCTCGGCCCCACCACTCGGCCCCACCACTCGCCCCCGCCCCTCGCCCCCAGCCCAGGTTCACGGCCGGACCGTCCCACCCGACGGTCTTGCGGGCGGGGCGGCAGGGCAGCGGGCCGAGGAGCGGCGGACGGCTGCGTAATCGCGGCCGAAGAGCAGCGGGGCGGCCGGCCAGCCGGCCGACGAGCGGCACGCGGCACGCCAGCGGGGGCGGCAGGCAGTGGGCGGCGGGCAGCGCGGCGGCGGGCGGCCGGCGGGGGCGCGGCGGGCAGCGGCGGCCGGCGGGGGCGCGGCAGCGGGGTGTTGTAACTGAGGCACAGTGGTATGCCTGTGCGTCATATTCATGACGCACAGGCATACCACGCACTGTCGGCACATCATCATGCGGAGATGCCTGAGAGTAGTCGCCTCGCCACGGATATCGCCGCCATCCTGCGGCGGGAACGCCATGTCCAACGGCTCACCCAGCGGCAACTGGCGGATCGGGCCGGGGTGAGCCAGAGCGCGGTGGCCCGCATCGAGCGCGGGGAAAGGGTGCCGGCCATCCCGCTGGTGGAGCGCCTCTTCGCCGCCCTCGGCCGGCAACTCGCCGTCACCGTCGAGCAGCTCGACAGCCACCTCGACGCCGAGATGGACGCACTGGCCGGGCGGTCACCCGCCGACCGGCTCGACGAGTTGGGGCTGGACCGGCTGCTCGACCGGTTGGGCGAGCTACCCCACCTGCTGACCGGCAGCACCGCCGCGCTGCTCCAGGGCGCGCCCGTACCCGTCGACGCGGTCGAGATCGCCGTGCGGTGGCGCGACTCCGCCCGGTTCACCGCCTGGCTGACCGTCGCCTACGGACAGCGCTGGAACGCCAGGTGGGGTGAGTTCGGTGGCCTCTACCTGGAACCGGAGGAGCCGGGTGAGCACCACTGGATGACCCGGTACGGCGAGATCCGCGCCCAGATGTGCGACGAGTTCCCGGAGGCCATCGAGGTGCGGCACGGGGAGCGCAGCTACCGGGTGGTCCCGCTGGTCGCCGTGGAGCTGACCGACCCGCGGGCCGCCGCGTTGCTGCGCCGGCACCGGCAACGTGCGGTCGACGGGCGTACCCCGGACATCGGCCCGACCGCTCGGACCGGGCGGTGAGCACCGCGCCGACGATGCCGAGCGCCGCACCCGCCCCACCACACGCCGCCACCGCACGCGGCCACCAAACGAAGCCACCGCACGTGGCCACCGCATCGCCGCCACTGAACGCCGCCACCGCGCGCCGCCGACGTCAGCCGGCGGCGCGCGGTGGGACGGTGTCGGCGTGGGTCAGCCGGCCGTGCGCTCCCAGTCGATCGGAGGCGCACCCGCGTCGGCGAGGGCCTTGTTGGTGGCGCTGAACGGGCGGCTGCCGAGGAAGCCGCGCGGGTTCATCGGGCTCGGGTGGCCGGCCTCCAGCACGACGTGCCGGGAGTTGGTGACCAGGGCGGCCTTCTTGCGGGCGTAGCCGCCCCAGAGCAGGAAGACCACCGGCTCGTCCCGGGCGTCCAGGGCCCGGATCGTCGCGTCGGTGAACTCCTCCCACCCCTTGTTCGCGTGCGAACCGGGGCTGGCCTGCCGGACGGTGAGCACCGCGTTGAGCAGCAGCACACCCTGCGCCGCCCAGCCGTCCAGGTTGCCGCTGCGCGGCTTGGGCACACCGAGGTCCTCGCTCAACTCCTTGAAGACGTTGCGCAACGACGGCGGCACGGACACCCCCTCGCGGACGCTGAAGCTCAACCCGTGCGCCTGCCCCGCCTTGTGGTAGGGGTCCTGGCCGAGGATCAGCACCCGGCACTGCTGCGGACCGCACAGCCGGTAGGCCGAGAAGAGATCGTCCAGCGGCGGAAAGACGGTCTGGGTGGCGTACTCGTGGGCGACGAACTCGGCCAGCGCCGCCGTCCGGGCCGGGTCCAGGTGCGGGGTGAGCACGGCACGCCACTCCTGCGGCAGCAGCGACAGCAGGTCGAGGGTGGGGGTGTCGTCGGGCATCGGCAACCTTTCACAACGAAGTCCACGGCACTCTAGGCAGCGGGTACGACAGCCCTCGGCGCAGGGCGGCCCTTCCCGAGCCGGTCAGCCCAGCGCGGTCAACCGTCGCGACCAGTCCCCGCCCACCGGCTCCAACTCGACCACCCGGGTGTCGTCGTCGCGCCGGTCGATACGGACCCGCAGGTGGGCGTCGGCGAGCTGCTCGACCAGCCCTTCGCCCCACTCGACCACGGTCACCGAGTCGTCCACCGAGGCGTCGAGGTCCAGGTCGTCGATCTCGGCGCGCGGGTCGGTCGCGTCACCCAACCGGTACGCGTCGGCGTGCACCAGGGCCACCGTGCCGCCGCGTGCCGGGTCGGGCCGGTGCACCCGGGCGATCACGAAGGTCGGCGAGGTGACGTCGCCGCGTACCCCCAGGCCGGCTCCGAGGCCCTGGGTGAGCGCGGTCTTGCCGGCCCCCAACGGGCCGGTGAGCAGCAGCAGGTCACCGGCGCGCAGCACCCCGGCGAGCCGCCGGCCGAAGGCGTGCGTGTCGTCGACCGTGGGTAGCGTGACGCGTACGGTCACCGGGCCACCCCGGGTCGGTCCGGTCCGCCGGCGACCGGCGCAGGGACGACGGGCCAGTTCACAGCGCCTCCAGGAAGCGTTCCAGCGCGGCGTTGACCTCGTCGGCGTGTTCCAGCATCACCACGTGCCCGCTGTCTCGGATCTTCAGGTATTCGGCGTGCGGCAGCCGACGGACGATCTCGTCCGAGTGGACCACCGGCGTGATCATGTCCTTGTCGCCCACCACGACCAGCACCGGTGTGCCGCTCAGCGCGGCCAGTGCCGGGAACCGGGAGTGGGTGGCCAGGGTCCGCAGGTAGCGGGTCACCGTGTCGGCCGACGTGCGGGAGTTCATCCGCTCCACGTACGACACCAGGGCCGGGCTCGGTTTCGGGGTGCCGAAGCCGTACCGGCGGGTCAGCAGCCAGGCCACGTTGGAGGTGGACTTCCGGGCCCGGTCGATGACGAGCCCGCCGTACCGGGTGGTGGTGCTCATCATGAACAGCACCGGCGAGCCGACCCGGCCGAGCAGCGCGGGCGCGACCAGCTTCGTCTCGGCGAGCAACCCGCCCGACGTGGCCATCAGCACCGTGCCGACCACCCGGTCACCGAAGAACTCCGGGTACGCCTCGGCGAACGCCATGATGGTCATCCCGCCCATCGAGTGCCCGACCAGCACCAACGGCCCCTCCGGGGCGGTCCGGTCGATCACCCGGCGCAGGGTGTGCCCGAGCGCGGCGAGGTCGTACTCGCCGCTCTCCAGCCGACCCGACCGGCCGTGCCCCGGCTGGTCGTACGCGACGACCCGGTAGTCGCCCCGCTCGGCGAGCAGTTGACGTTGGAAGTGGAACGTCCCCATGTCCAGGCAGAAGCCGTGCACCAGCACCACCGTCGGGTGCCCCGGCACCGGCCGGGTCGGCTCGACCACCTCGACGTGGATGTCGGTGCCGTCCGGCAACTCCAGCCGGTACGCCTCGTCGTAGCGCTGCGCGCCGAAGTCCTCCCCCGCGTACGGGTCGGCGGGGTCGGCCTTGAGCCGGCGGACCAGGGCGCGTTCGGTGGCCACCCCGGCGGCCAGCCCGGCGGCGGCCACCCCGACCGCGGCCCCGACCACGCCGGCCACCTTCCCGGCGGCGGTCCTCGGCCGGGGCACCCGGAACCGGCTGACCGCGCTCACGGTCGCTCCCCGTCGTAGATCCGGGGCACCCGGACCCCGCCGAACCGGGTGACGATCTCGTAGTTGATCGTGCCGACCGCCTCGGCCCAGTCGTCGGCGGTGGGCATCCCGTCGTCGCCGCTGCCGAACAGGGTCGCCACGTCACCGGCGGCCACCTCGTCGGCACCGCAGTCGAGCACGAACTGGTCCATGCAGACCCGGCCGGAGATGGTGCGTCGTTTCCCGCCGAGTTGCACCGGGCCGACGTTGGAGGCGTGCCGGGGCACCCCGTCGGCGTAGCCGAGCGGCACCACCGCCAGGTTCGCCTCCCCCTCGGTGGTGTAGGTGTGCCCGTAGGACACGCCGGTGCCGGCGGGGACCCGTTTGGTGAGCATCACCCGGGCCCGCGCGGTCATCGCCCGACGCAACCCGAACTGCTGCCCGGCGATCGGTGACAGCCCGTACACGGCGATCCCGGGCCGGACCAGGTCGAAGTGGGTGTCGGGTCGGGTCAGGGTGGCCGCCGAGTTGGCCAGGTGCCGGTAACGCGGGCGCAGGCCGGCCCGGTCGACCATGGCCAGCCCCTCGTGGAACACCGCCAGCTGCCGGTCGGTGGTGGGGTGGCCGGGCGAGTCCGCGTACACGAAGTGGCTCCACACGCCGACGACCTCGACCAGGCCGTCGGCCTGGGCCTTCGCGGCGGCCTCCAGCAGGGTCGGCCAGTCGGCGACGGTGGCGCCACCCCGGGACAGGCCGGTATCGATCTTGAGGTGCAGCCGGGCGGGCCGGTCGGCGGCCCGGCCCGCCGCGACCATCTCGTCGAGCTGGGACAGGCTCGCGGCGGCCAGGTCCACCCCGGCCGCCACCCCCTCGTGCAGGGGCAGCCCCGGGTCGAGCAGCCAGGCCAGCACCGGCACGGTGATCCCGGCCCGGCGCAGGGTCAACGCCTCGTCGAGGGTGCACACCCCCAGCCAGTCCGCCCCCGCGTCGAGCGCGGCCCGCGCCGACGGGACCATGCCGTGGCCGTACCCGTCGCCCTTCACCACCGCCATCAGCTCGGCGCTGGTGCCCGACCGGAGTCGGGTCACGTTTGCACGGATCGCGTCCAGATCGACGCGTACCTCGGCCTGCCACATGCGCCCAGCCTACTGGCGTCGCTGATCACCGGCCGGTGGACGCCGACCCGGGCCGGTCAGAGCAGCGGGGCCACCACCGGGCGCAACGCGGCCACCACGTCCGGCGCGGTCACCGGGCCACCCCGGGCCGCCTCCCGACCGGCCAGCCCGTGCAGGTACGCCGCGACGACCGCCGCCCGTTCCGGGGCCAGCCCGGCGGCGAGCAGCGAACCGAGCAACCCGGCCAGCACGTCCCCGGTGCCCCCGGTGGCCAGCGCGGGGCTGCCGGTCGGGTTGACGTACGCCCGGCCGTCGGGCGTGCCGACGACCGTGCGGTCCCCCTTGAGCAGCACCGTCGCGTTCATCCAGGCGGCCAGCCGCAGCGCGGCGGCGACCCGGTCGGCCCCCGGCTCCTCCCCGGAGAGCCGGCGGAACTCCCGGTCGTGCGGGGTGACCACGATCGGGGCGTCCCGGTTACGCAGCCGGCCGGCGAGCGAACCGTCCACCAGCAGGGTCAACGCGTCGGCGTCGAGCACCACCGGCACCGGCGCGGCCAGCACCGCGCGCAGCTCCGCCCCGGCCTGCTCGTCGGTGCCCAGGCCGGAGCCGCAGACCCAGGTCTGCACCCGGCCGGCCCCGGCGACCCGGTCGGTGGCGATCACCGACGGGTGCTGCCGGACCACCTCGCCCCGGGCGCCACCGGCGTACCGGACCAGCCCGGTGGGGCCGGCCAGCGCGCCACCCACCGAGAGCACCGCCGCCCCCGGGTAGGTCCGCGACCCGGTGGCCACCCCGACCACGCCCCGGCTGTACTTCTCCGAGGACGCCCCGGTGCGGGGCCACCAGTCGCGCACGTCCGACCATTCGGTCACCCACGATGCGGGGGTGCCGCGCAACCACGGCCCGAGCCCGATGTCGACCAGCTCGACCTGACCGGCGAGCGGGGCCGCCGGGCCGACCACCAGGGCGGGTTTGAGCGCTCCGAACGCCACCGTCACGTCGGCCCGGACGGCGCGGGGCCGACCGGACCCGTCCGTCGGCACGTCCCCGGTGTCCACCGCCACCCCGCTGGGCACGTCCACCGCGACGACCGTGGCCCGGCCGCCGTCGCGTCCCCGCAGCGCGGGCAGGCCGGCGACGAGGTCGTCAGCGGCCTGCCGCAGCCCACCGCTGCCCCCGATCCCGACGATCCCGTCGAGCACCAGGTCGACGGTGGGCGGTGGGGCGTCGACCAGCCGGCCACCGGCGGCCCGCAGCGCCGCCAGCCCGTCGGCGTGCGTCCGGCCGGGGGCGGTGGCCAGCACGGCGACCTGCGCGCCGCGCCGGGCCAGCCGCTCGCCCGCGTACAGCGCGTCGCCGCCGTTGTCGCCGGAACCGGCCAGCACCAGCACCCGCGCGCCGTAGACCCCGCCCCGGCCGGCGAGCAGCAGGGCGCAACGCCGGGCCAGCCCGGCCGCCGCCCGCTGCATCAGCGTCCCGGGCGGGAGGGTGGCCATCAGGCCGGCCTCCGCCGCACGTACGTCCGACACCCGCCACACCGGTCTCATGCCGTCCCCGTCCCTGCCGCCGGCCGTCTTCCCGGCCACGGTGTCCCGTCGCGGAGGGACGGCCGGTTCGACCCACGTCCCGGCTCCGTCGTGGCCGAGATCACCCTACCGGCGGCCGGGCGGCAGATTAGCCACCGGTGACGCCCCGGGCAAGACCTGTGGACAACCCGGGGGTACGACCGCCGCCCGTCGTCCACAGGGCAGGTCCACCGGTTGCCCGTCCACCTAGCGTCGGTGCGGCAGTCGGGCGGCGGGACCGACCACGGGGGTGGAGGAGGCGGGCGGGTGACGAACGAGCCGGTGGAGGTCGACCTGTCGGTGCTGCGGGTGGCGGCCGGTGGGTTGGCCGACGAGGCGTACGCGCTGGCCCAGGGGTTGGCGGGCCGACCCGGCCTGGTGCTGTCCGCACCGGGGTGGCGGGCCGGCTCCGCCCTGGCCGGGCTGGAGTCGGCGGTGCACGCGTGGCACGGGGCGCTCGGCGTCCGGGTGGCGGAGGCCGGCGCGGCCCTGCGCGCCGCCGCCGAGGCGTACACGGCGGCCGACGACCGGGCCGCCGGGCGACTGGTCGGCCGACCCCGATGATCGGGTACGCCCAACTCTGGTCCGCCTCCCCGGGTGACTGGGACGCGGCGGGGGTGGCCTGGCGCGGGGTGGACGCACCGGTCGGGCGGCGACGGGCCGGGCTGGCCGACCGGGCCGCGGCGTTGCGGGCGGGCTGGTCCGGCGGGGCGGCGACAGCGGCCGGTGGGCGGCTCGACGGGCTCCGGTCGGAACTGGCCACCATCCTGCCGGCGCTGGTCGAGGTCGACCAGGTGCTCGCCGAGTTCGCCGGTCGGCTCCGGGTGGCGAAGGCCCGGCTCGCCGAGGCGGTGGCGCTGGCCGACCGCACCGGCGTGGCGGTGGACCGGCACGGCGGCGTCCGGGCGGCACCCCTGCTCTGGCGCGGCCCCGAGGCGGGTGAGCTCCCGGTCGGGGTGGGTGCCCGCCCTTCTCCGACGGGCGGTGGCGTCGGCGCGGGGGGCCAGGCCCGTGGTCCGGCCCCGGACCCCCGCGCCGGTGGGAGCGCCGCCGGCGGCGGCGCGGGTGCCGGGGGCGGCAACGGGGCGGCGGGCGCAGGCGGCGGCGGGGGTGGCGGGGTGGGCTCGCCCGTGGCGGTGGGGCAGGTGGCGGCGGCGCTGCGGGAGGCGCTCGCGCTGGCCGACGCGGCCGACCGGGAGGCGGCCTCCCGGCTGGCCGAGCTGTCCGGAGCGGCCCGCACCGGCTGGGTCGAGCGGCCACCACCGGGCCGACCGGCCGACGACGCCACTGCGGCGACGGTCCGGGCCTGGTGGGCCACCCTCACCCCGGCCCAGCGGCGCTGGCTGGTGCTGCACGAGCCGACCCGGATCGGCCCGCGCGACGGGGTGCCGACCTCGGCCCGGGACCAGGCGAACCGGCTGCTGCTGGCCGGCCACCGGGAGGCGCTGCTGACCGCCCGCCGGGCGACGCCGGGCGGGCGCGGTCGGCGGCGGATCGATGCGGCGTTGGCCGTCCTGGACGGGCTCGCCGGTCGGCTGGCCGCCACCTCACCGCCCCGGGCCTACCTGCTCGGGCTCGACCCGCGCGGTGACGGCCGGGCGATCGTCGCGCTGGGCAATCCGGACCGGGCCGGCCGGGTGCTCACCTACGTGCCGGGGATGACCAGCGACCTCGCCGACGTCCCCGGTGAGCTGGGCCGGGCCGCCCGGGTGCAGGCCAGGTGCGCCGCCATCGCCCCCGGTGCGGAGACGGCGGCGGTGCTCTGGCTGGACTACGACGCCCCCGACTTCCTGCCCGAGGCGTCCTCGTCGACCCAGGCCCGGGACGCCGGTCCGGCGCTGCACCGTTTCCAGGAAGGGTTGCGCGCCACCCACGACGGGCCCCCGGCCCGGCAGACTGTGCTCGGGCACAGTTACGGCTCACTGGTGGTGGGCAGCGCCGCCCGGGACCACGGGCTGGCCGCCGACGCGCTGGCCTTCGTCGGCTCACCCGGAGTGGGGGTGGACCGGGCCGGGGCGCTCGGCCTGCCACCGCAGCAGGTCTGGTCGAGCACCGCCGGCGACGACGTGATCAGGCTGGTCGAGCCGCCCCGGGAGCTGGCCGGCCGGGCGGTGCTGGCCGCCTCGCCGCTGGCCAGCACCGCCTCCCTGCTACGCCCCGACGACCACCAACTGTGGTTCGGGCACGACCCGAGCGATCCGGGTTTCGGTGGCCGGACCTTCCCCAGCGGCCGGTACGGCCACACCGGCTACTGGGAGCCCGGCAACCCGGCTCTGGACGGGATGGCCCGGATCGTGCTCGGCCGGTGACCGGGCCACCGTCGGTGGCGCGGGGTCACCTACTCGACGGTGACCGACTTCGCCAGGTTGCGCGGCTGGTCGACGTCGTGGCCCCGGGCAGCGGCGATCTCGGCCGCGAACACCTGCAACGGCACGGTGGTGACCAGCGGTGCGAGCAGGGTCGGCGTACGCGGCACATAGATCAGGTGGTCGGCGTAACGCACCACCGCCTCGTCGCCCTCCTCGGCGATCACGATGGTCCGCGCACCCCGGGCCCGGACCTCCTGGATGTTGGAGACGATCTTGTCGTGCAGCATGCCCCGGCCGACCGGGGACGGCACCACGCAGATCACCGGGGTGCCCTGGTCGATCAGGGCGATCGGCCCGTGCTTCAGCTCACCGGCGGCGAACCCCTCGGCGTGCATGTACGCCAGCTCCTTGAGCTTGAGCGCACCCTCCAGGGCCACCGGGTAGCCGACGTGCCGACCGATGAACAGCACCGTCGGCTCGGACTTCAGTTCCCGGGCCAGCTCCCGCACCGGCTCGATCCGGCCCAGCAGCTCCCGCAGCTTGCCCGGCATCTCCTGGAGCTGGGCCACCACCGCGCCGACCTCGTCGGCGAACTTGATCCCGCGTACCTGGGCCAGGTGCAGCCCGATCAGATAGCAGGCGACCAGCTGGGTGAGGAACGCCTTGGTGGAGGCGACGGCGATCTCCGGGCCGCCGTGGGTGTAGAGCACCGCGTCGGACTCGCGCGGGATGGTGGAGCCGTTGGTGTTGCAGATGGCCAGCACCCGGGCCTTCTGCTCCTTGGCGTGCCGCAGCGCCATCAGGGTGTCCATCGTCTCGCCGGACTGCGAGATCACCACGATCAGGGTGGACCGGTCGAGCACCGGGTCGCGGTAGCGGAACTCGCTGGCCAGCTCCACCTCACAGGGGATCCGGGTCCAGTGCTCGATGGCGTACTTGGCGACCATGCCGGAGTGGTAGGCGGTGCCGCAGGCGACGATGAAGATCTTGTCGACGTCGCGCAGGTCCTGGTCGCTGAGGCGCACCTCGTCGAGGGCGATCTCGCCGGTCTCGGTGAGCCGGCCGAGCAGGGTGTCCGCGATGGCCTGCGGCTGCTCCTCGATCTCCTTGAGCATGAACCAGTCGTAGCCGCCCTTCTCGGCGGCCGAGGAGTCCCAGTCGATGTGGAAGTCCTTGCCGGTGGCCGGCTGACCGTCGAAGTCGGTGATCTCGATGCCGTCGGCGGTGATCAGGACGAGTTGGTCCTGCCCCAGCTCGACCGCCTCGCGGGTGTGCTCGATGAACGCCGCCACGTCACTGGCCAGGTAGTTCTCCCCCTCGCCCCGGCCCACCACCAGCGGCGAGTTGCGCCGGGCGCCGACCACCGCACCCGGAATGGCGGCGTCGACGGCGAGCAGGGTGAACGCGCCCTCCAACCGCCGGCACACCACCCGCATCGCGGCGGCGAGCAGTTGCGGGCTGTCGGTCCCGCCGGCCGCCCGCAACTCGGCGAGCGCGTGGGAGAGCAGATGGGCGGCACACTCGGTGTCGGTGTCGCTGGTGAACTGGACGCCGTCGTCCTCCAGCTCGGCGCGGAGCTTGGCGAAGTTCTCGATGATGCCGTTGTGGATCACGGCGACCCGGCCGTCGGGGGCCAGGTGCGGATGGGCGTTACGGTCGGTCGGGCCGCCGTGGGTGGCCCACCGGGTGTGCCCGATGCCGGTGGTGCCGTCGCCGATGCCGACCGGGCTGGCGGCGCAGTCGTCCGGGTTGGTGGCGGCCCGCTCGGACAGGACCTTCTCCAGGTTGGCCAGCTTGCCGGCCTTCTTCTCGGTGAGCAGCTCGTCGTCGCAGACGATCGCGACCCCGGCCGAGTCGTAGCCCCGGTATTCCAGCCGCCGCAATCCGTCGAGCACGATGCCGAGCGCCGGACGTGCGCCGGCGTAACCCACGATTCCACACATGGTTCGCAGCCTAACCCAGTTTTGCTCACCTCGCGTGCGCGGAAGTCGGGTAATCAATCACCGAATTTGAGCGATCGGTCGGTGACGGGCGGCAATCGGACTACCGGCGCACCCGGCCGACCGGACGGGGTTGCGAGTGGCCCGGCGGTACGAGAGTCTCTCGGCGACCCCTGGAACGTCCCTGGGACGGCCCGCTCGCCCCTTTCCTCCACTTCCGTCCCGGAGCCGCCATGTCCGACGCGCCACCCCCCAGCGATCCCCCGCCCCCGCCCAGCGACCCGCCCCCGGCGGCGTCCAACGACCCGTCGCCCGGCCCTTCCCCCTGGACTCCACCGGACCCGTTCGCGGTCCCGCAGCCCTGGGCGGCCCCCGACCCGTGGCCCGGCGGTCCGACTGCCGGCAGCCCGCCCGCCGGGCCGGTCCCTCCCGACCCGCCGATCGACCCTGCCGGCGCACCCGCTCCCGGCTGGCCCGGCACACCCCCGCCCACCGGTTGGCCCGGTCCGACGCCGGGACCCACCGGCTGGCCCGGTCCGGCCCCCGGACCCACCGGTTGGCCCGGCGCGGCCCCCGGGCTGCCCGGCGGCCCGCCCACCGGGTGGCCCGGCACGACCCCGGGAATGCCGGGCGGGCCACCCGGTCCCGGCTGGCCACCGCCGGGGTATCCGCCGCCGTTCGCCTATCCAGCCCACCCGTCGCCGGGCGGGCGGAGCTCCACCGGCACCGGTGCGGTGGTGGGCATCGTTGCCGCCGTGGTCGTGGTGCTCGTCCTCGTCGTCTGCGCCTGCTTCTGCGGGGGAGGTCGCCTGCTGGGCAGCTCCGGGCCGGACGCGGCAACCGCGGAGCCCTACGACAACGGTTACTACGACGACGAACCCGAGCCGAGCTGGAGCCCGCCGCAGCCGCTCCAGCCGCCCGCGCCCGCCACCGCGCCGGCCGACGGCCCCGGCCGGTACCCGGTGACGTACGAGGTGACCGGGACCGGCTCCGTCGACCTCCAGTTCTATGACGGGGACGGCTACTTCATCCGACAGGACAAGGTGCGGCTGCCCTGGCGGATGACGCTGCGTGTCGACGATCCGAACCGGGTGCTGGTCAGCGCCACCCGCTCCGGCGGCAACCCGGGCGGGTTCCGGTGCACCACCACCGTCGGCACCCGACCCCGGGTCACCGACGTGGCCGGCCCGGACGACTGGCAGGTGCAGTGCCACGCCAACCGGGTCCGCTGACCCGCCGGACCAGGGAAAGACCCCGTCGGGGGAAGAAAGGCGGCGACCGGACCCGGTGGCAGGGGTGGTCGGGGGCCGTAGGCTGACGGGCGTGACGACGTCGACCGATGTGGACCCGCTGGTGACCCGGATGCGTCCGTTCGGGACGACGGTGTTCGCGGAGATGTCCGCGCTCGCCGTCCGGACCGGTGCGGTCAACCTGGGCCAGGGCTTCCCGGACACCGACGGGCCGCCGGAGATGCTGGCCGCCGCCGCCGAGGCGCTGCGCTCCGGGCACAACCAGTACCCGCCGGGCCCCGGCATTCCCGCCCTGCGCGCTGCCGTCGCCGCGCACCAACGGCGGTTCTGGGCGCTGGACTACGACCCGGACGGCGAGGTGATCGTCACCGCCGGGGCCACCGAGGCGATCGCCGCGAGCATCCTCGCGCTCTGCGAGCCGGGCGACGAGGTGATCTGCTTCGAGCCCTACTACGACTCGTACGCGGCGTCGATCGCCCTCGCCGGGGCGGTACGACGGCCGGTGACGCTGCGCCCCGGCGACGACGGCCGGTACGCCCTCGACCCCGCCGAGCTGCGGGCTGCGTTCGGGCCGCGTACCCGGCTGGTGCTGCTGAACTCCCCGCACAACCCGACCGGGAAGGTGTTCACCGCGCCGGAGCTGGCCCTGCTCGCCGACCTCTGCCGGGAGCACGACGTGTACGCGGTCACCGACGAGGTGTACGAGCACCTCGTCTTCACCGACGCCTCCGCCGCGCACCTGCCGCTGGCCACCCTGCCGGGGATGTGGGAACGCACCCTGCGCATCTCGTCGGCCGGCAAGACGTTCTCCTGCACCGGCTGGAAGGTGGGCTGGGTCAGTGGCCCCGCCCCGCTGGTGTCGGCGGTGCTGCGGGTCAAGCAGTTCCTCACCTTCGTCAACGCGGCACCGCTGCAACCGGCGGTCGCCGTGGCGCTGGCCCTGCCCGACGACTACTACACCGGTTTCCGTGACAGCCTCCAACGGCAGCGGGACCTGCTGATCGGTGGCCTGACCGACGCCGGTTTCGCGGTGCTCACCCCGGAGGGGACGTACTTCGTCACCGCCGACATCACCGGCCTCGGCGGTCGGGACGGGTTGGAGTTCTGCCGGTCCCTGCCGGAACGCTGCGGTGTGGTGGCGGTGCCCACCCAGGTCTTCTACGACGACGCGGAGGCCGGCCGGCGGTTGGTCCGGTTCGCCTTCTGCAAGCGTCCCGAGGTGCTGACCGAGGCGGTCGCCCGGCTACGCGCCCTGTCCGACCCCCGCTGACCACCCGCGCGGGACAGGCGTCCGACGCCCGCTGACCACCCGCGCGGGCCGGCATCGTCGCGCCCGCCAGCAGGGTCAGCCGGCACCGGCACAACCGGTGGGCACGCGGTGGGGCAGCCACCGGGGGCGCTCCCCGGGCCCACCGGCGACGTCGGCAGCACAACGAGGGGTGGACCAGGCGGGACCCGCCCGGAACGGGGACGGTCAGTTGGCGGGGCTGGCGGCGCTGACCTGGGCGGCGATCCGTTCGGCCACCGACCGGGCGGTCTCCTCGGTGCCGGCCTCGACCATCACCCGGACCAACGGTTCGGTGCCCGACGGCCGTAGCAGCACCCGGCCGGTCTCCCCCAACTCCGCCTCGGCCCGTTCGACCTCGGCCTTGACGGTGGGTGCGGTGGCACCGGCGGTGCGGTCGCCGACCGGCACGTTGATCAGCACCTGCGGCAGCTTGGTGACCACCGAGGCCAACTCGGCCAGGGACCGGCCGGTGGCGGCCATCCGGGCCATCAGGTGCAGGCCGGTGAGGACCCCGTCGCCGGTGGTGGCGTGCGCGGGCATGACGAGGTGGCCGCTCTGCTCGCCGCCGAGGGCGAGGCCGGAGGCGCGCAGCTCCTCCAGCACGTACCGGTCGCCGACCTTGGTCTCGACCAGCCGGATGCCCTGCGCGGACATGGCCAGCCGCAGGCCGAGGTTGCTCATCACGGTGGCGACCAGGGTGTCCTGGGTCAGCTCACCGGCGTCGCGCAGGGCCAGCGCGAGGATCGCCATCAGTTCGTCGCCGTCGACCTCCGTGCCGGTGGCGTCGACCGCCACGCAGCGGTCGGCGTCGCCGTCGTGGGCGAGGCCCAGGTGTGCGCCGTGCTCGACCACGGCGGCCCGCAGGCTGTCGAGGTGGTTGGAGCCGCACTCGTCGTTGATGTTGAGGCCGTCCGGTTCGGCGTGGATCGCGATGACCTCGGCGCCGGCCTCCCGGTAGGCCACCGGGGCGACCTCGGCGGCTGCGCCGTTGGCGCAGTCGACCACGACCTTGATGCCGTCGAGAGGGTGCGGCACGGTACCGACGAGGTGCTGCACGTAGTGGTCGGCACCGTCGAGCAGGTCGTGCACCCGGCCGACCCCCGCGCCGACCGGACGGTCCCAGGCGGTGGTGGCGTTCGCCTCGACGGCCGCCTCGATCCGCAACTCGATCTCGTCGGGCAGCTTGTGCCCACCGGCGGCGAACAGCTTGATCCCGTTGTCCGGCATCGGGTTGTGCGAGGCGGACAGCATCACGCCCAGGTCGGCCTTGGCCTCGGCGGTCAGGAACGCCACGGCCGGGGTGGGCAGCACGCCGACCCGGACCACGCTGGCCCCGGCGCTGGTGAGCCCGGCGACCACGGCGGCCTCCAGCATCTCGCCGCTGGCCCGGGTGTCCCGCCCGACCACCGCCAGGGGCGGGTGGCTGCGGTCCGACTCGGCCAGCGTGTGCGCGGCGGCCACCGCCACCGCGAGCGCCAACTCCGGGGTGAGATCCACGTTCGCCCGCCCGCGTACGCCGTCCGTGCCGAACAACCGCCCCATACCCGCGAACCTCCGGTGCACCTGCGATGAGTGGAGAAACGGAAACGGCCGGGCCACCTCCCCGTGGAGAGGAGGCGGACCCGGCCGTCCGTCAGAAGTACAACGCGCTGGTGGTGATCAGCGCTTCGAGTACTGAGGCGCCTTACGGGCCTTCTTGAGACCGTACTTCTTGCTCTCCTTGACCCGGGCGTCCCGGGTCAGGAAGCCGGCCTTCTTCAGCGCCGGGCGGTCGTCCGGCTCGTTGACGATCAGCGCACGGGCGATGCCCAGCCGCAGCGCCCCGGCCTGGCCGGTGGTGCCGCCGCCACGCAGGTTGGCGATGACGTCGAACTGCTCCAGCTTCTCGGCGGTGACCAGCGGGTCCTTGATGAGCTGCTGGTGCACCTTGCTCGGGAAGTACGACTCGAGCTCCTGGCCGTTGCAGGTGATCTTGCCGGTGCCGGGGACGATACGGACCCGGACGATGGCCTCCTTGCGGCGGCCCACGGTCTGGATCGGCCGGTCACCACGAGGCGCGCGGGCGACGGGCGCGGGCGCCTCGGTGGCCTCAGGGGCTTCCGGGGCAACCTCGGTCTCGGTGATGTCGGTCATGCTGTTTCCTTCGCCCTCGCTCACTGCGCGATCTGCTTGATCTCGAACGGCACCGGCTGCTGCGCCAGGTGCGGGTGCTCGGCACCGGCGTAGACCTTCAGCTTCTTGATCAGCTGACGGCCGAGCTTGTTGTGCGGGAGCATCCCCTTCACGGCCAGCTCGATGGCCCGCTCGGGCCGCTTGGTCAGCAGCTCCTCGTAGCCGATCTGCTTGAGGCCGCCCGGGTAACCGGAGTGCCGGTAGGCGACCTTGGTCTGCCGCTTGTTGCCGGTCAGCGCCACCTTGCCCGCGTTCACGATGACGACGAAGTCGCCCGTGTCGACGTGCGGCGCGAAAGTCGGCTTGTGCTTGCCGCGCAGCAGCGTGGCGGCGTGGGTGGCCAGGCGGCCCAGCACGACATCAGAGGCGTCGATAACGTGCCACTGACGCTCGATCTCACCCGGCTTCGGGCTGTACGTACGCACAGGTCTACCTTGTCTCGTCGTCGGTCTGGGGTCGCGCGCCGAGGTGACCAGAGGCTTCCCGGCCGGACCAGCGCGCACGAACGACCAAGCGTACCTGAGCGGCACGCCTCTGGATGTCGTACAACAGCAGGCAACGATACCCGGCGCCCGGTCTGCTGGTCAAAACGGGGGGTCGGCCGGCGTGGCCTGCGGTTTCGGCGGATGACCAGGGTCACACGCCGATCAGCTTACCCGGGCCGGGCCGCAGGTAGACCACCCAGGTCACCACGAAGCAGAGCGCGTACCAGCCGATGAAGGCCAGGTAGGCGGCGTCCGCGTTGCCCGAGGTGAGGAACGACTGCCGGAAGGCCACGTTCACCAGCACCCCGCCCGAGGCGCCGACCGCCCCGGCGATGCCGATCAGCGCCCCGGAGCGTCGCCGGGCCCGGCGCTGCGCCGCGACCGGGTCGCCGGTCAGCTCCGCCTCGGCCGCCGCCCGGACCCGGAAGATCGCCGGGATCATCTTGTAGGTCGACCCGTTGCCGATGCCGGAGAAGACGAACAACGCCAGGAACCCGACGAGGTAGAGCGGGAACGACTGCTCCCGGGCGGCGTAGAGCACCAGGCCGGCGCCGACGGCCATCGCGACGAAGTTCCAGAACGTCACCCGGGCCCCGCCCAGCCGGTCGGCGAGCTGACCGCCGAACGGTCGGATCAACGAACCGATCAGCGGCCCGAGGAAGGTCAGCCAGGCCGCGTCGACCGGGGTGGGGAACCGCTCGGCGAACTGGAGCTGGAGCACCTGGCCGAAGGCGAAGCCGAAACCGATGAACGAGCCGAAGGTGCCGATGTAGAGCAGGGACATCACCCAGGTGTGCCGGTCGCGGGCGGCCTCCCGCAACGCGCCGGGTTCGTTGTGGGCGTCCGGGATGTTGTCCAGCCAGCGGGCGGCGGCGAGCGCGGCCAGCACGATCAGCGGCAGGTACACCGCCGGCACCAGCCGGGGGTACGCGGCCCCGGCGGTGGCCAGCACCGCCAGCCCGACCAGTTGCACCGCCGGCACGCCGAGGTTGCCGCCCCCGGCGTTGAGCCCGAGTGCGCGACCCTTGAGCCGGTCCGGGAAGAACAGGTTGATGTTCGCCATCGACGAGGCGAAGTTGCCGCCGCCGACCCCGGTCAGGCAGGCCAGCACCATCAGCGTGGTGTACGACACACCCGGCTCCAGCAGCAGCGCCATCGGCACCGCCGGCACCAGCAGCAGCAGCGCGCTGACGATGGTCCAGTTCCGCCCGCCGAAGCGCGCCACCGCCAGGGTGTACGGCAGTCGCAGCACCGCCCCCAGCGCGGCCGGTACGGCGGTGAGCAGGAACTTCCCCGCCGGGTCGATGCCGTACGCCGGGCCGAGGAAGAGCACGGTGACCGACCAGAGGCTCCACACCGAGAAGCCGACGTGCTCGGCGAAGATCGACACCCAGAGGTTGCGGCGGGCGATCGGCGCTCCGGTCGTCTGCCAGAAGGTCGGGTCCTCGGGTCGCCAGTCGTCGATCCGGTGCCGCCGCCCGGCGGGCCGGTCGGGTCCGGCGGCGGTGGCAGCCGCGTCGGCGGTCGGCGGGACGTCGGTGTCGCCCGGCGGACCGACCGTGGCGGCGGCCAGCGGGTCGGTGGTGGCGGCCGGTGGATCGGCGGCGGCGTTACTGCTGCTGGCGAGCGTGCTCACGGCGACTCCTCCTCGTCGATGTGAGCAGGACGCTAGGCAGGGTCGGTTTCCCGGCGGTGCCCCACGTGGGTCGGGCCGGAAACGGAGACCGCACGTCGACCGGGAACCGGTGGTGAGGGGCCCACCGTTGCGCTGGGTCGCCGCTCCCGCCGGGGCGGGTCACAGCTCCTGGAGGATGCGCAGTGCGCGGGCCACCCGCTGCATGGTCTCGGTGTCGGCGACGTCCACGCACTCGGTGAACCACTTCTTCATCGGCGCCGACAGCCGGTCGGGCATCACCACGTTGGCACCCATCGGCACGGCGAGCGGGGAGTCGCGCAGCAGGGCGGTCTCGACCACCTCGGCGACGATCACGATCGGCACGTCGGTAGAGTTGTAGACGTCGGAGCTGATCACCAGGCCGAGCCGTTCCCGGGCGCCCTCGATGCGCCAGACCTCTCCCCTACGCAGCACGCGGGCGACCGCCGAAGAGCACGTCGGCGACCATGCCCACCTCGCGGGCGTCGGCGAGGGCGGCGGACTCCAGGTCGAGCCCGGCCCGCCCGACCGCCTCGGCGTGGGCGGTGAAGACCTCCCGCAGCGCCTTCTCCCGGGCGGCCTGGTCCATCCAGGCGGAGAGGGAGAGCCCTTCCCGCTTGGCGAACCGGCGGGCCTCCTCGATCGTCTCGTCGGAGAACGAGAGGGTCACCTTGGCAGTCATGCCTGCGATCCTACTCCTGGTATGACCGCCGGTCGTTCCGTTCGCCCACCTCGACCAACCCGACAAACCGCCGGGTGCCATCGCCCGGCCCGCCCGCCGCAGGGGTCCGGGTCAGGCGGGACGGCGACCGCCGAAGACCGCGAACCGCCACGCCTTGTAGAAGCAGTCCACGTCGACCAGGCCGGCGTCGACCAGCCACCGGCACTGGTCGGTCACCGACGCCGGGCGGTCGTGCCGCATCCGTTCCCGGGCGGCGGCGATCTCGTCGGCGTCCGAGCCGCGCGCGGCAATCTGGGCCAGCCAGACGTCGTCGTAGCGGCGGTCCAGGGTCGGGGTGGGGCCGGCCACCTGCTCGGCGTTGACGAACACCCCGCCGGGGACGAGCGCGTCGGCCGCCCGCCGGTAGAGGGCGCGCTTGCCGTCGTCGTCGAGGTGGTGCACGGCCAGGGCGGAGACCACCGCGTCGTAGCGGCCGGCGGGGAGCGGGTCGGCCAGGTCGGCCACGACGGTCCGGTGCGCCACCCCCCGGGCGGCCAGCCCGTCGGCGGCCACCGCGAGCATCCGCGCGGCCCCGTCGACCAGGGTCACCCGCACCCCGGGCAGCGCCGCGGTGAGCAGCAGGGAGAGCAGTCCGGTGCCGGCGCCCAGGTCGAGCACCTCGGGGGTACGCCCGGCGGCGAGCGCGGCCCGCAGCGGTGGGGCGGCCACCTCGACGGCGGTGCCGTAGAAGTCGTCGAAGCAGGGGACGAGCCGACGGCGGGCCCCGTCGTAGGAACCTGCCACCGCATCGAAGGCCGCCGTCACGTCCACGATCCACCCCTCTCACATATTAAGAAACTTGTCTCACATTATAGACCCCACCGACCGGCCCCCTGCCCCCGTGCGGTGTGAACCGCTCTTGACAGGACCGAAACAGAAGGGACCCCGGTCGGAAACCGCCCGGCGGCACGCTTTGCGGACATGACAGACGGTGCACGCGCCGCGACACGAACGGGGCCCCCGCCCCGGGAGACGGAAACGCACTGCCCGTACTGCGCGCTCCAGTGCGGCATGATCCTGCGGGACACCGACGGCCGGATCGAGGTCCGGCCCCGGGAGTTCCCCACCAACCGCGGCGGGCTGTGCCAGAAGGGCTGGACCGCCGCCGAACTGCTCGACCACCCCGACCGGTTGACCACCCCGCTGGTCCGCGACCCGTCCGGCACGCTGCGCCCGGCCAGCTGGGACGTCGCGCTGGACCGGATCGCCGACGGGCTGCGCACCATCCAGCGGGCCCACGGCCGGGACGCGGTCGCGGTCTTCGGCGGCGGCGGGCTCACCAACGAGAAGGCGTACGCCCTCGGCAAGTTCGCCCGGGTGGCGCTGCGGACCCGGCACATCGACTACAACGGCCGGTGGTGCATGTCCTCCGCCGCGGCGGCCGGACTGCGCGCCTTCGGCGTCGACCGGGGGCTGCCGTTCCCGCTGACCGACCTGGGCCGCACCGGAACCCTGCTGCTGGTCGGGGCGAACCCGGCCGAGACCATGCCGCCGCTGATGCGCCACGTGACCGACCAGCGGGCCCGGGGCGGCCGGCTGATCGTGGTCGACCCCCGGCTCACCGCCACCGCCCGCCAGGCCGACCTGCACCTGCAACCGCTGCCCGGCACCGATCTCGCGGTCGCCAACGCGCTGCTGCACATCGCGCTCACCGAAGGGCTGATCGACCGGGAGTACGTCGCCACCCGCACCGAGGGCTTCGACGCGGTACGCCGTACCGTCGCGGGGTACTGGCCGGCCGAGGTGGAACGGCTCTCCGGGGTGCCGGTGGCCGACCTGGAGGCGACCGCCCGCGCGCTCGGCACCGCCGACTCGGCGATGATCCTCACCGCCCGGGGCGCCGAACAGCACGCCAAGGGCGTCGACACCGTCAGCGCGTACGTCAATCTCGCCCTCGCCCTCGGCCTGCCCGGCCGCCCCCACTCCGGCTACGGCTGCCTCACCGGTCAGGGCAACGGCCAGGGTGGACGCGAGCACGGCCAGAAGTCCGACCAGCTCCCCGGCTACCGCAAGATCGACGACCCGGCGGCCCGCGCCCACGTCGCCGGGGTCTGGGGAGTCGACCCCGCCGAACTGCCCGGCCCCGGGGTGCCGGCCTACCAACTGCTCGACTCGCTCGGCACCCCCGACGGCCCCCGGGCACTGCTGGTCTTCGGCTCCAACCCGGTGGTCTCCGCGCCCCGGGCGGCCCGGGTCGAGTCCCGGCTGCGCGGGCTGGACCTGCTGGTGGTGGCCGACTTCCTGCGCTCCGAGACGGCCGAGCTGGCCGACGTGGTGCTGCCGGTGGCCCAGTGGGCCGAGGAGGACGGCACGATGACCAACCTGGAGGGTCGGGTGCTGCGCCGCCGGGCGCTGCGCCCACCGCCCCCCGGCGTCCGCACCGACCTGACCGTCCTCGCCGAGCTCGCGGCCCGCCTCGACGACGCACCGGTCCCGGCGACGACGCCGGACGGCCCGGCCCCGACCACCCCGACGACCACCCGGCCCACCGTCCCGGCCCCGCGCACCCCTCCGGACCACGTCCCGGCCCCGCGTACCGCGCCGGACCGGTTCCCGACCGACCCGAGGGTCGTCTTCGCCGAGCTGCGGCGGGCCTCCGCCGGGGGCGTCGCCGACTACGCCGGGGTCAGCTGGGACCGGATCGAATCCGCCGACGGGGTCTTCTGGCCGTGCCCCGACCCGGACGGGCCGGACTCCCCCCGGCTCTTCGCCGACACCTTCCCCACCCCCAGCGGCCGGGCCCGGTTCCACGCCGTGCAGCACCGGCCGGCGGCCGAGGAGGTCTGCGCCGACTACCCGCTGCACTTCACCACCGGGCGGGTGCTGGCCCAGTACCAGTCCGGCGCGCAGACCCGGCGGGTGGCCGCGCTGCACCGGGCCGCCCCGCACGGCTTCGTCGAGCTGCACCCCGACCTGGCCGACCGGCTCGGGGTGGCCGAGGGCGACGAGGTCCGGGTCGCCTCCCGCCGGGGTGAGCTGCGGGCACCGGCCCGGCTCAGCCCGACCATCCGACCCGACACCGTCTTCGCCCCGTTCCACTGGCCCGGGGCGGCGCGCGCCAACTCGGTCACCAACGACGCCCTCGACCCGGTCTCCGGGATGCCCGAGTTCAAGATCTGCGCGGTCCGGGTGGAGCGGGCATGACCGGGCAGATCGTGATCGTCGGATACGGGATGGCCGGCGCCCGGCTCGCCACCGAGCTGCACGCCCGCAACGGCGACCGGAAGGTCACCGTGCTCGGGGCGGAACCGCACCGGGCGTACAACCGGATCATGCTCTCCACGCTGCTGGCCGGCAAGGTCGACGAGCCCGACGTCGAGCTGGCCGAGGTCGCCGGGCAGGGCACCGACGTGCGGACCGGGGTGGTGGCCGCCGCGATCCACCGGGCCACCCGGACGGTGCACACCACCGACGGCGACCGGATCGACTACGACCACCTGGTCCTCGCCACCGGCAGCCGGGCCGTGGTGCCCCCGCTGCCCGGCCTCGACCCGGCCGCCCTACCACCCCGGGTCGCCGTCTTCCGCACCCTGGCCGACTGCCGCCGCATCCTCGCCACCGCCCGCACCGCCCGCACCGCGCTGGTGCTCGGCGGTGGGCTGCTCGGCCTGGAAGCGGCGCGCGGCCTGGCCGCCCGGGGGTTGGCGGTGACCGTGGTGCACCCCCACCCGCACCTGATGGAACGCCAGCTCGACCCGGCCGCCGGGGAGGTGCTCGCCGCCACGCTCGCCACGCTCGGCGTCACCACCCGACGGGGGGTGCCGGCGACCGGGTTGGCCACCGACGACGACGGGGTCCGCCTCGACCTGGCCGACGGCACCACCCTGCACGCCGACCTGCTGGTGCTCTCCTGCGGGGTGCGCCCCGACACCGACCTCGCCACCGCCGCCGGGCTGGCCGTCGACCGGGGGGTGCTGGTCGACGACCGGCTACGCACCGACGACGAGTCGATCTCGGCGATCGGCGACTGCGCCCGCACCGGCGGCCCGACCGGGCTCGTCGCACCCGCCTGGGCACAGGCCCGGGTGGTGGCCCGGCTGCTCACCGGCGAGGACCCGGCGGCCCGCTACCGGCCCCGCCCGGTGGTGACCCGGCTCAAGGCCGCCGGGATCGACCTGGCCGCGATGGGCGACCCGACGGGCGGCCCCGGCGAGGAGTTGACCTTCGCCGACCCGGCCCGCGGAACGTACGCCCGGCTGCGCATCCACCACGACCGGCTGACCGGGGCGATCCTGCTCGGTGACAACCCGGCCGTCGGCACGGTCGTGCAGCTCTTCGACCGGGGCGCCCCGGTCCCCACCGACCGGCGGGCGCTGCTGCTCGGCCGGTCGCTCGGCAGCGCCCCCGCGACACCCGCCGCCTCCCCGGCGCTGATGCCGGACGCGGTGACCGTCTGCCAGTGCAACGACGTCGACAAGGGCACCCTGGTGCGCTGCTGGCGCTCCGGCGCCCGGACCGTCGACGCGGTGGTCGCCGCGACCCGGGCCGGGACCGGCTGCGGAGGCTGCCGGCAGGCCGTCGAGGGCATCGTCGGCTGGCTGTCCGAGGTGGACTCGGTGGGGACGACCCGATGACCGTGATGACACCACGAGGAGGTGACCCGATGACCGGTGGACGATTGGTCGTCGTCGGCAACGGCATGGTCGGCCAACGGTTCGTCGAGGCGCTGCGCGCCCGCGACCACGACCGGCGCTGGCAGGTGACGGTGCTCGCCGAGGAACCCCGCCCGGCGTACGACCGGGTGCGACTGTCGGCGTTCTTCGACGGGGTGTCCGCCGAGGAGCTCAACCTGCACACCCCCGACGAGGGGGTGCGGCTGCACCTCGGCGAGCCGGTCACCGGGATCGACCGGGACCGGCGGGTGGTGACCACCGCGACCGGGGAGCACCCGTACGACGCGCTGGTGCTGGCCACCGGGTCGTACCCGTTCGTCCCGCCGGTGGCCGGCACGGACCTGCCGGGCGTCTTCGTCTACCGCACCCTGGACGACCTGGAGGCGATCCGGGAGCACGCCCGGGGCCGGGTGACCGGGGCGGTGATCGGCGGCGGCCTGCTCGGTCTGGAGGCCGCCAACGCGCTGCGGCTGCTGGGGCTGCGCACCCACGTGGTGGAGTTCGCCCCCCGGCTGATGCCGGTGCAGGTCGACGAGGCGGGCGGCGCGATGCTGCGGCGTTACGTCGAGGAGCTGGGCGTCACCACCCACCTCGGGGTGGGCACCACCGCGCTGCGGCCCGGCCCGACGGGCACGGTCGCCGCGTTGGACCTCTCCGACGGCGGCACGGTCGACGCCGACCTGGTGGTGGTGGCCGCCGGCATCCGGCCCCGCGACGAGCTGGCCCGCGCCGCCGGGCTGGGCCTCGGCCCCCGGGGCGGGGTGCTGGTCGACGGGAGCTGCCGCAGCGACGACGAGCGGATCTGGGCGGTCGGCGAGTGCGCGGCCGTCGACGGCACCTGCCACGGCCTGGTCGCCCCCGGCTACGCGATGGCCGAGGTGGTGGCCGACCGGCTGCTCGGCGGCGCGGCCACCTTCCCCGGCGCGGACAGCGCCACCAAGCTCAAGCTGCTCGGCGTCGACGTGGCCTCGTTCGGTGACGCCCACGGCACCACCCCCGGCTGCCTGGACGTCACGTTCACCGACCCGGTCACCCGCTCGTACGCGAAGCTGGTCCTCTCCGACGACGCGCGGACGCTGCTCGGCGGGGTGCTGGTCGGGGACGCGACCGCCTACCCGACGTTGCGGGCCAGCGTCGGCGGGCCGCTGCCCGCTCCCCCGTTGACGCTGCTGGCCCCGGCCGGCGAGGGCGGCGGCGGGGTGACCGCGCTGCCCGGTGCGGCGCAGGTCTGCTCCTGCAACGCGGTGACCCGCGACGACATCGACGCGGCGATCGCCGGCGGGGCGTGCGACGTGCCGGCGTTGAAGGCGTGCACCCGGGCCGGGACGAGCTGCGGCTCCTGCGTGCCGATGCTCAAGCAGTTGCTCGACGCGGCCGGGGTGCAGCAGTCCACGGCGCTGTGCGAGCACTTCGACGCCAGCCGGCAGGAGTTGTTCGACATCGTCCGGGTGCGCGGCATCCGGACGTTCTCGCAGCTCGTCGCCGAGCACGGCCGGGGCCGGGGCTGCGACGTCTGCAAGCCGGTGGTGGCCTCGATCCTCGCGTCGCTGGGCACCGGGCACGTGCTCGACGGCGAGCAGGCGTCGTTGCAGGACACCAACGACCACTTCCTGGCCAACCTGCAACGCGACGGCAGCTACTCGGTGGTGCCCCGGATCCCGGGCGGCGAGATCACCCCGGACAAGCTGATCGTGATCGGTGAGGTGGCCCGCGACTTCCAGCTCTACACCAAGATCACCGGCGGGCAGCGCATCGACCTGTTCGGCGCGCGGGTCGAGCAGCTCCCGCAGATCTGGCGGCGGCTGGTCGACGCCGGCTTCGAGTCCGGCCACGCGTACGGCAAGGCGCTGCGCACGGTGAAGTCCTGCGTCGGCGAGACCTGGTGCCGCTACGGGGTGCAGGACTCGGTCGGCCTGGCCGTCGCGCTGGAACTGCGTTACCGGGGGTTGCGGGCCCCGCACAAGCTCAAGTCCGCCGTCTCCGGCTGCGCCCGGGAGTGCGCCGAGGCCCGCAGCAAGGACTTCGGCATCATCGCCACCGACACCGGGTGGAACCTCTACCTCGGCGGCAACGGCGGTTTCCGGCCCCGGCACGCCGACCTGTTCGCCACCGACCTGACCACCGACGAGCTGATCACCCTGATCGACAGGTTCCTGATGTTCTACGTTCGCACCGCCGACCGGCTGCAACGCACCTCCGCCTGGATCGAGGCGATGGACGGCGGCCTCGAACACCTGCGCTCGGTGATCGTCGACGACTCGCTGGGGCTCTGCGCCGAACTCGACGCGGCGATGGCCCGGCACGTCACGTCCTACTCCGACGAGTGGCGCGACGTGCTCGACGACCCGGAACGGCTGCGCCGGTTCACCTCCTTCGTCAACGCCCCCGAGGTGCCGGACCCGTCGATCACCTTCGCCGTGGAACGCGGCCAGCCGGTACCGACACGCGGTCCCGTCGCCGCCGGGGCCGCACCACCGGACGGGGCCGCCGCCCCCGCCGGGGCACCCACCCGGCGTCGCCAGCCCGTCGTCCTCGGCCTGCCGGAGGTGCGGCGATGAGCGACACCGTCACCATCGGCTGGGCCCCGGTCTGCCCACTGGAGAGGCTGGAACCCGAGCGCGGCGTCGCCGCCCTGGTCGACGGCGTCCAGGTGGCCATCTTCCGTACCGACGACGAGCTGTTCGCGGTCGACAACCTCGACCCGCTCAGCGGCGCGTACGTGATGTCGCGGGGCATCGTCGGCAGCCGGGGCGGGGTGCCCACCGTCGCCTCCCCCCTGCACAAGCAGGTGTACGACCTGCGAACCGGGCTGTGCCTGGACCTGCCCGGGGTGACCCTGCCCCGGTACGACGTCCGCTGCCGGGACGGCCTGGTCGAGGTGCGGCTGCGACAGGAGGAGTGATGCGGGACGAACTGGCCGGCTTCACCATCGGGGTGACCGCCGACCGGCGACGCGACGAGTTGGCCGCGTTGCTGGAACGGCGCGGTGCCCGGGTGGTGCTCGCCCCGGCCCTGCGGATCGTGCCGCTGGCCGACGACACCGACCTGCGGGACGCCACCCGGGCCTGCCTGGACCGGCCACCGGACGTGCTGATGGCCAACACCGGCATCGGGATGCGCGGCTGGTTGGAGGCGGCCGAGGGCTGGGGGCTGGCCGAGCCGCTCAAGAACGTGCTGTCCCGGGCCTACGTGGTGGCCCGGGGCCCCAAGGCACGCGGCGCGATCCGGGCCGCCGGCCTGCACGACCAGTGGTCGCCAGCCTCGGAGAGCTGCGAGGAGGTGGTCGAGCACCTGTGCCGACGTGGGGTGGCCGGGCAGGTGATCGCCATGCAACTGCACGGCGACCGGCAACCGGAGTGCACCGAGGCCCTGGAGGCCGCCGGGGCCACCGTGATCGAGGTGCCCGTCTACCGGTGGGCCCCACCGACCGACCCGGCCCCGCTGCACCGGCTGATCGACCTCGTCGCCGGCCGGCTGGTCGACGCCGTCACCTTCACCTCCGCCCCGGCGGCGGAGGCGCTGCTGCGCGCCGCCGGGGACCGTACCGAGACGGTGCTGGCCGCGTTGCGGGGCGACGTGCTGGTCAGCTGCGTCGGCGCGGTCACCGCCGAACCGCTGGTGCGGCGGGGCGTGCCGGTCAGCGCACCGACCCGGGCCCGGCTCGGCGCGCTGGTCCGTACCATCGTGGACGAACTGCCCCGCCGAACCGTCACGGTCAAGGCGGCCGGGCACCTGCTGACCCTGCGTGGGCACGCCGCCGTCATCGACGGGGAGCTGCGGCCCCTGGCACCCGCGCCGATGGCGGTGCTGCGGGCGCTCGCCGCCCAGCCCGGTCGGGTGCTGTCCCGGACCGAACTGCTGCGCACGCTGCCCCGGGGGGCCGACGAGCACGCGGTGGAGATGGCGGTGGCCCGGCTGCGGGTGGGGCTGCGGGCACCCCGGGTGGTGCAGACCGTGGTCAAGCGCGGCTACCGGCTCCGGGTGGAGTGAGCCGGCAGCGGACCACCGGTGGTGACGCCCCGGCCCGGAGGCTGCGCCGTCACCACCGGTGACCGTCCGCGCTCAGCCCACCGGCGTCGGGAAGCCCCGGCCGTGCTCGGCCTGGAGCCGGAGCATGGCGTGCTCCACCACCGTCACCAGGACCTGCTTGACCGACTCCCGGTCCCGGGCGTCGCACATCACCAGCGGCACGTCCGCCGAGATGGCCAACGCCTCGCGGACCTCGTCCGGCTCGTACAGGTCCGAGCCGTCGAACCGGTTCAGCGCCACCACGTACGGGAGTTTGCGGTTCTCGAAGTAGTCCAACGGGGCGAAGGCGTCGGTGATCCGCCGGGTGTCCACCAGCACGGCGGCACCCACCGCACCCCGGATGATCTCGTCCCACATGAACCAGAAGCGGGTCTGCCCGGGGGTGCCGAACAGGTACAGGATCAGGTCCTGCGCCATGGTGATCCGGCCGAAGTCCATGGCGACCGTGGTGGTCTCCTTGCCGGGCACCTTCGACGGATCGTCGATGCCGACGCCGGCGGCGGTCATCAGCGCCTCTGTGGTCAGCGGAGTGATCTCGGAGATCGCCCCGACCAGGGTCGTCTTGCCCACGCCGAAGCCGCCCGCGACCACGATCTTCGCGGAGACGATTCCCCGGCTCTGGCGCGACCCGACGGGGTCATAGCCTGCGAAGTCCACTTAGCACCCTTCCAAGGATTTCCATTCGCTCCTCGAACCCCTCGGCGGGAGCGGCAGTGTGTAGCGTGAGCAGACCGTCGGCGACCAGGTCGGCGACCAGCACCCGGGCGACGCCCAACGGCATCCGGGTGTAAGCGGCGATCTCCGCCAGCGACTGCGCCCGGCCCTCGCAGACGGTGGCGATCCGGTACTTGTCGTGGCCGGCGAAGCGGGACTCGGCCACCTGGGTCGCACTGGAGGTGAGCACCGCCTCCAGTGCGATGTCCCGGCTCGGCTCGGTGCGGCCCCGGGTGACCGCGTACGGACGCACCAACGCCCCGCGCGGGTCCCGTCGGGGGTCCATGCCGCGATCACCTCCTTCCGCCCGGGTCCGGCCCGGATGCGTCGTCCCTCCGGCCGGACGCGGTCGCGCCCGGCCTCACCGGTGCTACGAACGCACGGCGTCCCGGGGCAGCGGCACCAACGCCGCACCCACCCGTTCGACCAGCAACGCCATCTCGTAGCCGACCTGACCCACGTCACAGCTGCGGGCGGCGAGCACCGCCATCGACGAACCGTCGCTGATCGACATGAGGAACAGGTAACCGCTGTCCATCTCGATCACTGTCTGCAGCACCCCGCCCGCGCTGAACATCCGGGCGGCACCCTCGGTCAGACTCACCACGCCGGAGGTGATCGCGGCGAGCTGGTCGGCCCGGTCGGTGGGCAGGTCCCGCGAGGAGGCGAGCAGCAGCCCATCCGCGGACACCGCCACCACGTGGGCGATGCCCGCCACGCTGTCGGCGAAGTTGGTGAGCAGCCAACCCATGTCCTGCATGGCAGCTGGCCTGTTCATCGGTTCGTCTCCTTGGTCGAGGTGCTGTTGAGGTCCGCGCCTGCGGTGCGTCCGCGCTGCACGCCGCGGTGGTAGGCCGAGAGCAGGCCGCGTACTTCGTCGGGGGTGCGGCGGCTGCGGTCCCGGCCCTCCTTCGGCTCGATCCCGCCGGGGACGAGCTGCGCCTGCGGCACCCGCTTCGGCAGGCCGGAACGGGTGGTGCCGGCGTTGGCCGGTTCGGCCGCCTGGCTGGCCCGGGTCCAGCCCTCGTCGGCCGCTGTCCGCCAGGCGTCGGCGTCGGCGGCCGGTGGGCCTGCCGGGGCCTCGGGCGCGGCCGGCGGGGTGGTGCCGAATGTCGACGCCGCGGTGGGGGCGGCCGGCGCGGTGGTGCCGAACGTGGACGCCGCGGTGGGGGCCGGCGGTACGGGTCCGGTGGCGGCGGGCGCTTGCGGGGCAGCCGGGGCGGGTGTGACGGTCGGGGTGCCGGCGGCGGTGGGTGCCGTCGGTACCCGGGTGGGCAGCGGCGGGCGGGTCGGCTTGCTCGCGCCGTTGGACCGTGGCGGTGCGGCCGGCGGTTCCTCGTCGAAGCGGGGCCGGGTGAAGATCGCGGTGGCGTCGTCGCCGTGCGACCGGAACCACACCGCCTCCATCTCCCGGAAGATCGGCGAGTCGGCCGGCCGGTCCGGGCGGGCGACCACCGGTGCGGCCGGTGCCGGCGGGGTGTAGGACGCGGCCGGTGCGGTGTACGGCTGGGCGGCCGGTGCGGCGTACGCGGCCGGCTGGGCCGCCGGGGCGAACGCCGCCGCGGCGGCGGCCGGGGCGAACGGGGTGGCCGCCGGAGCACCCGCGTACGGGGTGGCGGCGGGCGCACCGGCGTACGGGGCGGCCGCCGGGGCACCGGCGTACGGAGCCGCCGCCGGGGCACCGGCGAACGGCATGGCCGGCGCACCGTAGGACTCCGTCGGGGCGGGCGTGGCACCGGCGACCGGGCCGACCGGGAGCACCGGGGCGGACTCGCCCGGCGCGGCCCGACGGGGCAGCGGGTCGATGGTCGGGTTCGCCACCGTCGGGCTGCCGGCCGAGAAGGCCCCGAACCCGGAGTCGGCCGACGGGGCGGGGACCGGCGCGAACGGTGGGGCGGAGACCGGGCCGCCGAACTGCACGGCGGGGGCGGTCTCCCGGGAGTCCACCGGCGGCTGCCACGGCGCGGGCGCCGGTGGGGCGGTGCGCCACTGGTCGTTCAGCGTCGCCGCCGCGCTGCGGGCACCGCTGAAGGCACCGCCGATGCCGGACGACGCGGGCGACGGCTGCTCGACCGCGAGCGGCTGGCGCGGGCGGCTGACCGCCTGGTCGCGGCCCCGGTGGGCGGGCAGGACCACGGTGGCGTTGGGCAGCGTCACCTGGGCGACGGTGCCGCCTTCGACGTTGCGGCGCAGCTCCACCCGGACGCCGTAGCGGCTGGCCAGCCGGCTGACCACGGCCAGACCCATCAGCCGGAAGGCGGCCACGTCCACGGTCGGCGGGGCGGCGAGGCGGCGGTTGAGCGAGTCGAGCTGCTCGTCGGTGAGGCCGAGTCCCCGGTCCTCGATCTGGATCAGCACGTAGTCGCGGATCCGCCGGCCGTCGGCGACGACGGTGGTGGTCGGCGGCGAGAAGCGGGTGGCGTTGTCCAGCAGCTCGGCGACGAGGCGTACCACGTCGTTGACGGCGTGGGCGGCGACCGAGATGTCGGTGTCGACGGTGCCGAACTCGATCCGGTTGTAGAGCTCCACCTCGGACTGGGCGGCGCGCAGCACGTCGACCAGCAGCGCGTCGTCGCGGCGCGGCACGGCCGAGTCGGCACCGGCCAGCACGAGCAGGTTCTCGTCGTTGCGGCGCATCCGGGTGGCGAGGTGGTCCAGCTCGAAGAGCTGGGCGAGCCGCTTCGGGTCCTCCTCGCCGCGCTCGATCGCGTCCAGTTCGCCGATCATCCGATCGACCAGGGTCTGACTGCGGCGGGCCAGGTTGAGGAACATCGCCGAGACGCTGGTCCGCAGCGCCGCCTGCTCGGCGGCGACCCGGACGGCCTCCCGGTGGACCACGTTGAACGCCAGGGCCACCTGGCCGACCTCGTCCCGGTTGGTCAACCGGATCGGGTCCCGCACCTGGCGGACGATCTCCTCGACCCCGCCGTCGCCGACGCTGCCCATGTTCTGCAACCGCTTGACCGCGTCCGGCAGGTCGTGGTTGGCCACCGAGAGGGCGCCCTCCCGCAGCCGGCGCAGCGAGTGGTTGAGCGAGCGGGCCAGCACCACGGCGAGGGTGATCGCGACGATCAGGGTGAGCAGCACCAGCACCGTCTCGATGACGGCCTGCTGGATGACGTCGCTGCGGGCCTGCTCGGAGCGGGCGAGGAGGGTCTCCTGGAGCTGGATCTCGGTCCACCGCATCAGGTCGTTGACCGCGCCGATCGCGGCGCTGGCGTCACCGGCGCTGATCGGGCTGCGCTGGCCGACCGAGCGGGTGATGTCGGCGGCCACCCGGTCGGCGAGGCCGACGGCGTCACCGGAGACCGCGCTGAAGACCAGCGCACGTTGGGTGGGGTCGGCGGCGAGGGAGAAGCCGAGCAGTGCCTCCTGCTGACTGGTCAGGGTCGCCACGAACGAGGAGAACTGCTCCTCGTCGAGGCGTCCGCTGACCAGCGCGGTGTAGGCGACCGCCTCCTCCTCGGCGACGGCGGACTTGGCCCGGCTGAACGCGGCCACCGCGCGGCGTGCGTCCGCGAGACTCTCCTGGCCGGCCAGCTGGGCCAGGGTGTCGCCGTACGAGACCAGGTCGGTGAGGATCACGCCGTACCGCAGGGTGGCCTCGGCGACGGGCATCTGCCGGCGGTCGAGCACCTCCTGCCGGGTCGCGTCGAGCGTGCGCAGGTGGTCGTCGATCACCTTGAGCCGGTCCCGCACGGCGGCCGGGACCTCACCGAGGTCGGCCCGCTCGGCCCGGTAGGCGTTGATCCGCTCACCGGTGGCCCGGACCCGCAGGTTGTAGTCGTCCGGGAGCAGCTGCGGGTTGGCCAGGTAACCGGCGGCGGCCATCCGCTCCTTGTGCAGATCCTGCGTGAGCGCCGAAACGTCGATGGAGAGCGCGGTCAGCGAACGGATCTGGGTGGCGTCGACCGCACCCTCGGTAGTGGAGACGAGTCGGATTGTCGCCAGTGCGATGACCGCTGCGACCGGTACGACCAGAATGAGGGCGAGTTTGGAACGAATCCGCGCATCCCGAAGCCGGGGCAGTCGGCGCTCCCGTTCGGTTCCGGCGCTTTCGCCTGGCTCGGGCAGGGTCGTCGGTCCGGTGCTCACGACATCGCCTCCGTCGTATCTTCCACACGCCTGACCCGCCGACCCGCGCCTGGTGCGACGGACAGCGCCACGCGCGGCACGGCCGCGATTTCATCAGAGAAGATCCTGTTTGGGAAGCCGCGTTCGGACAGGAATCGGTCGACCAGCATGCTGATCACCGTTTTCCCTGCTTAGCAGGCCACCCCTGAACAGGGCATGTCACTCCAGAGTGTTCGTACGCCTCTGATGAGTGAGCATGGGTAAATATCTGATGTCCCCACAATGTGAGATTCGCGTCCCGAAACCGCCGACAGCATCCGCGCTTGACCGCACGCCCCGGCATTGGCAAGGTTTTGCAGGCTTTCGCGCACACCGTACGGCACACAATCCCGTTTCTCCACTGAGGACGGACTAGCGGCGGTGACCGGGTCCGTCCCGCGCCGCACCTGGAGGACTGAGTTGAGCCCCATCCGCTCCGCGACCATCGTGGCGCTCGCATCGGCCGTGCTGGCCACCACGCTCACCGGCTGCTCGTTCGGCGCGACAGAGGAGGACGACAGCCCGATCACGATCGCCGCCGATCTCGAACTCTCCGGCGTCGCCGCGCCGGTCGGCAAGGCGTACCAGCGCGCCCTGGATCTGAAGGTCGAGCAGTTGAACTCCTCCGGCGCCCTGGGCTCCCGGAAGATCAAACTGGTGGTCAAGGACAACCGGTCCGACGCCAACGAGTCGCTGCGCAACATCGGCGACTTCAGCAACGACTCCACGGTCAACGCCATCATCATGGGCGGCTGCAACGAATGCGCCGTCGGCGCCGCGCGCACCATCAACGAACGGAAGGTGCCGACGATCGCACTCGCGCCGTCGGGCGCGGTCGCCAGCCCCGTCCCCGAACGCCGGTACGTGTTCAAGCTCGCGCCGAACGCGGGCGACAGCGCCGCCGCGCTCACCGCCGAACTGCGGCGGCGCGGGATCACCGAGGTCGGCATCCTGCACAGCGACGACGACTACGGCCGCGAGGGACTGACCGCGCTGGAGGGCGAGTTCCGCAAGGTCGGCATCAAGCGGGTCCGCGCCGAGGCGGTACGCACCACCGACACCGAACTCGCCGCACCGGTTCGCCGGCTGGTCGACCGGGACCCCACCGGGCTGGTCATCTGGACCCCGCCGGAGCAGGCCACCCTCGCCGCCACCGCCGCCGACCAGTCCGGTTACTCCGGGTCGCTCTTCCTCGACGCCGCCGCAGCCGGTGACCTCTTCCTGGGCGGCTCCGGCCGGGCCACCGAGCGGGCCACCCTGATCTTCACCCAGACCATGGTGATCGACGACGTCATCGCCACCACCCCGGCCAAGGCCGCCCGCCGGCAGTGGTTCCAGGACTACACGGCCCGGTTCGGCGGCTACAACGGCCTCTCGTCGTTCGCCGCCGACGCCGTCCAGCTGATCGCCGACTCGGCGGTACGGGCCGGCGGCCCGAGTGGCCGGGTCAACCGGGACGGCCTGCGGGACGTGCTGGAGACGTCCCAGTTGGACGGCCTGTCCGGGCCGATCCGGATGACCCCGGACAACCACTCCGGGCTGATGCCGCAGGCGCTGACCACGCTGGTGGCCCGGGGCGGCCGGTGGCGGCTGGCGAGCTGACCGCCCCCGACCGACGGGCCGGCCCCGGGTGGGGTCGGCCCGTCGGTGCTTCGGGTCGGGTGGCTGCGGGGGTCAGCGGGCCGAGGTGGTGGCCCGGACCCAGGGCAGGGCCAGCCGCTCGACCAGCGACAACGCCGAATAGAGCAGGATGCTCATCGCCGCGATCAGCACGATCGCCGCCCAGGCCGTGGCGGTGTCGCCGACCCCGTTGTACTGGAGGATCTGGTACCCCAGGCCCGGCTTGTCGGAGTAGAACTCCCCGATCACCGCGCCGATCGCGGCCAGCGGCATCGCCACCTTCAGCCCGACGAAGATCTGCGGCAGGGCGGCCGGGAACCGCACCTTGCGGAACGACTGCCACCAGGAGGCGTTCAGCGACCGGGCCAGCTCGGCCAGGTCCGCCGGGGTGGTGGTCAGCCCGGTGGCGGTGGAGAGCACGATCGGAAAGAAGCAGAGCAGGAACACCATGGTCAGGATCGGCTTCGAACCCCAGCCGACCGAGACCACCAGCAGCGGCCCCAGCGCGATCTTGGGCACCGCGTTGATCGCCACCAGCAGCGGGGCGAACATCCGCTCGGCCCGCCGGGAGGCGGCCAGCGCCATCCCGATCAGCACCCCGGCGACCGTCGACAGCAGGAAACCGAGGACCGTCATCAGGGTCGTCGTGCCCAGCGCCGGGAAGAGCACGTCCGCCGATACGGTCAGGGACGTCCAGACCGCCTGCGGTGGCGGCAGGGACGACGGGTGCACCAGGTGCAGCCCGGAGGTGACCACCCACCAGACGGCCACCGTGACCACCAGGCCGGCCAGCGGCAGGCCGACCGCCGCCGGGCGTACCCGGGACCAGGGTGACCGGGCGCGCGGTGGGGGCGCGGCCTGAGCCGTGGGGGTCGGCGGTCCGGCCGACCCGGGTACGGGACGGGTCCGGATCGAGTCCGTCACAGGATCCTCCTCTCCTGCCGGCACGCTGGCCGGCACGCGAACGGGGGTGCGCCCACCGGTCGTCCCGCTGGGTCGCACCCCCGTGGCACCTCGGCGTCGATCAGGCCTTCGGGACGAGGTTGAAGTCGATGATCTGGTCCGGGGTGATGTTCGACTTGAGCGCGCCGGCGCCCTGGAGGATCGCGATGCTCTTGGCGACCCGGTCGCTGTCCAGCGTGCCGATCGCCGTGCCGGAGTTGCTGGAACGCACGTAGCCGGCCATCAGCTGCAACTCGGCAGCGGCGGCGGCCGGGTTGGTGGTGTCCACGTTCTTCTTCAGGATGTCGGCCGCCTCCTGCGGGTGGGCCAGGGCGTACTCAAGGCCCTTGAGCAGCGCGGCGGTGAACTTCTTCACCTTCTCCGGGTTCTCCTTGGCGATCTTGCTGGAGGTGATCAGCGCGTTGCCGTAGAGGTCCTGCATCACGTTGCTGTACGGCAGCACGACGGGCTTCTTCTTGGTGACCGCCTCGACGGTCGGCTGACCGACGACGAACTGGCCGATGCCGTCGACCTGGCCGGAGGCCAGCGTGCCCATCAGGGTCTGCGCGTCACCGTTGACCCAGGTGACCTTGTTGTAGTCCACCCCGGCCATCCGGGCGTACGTCGGGAAGAGGTTGCGCACGACGGAGCCGGGGGTGTCGGCGAGCTTCTTGCCCTCCAGGTCCTTCGGCGTGGCGATGTTCTTGCCCTCGACCGAGACGATGGCGGCCATGGTGCGCTGCTGGATCGCGGCGACCGCCACGAAGTCCTTGGCCACCCCGTTGCCGACCTGGAGCAGGCCGCCGGTCAGGTCGATCGGACCGAAGTCGGCCTGGCCGCCGACGATGGTCTGGATGACCGCGCCGGTGCCCTGACCGGGCTTGATCTCCACCTCGAAGCCGGCCTCCTTGAAGAAGCCCTTGTCCTTCGCCACCCAGGCGTACGAGTCGCGACCGAAGTTGCCGAACGAGGTGAGGTAGGTCACCTTCTCCAGCGACTTGCCGTCGCCGGTCTTTGCGTCCGCCGAGTCGGACCCGCCACTGCAGGCGGATACCAGAGCGAGGGCGGTGGCCAGGGTGGCCGCGGCGACCGTGCGGGTCAGCCTTGTCATCTGTGCACCATGTCCTTTCCGACCGGGCGGTGTGCCCGGAGGGGGTTGTCGTTCCGGCGGGACGGCGTGAGGGGGCGCCGACGCAGCCGTCGTGAAGGGACTCTTCGCTGGCACAGCGTACGAGACACTTACCGTCACCACACCAGGCGGATCGGGTTGCGGAACGGAAACAACTCGACTCCACCCCGGACGGTGAGCGGCCGGCACGCTGGGGATATCCTTGTCGGATTCCTGACCGCCGACTCAGGGGAGACCGACGGCGATGATCAGACTGTCCGATGTGTCGCGTACCTTCGACGGCCGTTCCGGGCGGGTGGAGGCGCTGCGCGGGATCGACCTCGACGTGGCCGAGGGCGAGTTCGTCGCCGTGCTCGGCCGCTCCGGTTGCGGCAAGTCCACTCTACTCAGGATGATCGCCGGGTTGCTGCCCGTCAGCAGCGGCGAGATCACCGTCGCCGGCAGCCCGATCACCCGGCCCCGCCGGGACGTCGCGATGCTCTTCCAGAAACCCGCCCTGCTCCCCTGGCGCACGGTGCTCGACAACGTGCTGCTGCCGGCCGAGATCTTCGGCTGGAGCCGCGCCAAGCACCGCGAACGCGCCCGCCAACTGCTGGAACTCTCCGGCCTGGCCGGCTTCGAGAAGCGGCTGCCGCACGAACTCTCCGGTGGCATGCAGCAGCGGGTGTCGCTGTGCCGGTCGCTGATCGGCGAACCCCGGGTGATGCTGATGGACGAGCCCTTCTCCGCCCTGGACGCGCTCACCCGGGAGGAACTCTCCGGCGAACTGCAACGGGTGCACATGGAGACCGGGGCGACCGTCGTCTTCGTCACCCACTCCATCGACGAGGCGGTGCTGCTCGCCGACCGGGTGGTCGTGCTCAGCCCCCGCCCCGGGCGGATCCGCAAGATCGTCGACGTGGACATCCCCCGGCCCCGCACCCTCGGCCGCAACGCCCACCTGGCCGACGTCGCCCGGGTCAGCGCCGACCTGCACGAACTGCTGATGGAACGGGAGACACCGGCGACCGCCGGGGTGGAGGGACGATGACCGTGCGAGTGGCGATCTTCACCGAGCCGCACCGGGGCGCCAGCTACGACGACCAGCTCCGGTTCGCCCAGCTCTGCGAGGCCGGCGGCTTCGACGGGTTCCTCCGGGCCGACCACTACCGGGCGATGGGCGACGAACCCGGGCTGCCCGGCCCCACCGACGCCTGGCTGACCCTGGCCGCACTCGCCCGCGAAACCTCCCGCATCCGGCTCGGCACCCTGGTCACCTCGGCCACCTTCCGGCTGCCCGGCCCGCTGGCCGTGATGGTCGCCCAGGTCGACCAGATGAGCGGCGGCCGGGTCGAGCTGGGCATCGGCGCCGGCTGGTACGAACGGGAACACACCGCGTACGGCATCCCCTTCCCCAAGGTCAGCGAACGCTTCGACCGGCTCGCCGAGCAGCTGGAGATCGTCACCGGGCTGTGGCGCACCCCCGTCGGCGAGACCTACAGCTGGGCCGGCGAGCACTACCAGCTCGTCGACGCCCCCGCCCTACCCAAGCCGGTCCAGCAGCCCGGCCCGCCGATCATCATCGGCGGCCGGGGCCCGAAACGCACCCCCGACCTCGCCGCCCGGTACGCCGACGAGTTCAACATGCCGTTCAAGTCGGTCGAGGAGACCGCCGAGGCGTACGACCGGGTACGGGAGGCGTGCGACCGGACCGGCCGGACCGGGTCGGGACGGGCACCGCTGGTGCTCTCCGCCGGGATCGTGGTGGCGATCGGGCGTACCGATGCCGAAGCCCAGCGCCGGGCCGCACCGCTGCACGTCAAGAGCGCCCTGCCGCCGGAGGACCCGGTGGTCGGCTCCCCCGCCCAACTGGTCGACCGGATCGGCGAGTTCGCCGCGATCGGGGCCACCCGGGTCCACCTGCGGTTGATCGAACTCGACGACCTCGACCACCTGGAGCTCATCGCCGCCGAGGTGCTCCCCCAACTGGACGGAACCCGATGACCGACGTGACCCACGACCTCGAACTCGGCCCGGTCGGCCAGGAGATCGTCTTCGAGAACGACCGGGTCCGGGTGTGGCACATCCGGCTCGCCCCGGGTGAGCGGCAGCCGCTGCACCGGCACGACCACCCGTACCTGGTGGTGGCGATCGAGGGCGCGAAGAACGTGGTGCAGACGATCGACGGGACCCGGATCGACGCCGACGAGCCCACCGGCGGGGTGGTCTACCGGGACCCTGGTGCCGTCCACATGCTCACCAATGTCGGGGACACGACCTACCTGGCCCGCCTGGTGGAACTCAAGTAGTCGCTGGTAGCGCTTGGGTAACAGCTGGTCCCGGCCGCGCCGCGCCACAGTGGCGATCGGGCGCACCGGGCCGTAACGTGCGCGACATGGCCTTTCGGACGTGGGGCAGACTGCTGCTCACCGCACTCGGGGTGAGCATGTTGGCCGGGGCCGGCCAGCTCGGCATCGCGTACGGCTTCGGCATCGTCCGACTCACCGGCGACTTCACCGACGTCAACCGGTGGCCGGCCCAGCTCGCCTGGGTGGGCTGGTTCGCGGTGACCGCCGCCGTGGTCGGCGCGGTCCTCACCGGCCGGCTCGTCCGCCGTGAAGGGCTGCCGCAGGACACCCCCGTACAGCTGGCGATCTCCGGGGCCGCCGCGCTCGGCGCGCTGGTCGTCGCCCCGCTGTGCATGCAACCCGCCCGGGCCGCCGAGCTGAGCGCCGTCGACCCGGTCTGGGCGGTCGGTATCTGCGCGGTCGCCGGGGCGGTGGTCGGTGCGGCTGCCGCCTCGGCCGTCCTGCTGCGCCCCCCGCTGGGCTGGAACGTCGCACTGATGGGCGGGGCGGTCTGGTTGGTCGCGCTCGTCTCGGCCGCACCGGGCGTGCTCTCCACCGACCCGCTGCGCACCGTACGCCTGGGGGTACTGGAGCCGGCCTGGCTCGGCCCGGACCGGGCACCGTGGCTGGCGATGCTGCTGCTGCCCGTGGTCGCGCTCGTGGCCGGCGCGGTGACCGGTGGGCTGGCCCGGCGGCGGGGGCACGTCCCGCTCATCGGCGGGGCCGCCGGGGCGGCCGGCCCGGTGCTGCTCGCCTTCGCCTACCTCACCGCCGGGCCGGGCGACCCGGTGGACCGCTACCAGCTCGCCCCCTACTACGCCGCGGTGATCGCGGTCGCCACCGGTGCGCTCGGCTCGGTCGCCGCCACGCTGCTGCGTTGGCCGCTGCTGCCCGCCCGACCGGCCGCCGGCACCGCCGACGACGCGGGCGACGACGCGGCGATCGAGCCGACCGACATCCTCGCGCCCCTGCCCACCGCCCCCGACCCGCCCCGGCCCGACCCGACCGGGGCCGTCTCCCCGGCAACCGGCCCGACCGGGACCGGCACCACGACCGGGACCGGCACCACGACCGGGACACGCAGCACGACCGGGATCGGCAGCGCGGCCGGAACCGGCTCGGACGAGGCGGTCACGGTGGAGCTGAGCGCCGCCGCACGGGCCTTCGACCCCGAGCCGCCGGGCGTCGGCCGCACCCCCGCCCACTGGGACTGGCCGGATCCCGCCGCTACCGTCACCGACCGGCCGGCGACCCGCCCCGCCCCGACCCCGGGCGGACCGTCCCGGATCGGCTCGACCCCGACCAGGCCGATCCCGACCGAGCCGACCCCGACCGGGCCCGCCCAGAGCAGGGTGACCCCGACCGGGCCGGCTCGGACCGAACCGACGCTGACCGAGGAGACGTCGAGCGAGCCGACTCGGGCCGGAGCGGCTCCGGGCCGGCTGACACAGACCGGGCCGACTCCGACCGAGCCGCCCCGGGTCGAACCGGCCAGGATCGAACCGGCCAGGATCGAACCGGCCAGGATCGAACCGGCCAGGATCGAACCGCCCAGGGTCGAACCGGCCCCCGCCAGGTCGACGCGGGCCGAGACCAGCCAGACCGCACCCACCGCGGCGAAGCAGCGCAAGGCGACCGGACCGGCCACGGGAGACGAATCCGAAGCCGCGCCCAGGCCACGGGCGAAGCGGACCAGCCGGACCCGTCCCGCCGTCGTCCCGGTGGCCGAGACCGGTCAGCAAGCGCCCGATCCAGCGACCCGCAGCGGCAGCGCGGAGACGGACCGACCGGCCGTCACCGAATCTCGCCACACCCGGCCCGCCAGCGGTGGGCTGGAAAGCACCGGGCCGCAGCCCACCCGACAGGGCCGCAGCGGGACGGGCAGCACCGCGTCCGACCGCCCGGGCGTCGCCGGGCCGGGCGGTGTCCGTCCCGATGCGACGGCCGCCGAAGCGGGCCCGGCGAGGGGCGCAACGCGGCACGTCCCACCGGACGGTGTCGAGAGCATGCCGCGCCCCCGCCACCAACTACCAGACCTCAGCGGTACGGGTGGCGCGGCCGGCTCCCCCCGCCCGGAACCAGCCCGGGCCTCCCTGCCGTTTCCCGAACCGGACACCACCGAGCGCACAGAGCCCCCGGGGCCGGTCAGCCTCCGGTGGGAAGGAGACAGCTCCCGCAGCACCGCGCCGGTGGACGACACCTCCCCCGGTGCGGCTCCCGCCAGCCCAACTCAGAGCGGCGGCGACGGTCAGCAGCCAGCCGGACGGGCCAAGGGCAGACGAGGACTGTTCCGACGGAACCGGTCACCCGAGGGTGAGTCGGCAGGCGATCCTCCCGCGGAGCCGGCGACGGCCGACGACGAGTACGTCGACTGGGTCGCCGGCCTGAGCAAGCCCCTCGCCGACAACGAACCGGAACGGGAGAGCGGCCGCCGCTCCCTACGCACCAGCGGCCGCCACCACCACCACGACTAACCCCCCTCATCCCACCCCCGCCGCCTCGCCCCACCCCCACCCCCGTCCCGTCCCGCCCCGCCCCGGTGATCAAGAGGTTTACGTCAAGTTCCGGCCGTCCCGTGACGCAAACTTCTTGATCACCGGGCCCGGGGTCGGGGCGGGGGGGACGGGGCAGGGGGCGAGGGCCGGGGCGGGGCGGAGACGGAGCGGGGGCGGGGGCGGGGGCGGGGGCGGGAGTCAGGCGAGGGGGAGGTAGACGCGGTTGCCGGTGGAGCGGAATTCGGCTGACTTGTTCTGCATGCCCTGGGCGGCGTACTCCTTCAGCTCCTGGGTGATCTTCATGGAGCAGAACTTCGGGCCGCACATGGAGCAGAAGTGGGCTGTCTTCGCCGGCTCCGCCGGGAGGGTCGCGTCGTGGTAGGAGCGGGCCGTCTCCGGGTCGAGTGACAGGTTGAACTGGTCTTCCCAGCGGAACTCGAACCGCGCCTTGGACAGCGCGTCGTCCCAGGCCTGCGCGCCGGGGTGCCCCTTGGCCAGGTCGGCCGCGTGTGCGGCGATCTTGTACGCGATCACGCCGGCCTTCACGTCGTCCCGGTCGGGCAGGCCGAGGTGTTCCTTCGGGGTGACGTAGCACAGCATGGCGGTGCCGTACATGCCGATCATCGCAGCCCCGATCGCCGAGGTGATGTGGTCGTACGCGGGGGCGATGTCGGTGGTCAGCGGGCCGAGGGTGTAGAACGGGGCCTCGTGGCACCACTCCTGCTGGAGGTCCACGTTCTCCTTGATCTTGTGCATCGGCACGTGGCCGGGGCCTTCGATCATCACCTGCACGTCGTACTCCCAGGCGATCCGGGTCAGCTCGCCCAGGGTGCGCAGCTCGGCGAACTGGGCCTCGTCGTTGGCGTCGGCGATCGAGCCGGGGCGCAGGCCGTCGCCGAGGGAGAACGTCACGTCGTAGCGGGCGAGGATCGCGCACAGCTCGCGGAAGTTGGTGTAGAGGAAGTTCTCCTCGTGGTGCGCCAGGCACCAGGCCGCCATGATCGAGCCGCCCCGGGAGACGATCCCGGTGACCCGGTCGACGGCCAGCGGCACGTACGGCAGCAGCACCCCCGCGTGCACCGTCATGTAGTCGACGCCCTGCTCGGCCTGCTCGATGACGGTCTCCCGGAACACCTCCCAGCTCAGCTTGACCGGGTCGCCACCGACCTTCTCCAGCGCCTGGTAGATCGGCACGGTGCCGATCGGCACCGGCGAGTTGCGGACGATCGCCTCCCGGGTCTCGTGGATCCGCTTGCCGGTCGACAGGTCCATCACGGTGTCCGCGCCCCACCGGGTGGCCCAGGTCAGCTTCTCCACCTCCTCGGCGACCGACGAGGTCACCGCCGAGGTGCCGATGTTGGCGTTGACCTTCACCAGGAACGCCTTGCCGATGATCGCCGGCTCGCACTCGGGGTGGTTGACGTTGAGTGGCAGCACCGCCCGGCCGGCGGCGATCTCGTCGCGCACCAGCTCCGGCGGCAGCCCTTCCCGGATCGCCACGAACTCCATCTCCGGGGTGACCACCCCGGCGCGGGCGTACCAGAGCTGGGTGGGTCGCCTGGCGTCGACGCCGGCCAGCGGGGTGCCGGCGCCCCGAACCGGCGCGACGTCGCCCCGCTCGGCGATCCATGGTCCGCGCAGCGGCGGCAGCCCCACCTCCGGGTCCGAGCCGGGGCCGGAGGTGTCGTAGAGGCGCAGCGGCGGGTTGTCCCCGGCCAGCTCCACCTCGGCGAACGGCACCCGGACGTCCGGCCGGGACCCCTCGACGTAGACCTTGCGACGTGCCTGCATGACAGCCTCCCTGTTGGTCATCGGGACCAGCCGAAGTGGTCCAGCGGGCCGCGTCCCGCGCCCAGTTCCCAACCCCGCGCGCCGGTCAGCGCGCGGGTGACGTACTCCTTGGCGGTGGCGACCGCGACGGGCACCGGGTCACCGGCGGCCAGCCGGACGGCGATCGCCGCCGAGAACGAACAGCCGGTGCCGTGGCTGTGCCGGGTGTCCACCCGGGGGGCGCGCAGCAGGGTGGTCGTTCCGCCGCCGGCCAGCACGTCGACCGACTCGCCGGCCGCGTCGACGTCGCCGCCGGTGACCACCACGTACTCGGGGCCGCCGGCCGCCAGGGTCTGCGCCGCGGCGACCATCTCCTCGACCGTGGTCACCGGGCGTCCGGTGAGGGCGGCGGCCTCCGCGCAGTTCGGCGTCGCCACCCGGGCGTACGGCAGCAGCCGCTCGACGGCCGCGACCACCCCGAGCCGGTGTCCGCTGGTGGCGACGAGCACCGGGTCGACGACGAGGTGCGGCAGCCGGCCCGCCTTCGCCGCCTCGGCCACCGCGTCGGCGACCGCCGGGGTACCGAGCATCCCGGTCTTCACCGCCCGGACCGCGAAGTCGCCGAGCACGCTGTCGAGCTGTTCGGTGACGGTGCGCGGGGGCAACGGCAGCACGGCGTCCACGCCCCGGGTGTTCTGTGCGGTGACGGCGGTCAGCACGCTGGTGCCGTACGCGCCGAGGGCGGCGAAGACCTTCAGGTCGGCCTGGATGCCGGCGCCGCCGCCGGAGTCGGAACCGGCGATGGTGAGCACTGTCGTCGGTGTCATGTCCCCTCCTCGGGCCACGTGTCGCTGATCGGGGTGCGGTCCGTCGGGCGCGGGGCGAAGACACCGGTGAGGGTCGCGGCGACCTCGGTCGGGTCGGCGGCCCGCATGATCGCGCCGAGCACCGCCACCCCGACCGCACCCGCCTCGACACAGGCCGTCACCTGCTGCGGCGTCTCGATACCGCCCAGGGCGAGGACGGGCACCGGACTGAGCCGGACCAACCGGCGAAGCCCGTCCGGGTGCAGGGGTGGGCCGTAGCCGGGTTTGCTGCGGGTGGTCCAGACCGGCGAGAGCGTCACGTAGTGCTCGGTGCTGAGCCGGGCCAGCTCGGCCGGGTCGTGACAGGACCGACCGACGAGCCGCACGGCCGGCGGCGGGTACGGCCCGGCTGCTGCCAGATGCACCGCCCCACCGGCACCACCCGGGTCCGGGCCGGGCGGGTCGGAGCCGTCGGAGCCGTCGTCGAGCGGGTCGGGGCCGGCCACGATCAGGGTGCCGCCGGCCTGCGCCAGGACGGCCCGCAGGTCGACGGCGAGGGCGGCCCGCTCGGCACGGGGCAGGTCCCTCTCCCGCAGCACCACCCACCGCACCCCACCGCGTACCGCCCCCGCGACCACGTCGACGAGGTCGCCGCGCGCCACCAGCCGGTCGGTCAGCAGCACCACCCCGGCCGGCCGGAGGAGGGGTGGGGCGGCCGGGCGGGTCACAGGTCGGGTCTTCCGTCGTCGGGGGTGGAGGCGAGGGCGTGGAAGCGGCGGGGTATCCGCCCGGCGTTGTACGCGAGCCGTCCGGCCCGTACGCCGTACCGCATGGCGGTGGCCATCGCCGTCGGGTCGGCGGCCCGGGTGACGGCGCTGGCCAGCAGCACCCCGTCGCAGCCCAGTTCCATGGCGAGCGCCGCGTCGGAGGCGGTGCCGATCCCGGCGTCGAGGATCACCGGCACGTCGACGCTCTGCCGGATGAGCCGGATGTGGTGCGGGTTGGTGATGCCCAGTCCGGAACCGATCGGCGCACCGGCCGGCATCACCGCCGCGCAGCCGACGTCGGCCAGCCGGCGGGCCAGCACCGGGTCGTCGGAGGTGTACGGCAGCACGACGAAGCCGTCGGCGACGAGTTCCTCGGCGGCCCGCAGCAGCTCCACCCCGTCGGGGAGCAGGGTGCGTTCGTCGCCGATCACCTCCAGCTTGACCCAGTCGGTGTCGAACGCCTCCCGGGCCAGCCGGGCGACCTTGACCGCCTCGGCGGCGGTGTAGCAGCCGGCGGTGTTGGGCAGCAGCCGCACCGCGCACCGGTCGAGCAGGTCGAGCAGGCCACCGGCGGTGCCGGGGGCGGTGTCGACCCGGCGCAGGGCGAGGGTGACCAGTTCGGTGCCGGAGGCCCGGATCGCCTGTTCCAGCACGTGCAGGTTGGCCGCGCCGCCGGTGCCGAGGATGAGCCGGGAGGTGAAGGTCTGTCCGGCGATGGTGAGGGGCATCCGGGTCACCCGCCCTGGGCGGCGCTGAGCACCTCGACCCGGTCGCCGTCGCGCAGCTCGGTGGCGGGCCAGCCGCCCCGGGGGACCACCTCGCCGTTGACCGCGACGGCGATTCCGCGCCGCTGCCCGGTGACCGTGGCGACCAGGTCCGCGACGGTCGTGCCGCCGGTCAGCTCGCGTCCGACGCCGTTGACGATCAGTCGCACGTCTTCCTCCTCAGTGGAACCGGTCGGCGGTGAAGGGGGTGAGCAGTGGGTCCGGCTGACCGGTGACGATCAGGTCGGTGATCAGGTCGGCGGTGACCGGGGTGAGCACGATGCCGTGCCGGTGGTGGCCGGTGGCGGCGAGCACGCCGGGCCGGTCGGGCAGCGGGCCGAGGATCGGCGCGTTGTCCGGGGTGCCGGGGCGCAGCCCGGCGGTGGCCTCGGTCAGCGCGTACTCGGCGAGTTCGGGGACGAGGTCGACGGCGGCGCGGAGCAGCCGCAGCACCGCCCCGGTGGTCACCTCGGTGTCGGTGCGTTCCTCGACGGTCGCCCCGAGCACCACCTCGCCGTCGTCGCGGGGGACGAGGTAGACCGACTCGCCATCGGCGTACCCCCGGATGACGTGCCGGAAGCCGGGCGGGCGGTGGTCGGGCGCGCGCAGCCGCAGCACCTGGCCCTTGACCGGGCGGACCGGCAGCCCGGTCAGCGCGGCGGCGCCGCAGCCGGCGGCGACCACGACGACGGGCGCGTCCACCTCGGCCAGTCGGGTCACCGCGCCGGGCAGCAGGGTCGCGCCGGCCCGCTCGGCGGCGACCCGTAGCGCGTCGACCAGCCGGCGCGGGTCGACCTGGTGGTCGCCGGGGGCGACCGCGCCGCCGCGCAGCCGGGGGGTCAGCGCCGGTTCGCGGTCCCGCAGCTGCGACGGGCGCAGCGCGCTGATCGGCAGCCCCAACCCCTGCTGGTACGACCAGAGCCGGCGTGCCTCGGCCAGGTCGTCCCCGGTCAGCCCGACGACGAGGGTGCCGTCGGTGCGGTAGCCGAACTCCGTTCCGGTGGCTTCGGTCAGTTCGGCGGCGAAACCCGGCCAGCGGGCGGCGGACGCGGTGAGCAGCCCGGTCAGTTCCCGTTCCCCGAAGTACGCCTCGGCGACCGGAGCGAGCATCCCGGCGGCGACCCGGGACGCGCCGGAGCCGGGGGCCGGGTCGTGCACGGTCACCCGCAGGCCCCGGGTGGCGCAGCGCCAGGCGATCGCCAATCCGACCGGCCCCGCGCCCACGATGGCGACGTCGGGCCGGGTCAGCACGTCAGTGCCGCGATCAGTTCGGCGGTGGCCCGGCCCGGGTCGGCGGCGGTGGACAGCGCCCCGACCACCGCCACGCCGTACGCCCCGGCGGCGCGCAGCGCCGGCACGGTGGCGGCGGTGACCCCGCCGATGGCGATCACCGGCACGGCGACGGCGGCGACGACGGCGTGGATGCCGGCGGGGCCGATCGGGTCGGGCAGGCCGGTTTTGGTGGCGGTGGGGTGGCACGGGCCGACGCCCAGGTAGCTGGCCCCGGCGGCGACGGCCCGGGCGGCGGCGTCCGGTTCCCGGGCGGTCGCGCCGAGCACGGCGGCTGGGCCGAGGACCCGGCGGGCCGCCGCGACGGGCAGGTCGTCCGCGCCGACGTGGCCGCCGTGGGCGTCCACCGCGAGGGCGACGTGCAGCCGGTCGTTGACCAGGCAGGTCGCCTCGTACGGCACGCAGAGCGCGCGTACCCGTCGGGCCAGGTCGTACGCCTGCCGGTCGGTGGTGTCGTCGGTCACCCGGACCTGGACGACGAGGTCGGCGCGGGCCACCGGGAGGGCGGCCCGTACGACGGCGAGCGGGTCGCACCCGGGGCGGGTGTCGGTGATCAGATGCAGTCGGCCGAGGGACGGCACGGCAACTCTCCTCCCTGCGCCGGCATTACCCGGATCAGGTTCGACGGTCGGGGGCTCTCAGCCCCCCTCTCAGCCCGGTGTACCGGGCTCCCGTGGGTCACGTGCCTGTGACCGTACGACAGATCCGCTGATCCGCCAAGGGGTGTTAGATTGATCCAGGACCATCGATGCGTACGGCTGTGGGCTTGTATCCACATAAGCCGGAAAAGCGAGTCGCCGATACCGAATCGTTACATGCTCATGCCTTGCCGGAAACCAATCCAGCGGCGCTAATTTGTTCAACCGATCGACATTATTCCGGTGCGGAGCCTCGGCGTGGCCCGCACCTGATCGCCACTGGTGCGGACCTCGGCGGGCCCACACCGATCCGACCGGGGACGGTCTGCGGCGAGTCGTCCCCATGCCCCCACCACTGTCCAGCACGGACAAAAGGAGCATGGAGTGTCTCCATCCCGCCATCGCCGCGCCCGTCGCGGCCCACTGGGTGCCGGTCTACTGGCCCTCTCCCTACTCGCCAGCGGCCTGATCGGCGGCACCGCCGCCCAGGCCGCTCCCGTCGCGGCGGCCCAGCCACAGGCCGCACCGGCACCGGCGGCAGCCGCCGCCGACCCCTTCTCGGTCCTGGTCTTCTCCAAGACCGCCGGCTTCCGGCACGACGCCATCCCGGCCGGCATCGCCGCGATCCAGAAGCTCGGCACCGACAACGGGTTCACCGTCGACACCACCGAGGACGGAGCCGCCTTCAACGACACCAACCTGGCGAAATACCAGGCGGTGATCTGGCTCTCCACCACCGGTGACGTCCTCGACGCCACCCAGCAGGCCGCGTTCGAGCGCTACATCAAGGCCGGCGGCGGCTACGCCGGCGTGCACGCCGCCTCCGACACCGAGTACGACTGGGCCTGGTACGGCAACCTGGTCGGCGCGTACTTCTCCGGCCACCCCGCCAACCAGCAGGCCACCGTCAAGGTCGAGGACCACGCGCACCCGTCGACCGCCGACCTGCCGGACCGCTGGTCCCGGTTCGACGAGTGGTACAACTTCCGCACCAACCCGCGCTCCAAGGTGCACGTGCTGGCCAGCCTGGACGAGAAGTCCTACAGCCCGGGTGCCGGCGCGATGGGCGCCGACCACCCCACCGCCTGGTGCCAGGACTACGACGGCGGTCGGTCCTGGTACACCGGCGGCGGCCACACCCAGGCGTCGTACACCGAGCCGGAGTTCCTCAGCCACCTGCTCGGCGGCATCCGCACCGCGGCCGGCGTCGAGAACGCCGACTGCGGCGCCTCCAAGACCTCGAACTTCGAGAAGGTCACCCTCGACAGCAACACCAACAACCCGATGGAGCTGGACATCGCTCCGGACGGCCGGGTGTTCTACGCCGAGCGCGACGGCCGGGTGCAGATCGTGAAGCCGGACACCGGCAACACGGTCACCGCGACCCGGCTGGACGTCTTCACCGGCAACGAGGACGGCCTGCTCGGGCTGCGCCTCGACCCGGACTTCGCCACCAACAAGTGGATCTACCTGTACTACGCACCGGCCGGTGGCGCCCCGCGCAACTACCTGTCCCGGTTCACCGTCAACGGTGACACCATCGACAAGGCCACCGAGAAGGTCATCCTCCAGGTCGACACGCAGCGCAACACCTGCTGCCACGCCGGCGGCAGCATGACCTTCGACTCGCAGGGCAACCTCTACCTGGCCACCGGCGACAACACCAACCCGTTCGAGTCGAGCGCCTTCACCCCGATCGACGAGCGGGCCGGTCGGCAGGACTACGACGCGCAGCGCAGCGCCGGCAACACCAACGACCTGCGCGGCAAGGTGATCCGGGTGCACCCGGAGGACGACGGCACCTACACGATCCCGGCGGGCAACCTGTTCGCCCCGGGCACCGCGAAGACCCGTCCCGAGATCTTCGGCATGGGCTTCCGTAACCCGTTCCGGATCGGCGTCGACCAGAAGACCGACACCCTCTACGTCGCCGACTACGGGCCGGACGCCTCGACGGCCAACCCGAACCGGGGCCCCGAGGGCCTGGTGGAGTGGAACATCGTCGCCACCGCCGGCAACTACGGCTGGCCGTACTGCACCGGCAACAACAAGGCGTACAACGACTACACCTTCCCGTCCGGGCCGAGCGGGGCGAAGTTCGACTGCGCCGCACCGGTCAACGACTCGCCCAACAACACCGGCCTGACCAACCTGCCGCCGGCCATCGCGGCGACGGTGGACTACGGCTACGCCGGCGACCCGCGCTTCCCCGAGATCGGCGGCGGCGGCGCCCCGATGGGCGGCCCGGTCTACCGGTACGACGCCGACAGCACGTCGAGCCGCAAGTGGCCGGCGTACTACGACGGCAAGGCGCTGCTCGGCGAGTGGAACCAGTCGAAGATGTACACGATGCAGGTCAGCACGGACGGCAAGACGCTGATCGACATCAACCAGCTGCTCACCGGCATGCCGATGATCCGCCCGATGGACTTCGAGTTCGGTCCGGACGGCGCGCTCTACATGATCGAGTGGGGCACCGGCTTCGGCGGCAACAACGACGACTCCGGGATCTACCGGATCGACTACACCGCCGGTGACCGCGCCCCCATCGCCGAGGCCAGCGCCGACCCCACCTCCGGGGCCGCGCCGCTGACCGTGAACTTCTCCAGCGCCGGGTCCCGTGACCCGGACGGCGGCACGCTGACCTACGCGTGGAAGTTCGGTGACGGGCAGACCTCCACCGAGGCGAACCCCACCCACACCTACACCGCGGCCGGCGACTACACCGCGCAGCTCACCGTCACCAACCCCAAGGGCCGTACGGCCGTGGCGAACGTGCCGGTGACGGTCGGCAACACCGCCCCGACGGTGACCATCGAGTTCCCGCCCAGCGGCGGTTTCTTCGAGTGGGGCGACCAGGTCAAGTACACGATCAAGGTGACCGACCCGGAGGACGGCACCGTCGACTGTGACCGGGTGCAGCTGCAGGTGCTGCTCGGCCACGACGAGCACGCCCACCCGCTGGAGCAGCACACCGGCTGCACCGGCACCGTGCAGACCTCGCTGGCGTCGGGTCACGGCGCGGAGGCCAACGTCTTCGCGGTCTTCGAGGCCACCTACACCGACGACGGCGGCACCGGCGGCGCCGGCCCGCTGACCGGTCGGGCGATCGAGATCCTCCAGCCCAAGCGCAAGCAGGCCGAGTACTACACGGCCACCGGGCGGGCCCCGGGCAGCACCGGCGGCGGTGACCCGGGCGTGCAGAAGGAGACCACCACCGACCCCGCCGGTGGCGGCCAGAACATCGGCTTCATCGAGGACGGCGACTGGTGGTCGCTCGTACCGGCCAACCTGACCGGGGTCGAGCAGATCCGGTTCCGGGTGGCCTCCGAGGTCCAGGGCGGTCGGATCGACGTGCACGCCGGTGCCGTCGACGGACCGGTGGTGGCCACGGCCACCGTGCCGAGCACGGGCGGCTGGCAGCAGTTCGTCGACGTGACCGCGCCGGTGACGGCCGGTGCGGAGGGCTCGCTGTACTTCGTCGCCAAGGACCCGGCCGGTGGCGCGGGTTCGCTGTTCAACGTCAACTGGATGGACTTCATCGGCCGGGGCGTCACCGACAACGCGCCGCCGCAGGTGACGGCCACCGCCACCCCGGCGACCGGCACCGCGCCGGTCACCGTGACCTTCACCGGCACGGCCACCGACACCGAGGGTGACACCCCGCTGACGTACGCCTGGGACTTCGGTGACGGCGGGACGGCGACGACCCTGAACGCCACCCACACCTACACCACCCCGGGCACCTTCACCGCCACCCTGACGGTGACGGACAACCGGGGTGCGAAGTCCTACGCGACCGTCCCGGTCAAGGTGGACGCGCCGACCAACTCCTGCCTCGGCGCGCGGTCGGACGAGTTCACCGGCAACACCCTGGACAAGGACCGCTGGACGGTGGTCCGGGAGAACCAGCTCTACTCGGTCTCCGGTGGGGCGCTGCGGCTGCCCACCTCCTCGGGTGACCTGTACGGCTCCCGTAACGACGCGACCAACCTGGTGCTCCAGCCCGCACCCAGCGGGGCCTGGCAGGCCACCACGAAGGTCACCGTGCCCGTCACCGCCGACTACCAGCAGGCCGGCCTGCTGATCTACGGCGACGACGACAACTACGCCAAGGTGGACCTGCTCTACGGCGGTTCGCGCAAGGTGGAGTTCATCCGGGAGACCGCCGGGACTCCGCGTAACGACGCGGCCGACGCCGTGGCCGCCCCGGCCGGTGACACCATCTGGCTGCGGCTGATCAGCGACGGCACCAACCTGACCGCGCAGTTCTCGACCGACGGTGTCACGTTCACCCCGGTCGGCCGGTCCGCCGCGCTGGCCGGCATCACCAACCCGCGCATCGGCCTGCTCGCCCTCAACGGTGGCACCACCGCCCCGGTGGTGGACGCGGTGTTCGACTCGTTCCTGGTCTCGCCGGACGCCCCGGCCGGCCCGGTCACCCCGTCGGACGAGTTCACCGGCACCACGCTCGACAAGTGCCGGTGGAACGCGGTGCTCCGTGAGGACCCGGCCGGTTACCGGGTGGTCGACGGTGCGCTGAAGATCGACGTGCCGTCCGGTGACATCTACGGCACCAGCAACACCGGGCCGAAGAACTTCATCCTCCAGACCGCGCCGAGCGGTGACTGGACCCTGGAGACGAAGGTCGACGGCAGTGCCCTGGCCGAGCAGTACCAGCAGGCCGGTCTGATCGTCCACGCCGACGACGACAACTACGTCAAGTTGGACTACATCGTGGACAACCAGGCCGGGCAGGCGGTCTCCCGGCGGATCGAGTTCCGTGGCGAACTCGCCGGGGTGACGCAGAACCCGCAGCCCCAGGTCTCCAACCTGACCTCGGGGGTGTGGTACCTGCGCCTCGCCCGCGCCGGTGACACCTTCACCGCGTCGTACTCGGCGGACGGGCAGGAGTGGACCACGTTCGAGACGGTGACGAACACCGCCGTCGGGGCCACCCCGAAGATCGGTCTGTTCACCCTCGGTGCGAACGCGGTCACCTCGAAGACGGCCTCGTTCGACTACTTCCGGCTCTCCACCAGGGCGGCCGACACGACCGCCCCGGTGACCACGGCCACCGTCTCCGGCACCCCGACCGAGGGTTGGCACACCGGCCCGGTCACCGTGACGCTGGCGGCGGCCGACGAGGCCGGCGGTAGCGGGGTGGCGAGCACCGAGTACCAGCTCGACGGGGCCACCACGTGGACCGCGTACACCGAGCCGGTGCAGGTCAGCGGGGACGGCACCCACGAGGTGCGGTTCCGGTCGACCGACGCGGCCGGCAACGTGGAGGCGACGAAGAAGGTCGCCGTGAAGATCGACGCCACCGCGCCGGTCAGCTCGTCGTCGTTCGCCCCGGCCAACGACGACGGCTGGCACAACGGCACCGTCCCGGTGGTCATCACCTCCACCGACGCCGGTTCCGGGGTCAAGAAGCTGGAGTGGTCGCTCGACGGTGGCGCCTGGACGGCGTACACCACGCCGGTGGAGGTGACCGGGGACGGCACGCACGAGCTGCTGTACCGGGCCACCGACGCCGCCGGCAACGTCGAGGCGCTGAAGTCGGCGGTCGTCAAGATCGACGGCGCCAAGCCGACGCTGCTGGTCTCCGGCATCGCCGACGGCCAGCTCTACGGTGACAGCCAGGACGTCCGGATCTCGTGGCAGGCGGTCGACCCGACCTCCGGCATCAAGACGACCTCCGGCGTGCTGGACGGCCGGGCGTACGCCAGCGGCACCCTGCAGGCGCTGTACGAGCTGCCGCTCGGCCTGCACGAGCTGACGGTGACCGCGACCGACAAGGCGGGCAACTCCACCACCTCGACGGTCCGGTTCTTCGTCACCACCTCGTTCCGGGACATGCAGAACCTGCTGGACCGGTTCAAGGCGACCGGACGACTCTCCACCAAGGCGCACCGTCAGCTGTCCAACAAGCTGGACGCGGTACGGGAGTCCGAGGCGGCGGGCAACGACAAGCGGGCGGTGCAGCAGTTGACCGCCTTCAAGGCGTTGGCCACCGACCCCGCGGTGGTGACCGACACCGACGTGCGGGACGTGCTGGTCCGGGACGCCGACGCCATGATCGTCCGGCTCGGTGGCGCGGCCACCAAGGCCGGCGTCAAGGCGAACGACAACAAGTCGGTCAACGGGGCCGGCCGGCTCGGTGCCGACCCCACCCGGATCGCCAAGGGCGGTTCGCTGTAAGGAGCACCACGGGGCCGCTCCCACCGTCGACACCGACGGTGGGGGCGGCCCCTCCACATCGCAAGGGAGACGTCGATGCGTACCTTGAGAGCCCTCGCCGCGCTGGTCGTGGCGGCCCTGGTGACCCTGCCGGCGGGTCCGGCGGCGGCGCACGGCGGAAAGGTCAAGCTGACGGTGGCCGGTGACGGCGCCGGTGGGGTGACCGTGATGGCCGTGTACGCCGACGGGCACCGGCTGGACCAGCCGGTCCGGCTCACCGTGACCGCCGAGGGTGAGGGTGGCCGGACGGCCGGGCCGGTGCAGATCGAGCCGTCCGGGGAAGGGCAGGGCTTCTACAGCAGCGGCCCGTTGCTCTCCCCCGGCGACTGGCGGGTGACGGTCCGCGCCCCCGCCCCCTACCAGAGCACGGCGACCGCGCAGGTGCAGGCCCGGGCGGCCCAGTCGCCGTCGCCGGTCGCCGCCGCGCGCCCGGCGGCCGGGCCGGAGACGGCCGGCGTCGGGCGGTGGTCGTGGCTGGTCGGCGGGCTGGCGGTGGTCGCCGTCACGGGGGTGGCGCTGCTGTGGTGGCGTCGCCGTCGGGCCGTCCCCGGACCCGGGGACCACCCGGCCGGCCTGGGCGGCTGACGGCCGGCCGGGCACCCACCCCGGGCAGGACCGAATCGGGCCCGGACACCTCACCGGTGTCCGGGCCCGACCGCGTCCGACCCGGATCGGTCAGAGCAGGGCGTCCAGGGCGTCGAGGTCGTCGTCGGTGGGCTGCCAGGTGCCGGCGGCGGCGTTCGCCCGGACCTGCTCGGCGGTGGTGGCCCCGGCGATGACGGAGGCCACCGCCGGTCGGGCGGCCAGCCCGCCGATGGCCACCTGGAGCAGCGTCAGCCCCCGCTGCGCCGCAAACGTCTCCAGCGCCTCGATGGTGTCCCAGCGGGCCGCGGCGAGCCGCTCGGCGTACCGGCCACCGCCGGAGAGGCGGCTGCCGGCGGGTGGGGCGGTGTCCCGCCGGTACTTGCCGGTGAGCAGCCCGTTGGCGAGCGGGAAGAACGGCAGCAGGCCCAGGCCGAACCGCTCGCAGGCCGGAATGATCTCGACCTCGGCGTCGCGGTGGAGCAGGTTGTAGTGGTTCTGCGCACTGACGAACCGGGTCAGCCCCCGGGTCTTCGCCGTCCAGTCGGCGTCGGCGATCTGCCAACCGGAGAAGTTGGAGTTGCCCAGGTAGCGCACCTTGCCGGCGCGGACCAGGTCGTCCAGCGCGGCGAGCGTCTCGTCGATCGGGGTGTCCGGGTCGGGTTCGTGCAGCTGGTACAGGTCGATGTGGTCGGTGCCGAGCCGGCGCAGCGACGCCTCGACAGCCCGCACCACGTACCGCCGGGACCCGCGTACCCCGAAGTCGCGGCCGTTGCGCCCGCCCATCGACATGCCGAACTTGGTGGCCAGCACCACGTCGTCCCGGCGGCCCTTGAGGGCCTGCCCGAGCAGTTCCTCGGAACCCCCCGGGGGCTCGCCGTAGATGTCGGCGGTGTCGAAGAAGGTGATCCCGGCGTCGAGCGCGGCGTCGACCACCGCCCGGGTGCCGTCGATGTCGAGCTTGCGGCCGAAGTTGTTGCAGCCGATGCCGACCACGGACACCACGAGCCCGGAGTCGCCCAACCGGCGGTAGGTCATCTCAGTCACGAGATCCACCCTATGCCGCCCGGACCGGCCCCGACCCCGCCCGACGACCGGCCGGGGTCGGCACCTCACGGTCCGCGTGGGTGACTCAGCCCACGTCCCAGACCGGCTCCGGGGTCTCCACCACCTCACCGTCCCCCCGGAACAGCACGAACCGGTCGAACGAGCGGGTGAACCAGCGGTCGTGGGTGACCGCGACGACCGTCCCGGCGAACGCGGCCAGTCCCGCCTCCAACGCCTCGGCCGAGGCCAGGTCGAGGTTGTCGGTCGGCTCGTCGAGCAGCAGCAGGGTCGCCCCGGACAGCTCCAGCAGCAGCACCAGGAACCGGGCCTGCTGGCCGCCGGACAGGGTGCCGAAGCGCTGGTCGCCCTGGCCGGCCAGCTCGTAGCGGCTCAGCGCCGCCATCGCCGCGTGCCGGTCCATTCCGGCCCGGTGCTCGTCGCCCCGCCACAGCGCCTCGACCAGGGTCTTGGCCATCAGCTCCGGCCGGTCGTGGGTCTGCGAGAAGTGCCCCGGGCGGACCCGGGCACCCAGCCGGACCACCCCGCCGTGTGCCACCGGGGCCAGCGCGGCGGCCCCGTCGACCGGGCCGTTGGCCGGGTCGGGGTCGGTGCCGCCCCGGGCCAGCAGGCGCAGGAAGTGCGACTTGCCGGTGCCGTTGGCCCCGAGCACCGCCACCCGGTCGCCGTACCACAGCTCCAGGTCGAAGGGGTAGGTCAGGCCGTCCAGCTCCAGCTGCTCGCAGATCACCGCGCGCTTGCCGGTCCGCCCGCCGGCCAGCTGCATCCGGATGTCCTGGTCCTTCGGCGGTACGGGTGGCGGCCCGGCCTCCTCGAACTTGCGCAGCCGGGTCTGCGCCGCCTGGTAGCGGGAGGCGAGCCCGTCGTTGTACGCGGCTTTCTGCTTGTACATCAGCATCAGCTCACGCAGCTTCTGGTGCTCCTCGTCCCAGCGGCGGCGCAACTCGTCGAGGCGGGCGTGCCGGGCGGTGCGGGCCTCGTGCCAGCTGGCGAAGCTCCCCGGGTGCACCCAGGCGCTGCCCCCCTCGACGGCGACCACCCGGTCGGCGGTACGGGCCAGCAGCTCCCGGTCGTGCGAGACGTACAGCACCGACTTGGTGGACTCGCGCAGCCGTTGCTCCAGCCAACGTTTACCGGGCACGTCGAGGAAGTTGTCCGGCTCGTCGAGCAGCAGCACCTCGTCGGTGCCCCGCAGCAGCAGCTCCAGGGCGAAGCGCTTCTGCTGGCCACCGGACAGGGTCCGCACCGGGCGGTCCCGGGACGCGTCCCAGGGCAGGTCGAGCACGGTGGTGGTGACGGTGTCGAAGAGCACCTCGGCGTCGTACCCGCCGGCCTCGCCCCAGGCGGCCAGCGCGTCCGCGTACGCCAGCTGGGCCTTGCCGGCTGCGGTGCTGTACTTGCCGCGCAGCTCGGCGGCGCGCATGGCCTGTTCGGTGTCGACGAGCCGGCGGCCGGCGTCGCGCAGCGCCGGCGGAGCCAGCGACAGGGCCAGGTCGGCCAGCGTCGAGTCGTCACCGATCATGCCGATGAACTGCCGCATCACGCCGAGCCCGCCGGCCCGGGCGACCGCGCCGGTGCGCACCGGCAGGTCCCCGGCGACCATCCTCAGCAGCGTCGTCTTGCCGGCGCCGTTCGGCCCGACCAGGGCGACCTTGGCCCCCTCACCGACCCGGAACGACACGTCGGCGAAGAGTTCCCGACCGTCCGGGAGGATGTGCCCGACCGCTGCCACGTCCACGTATCCCACGCGGGCATCCTGCCCGAGGCGTGGGCCCGGACGACACCGGATTACCGGGTGACCCGCAGCACCCGGTAGCCCTTCTGGCTGGCGTGCCGGGTCACCGCGAAGCCCTCGTCGAGCAGCCAGCGGTGCAGCGAGTCGCCGCCCAGGTGGCGGGCCACGACCAGCCAGCCGACGCCGTCCGGGGCGAGCCGGGGCAGCCAGCGGCGCAGCAGTCCGTGCAGTTCGGGTTTGCCGATGTGGATCGGCGGGTTGGACCAGACCTGGGTGAAGGTGACGTCGGCCGGCACCTCGTCGGGGGTGACCGCGTGGACCCGGTCGGCGGCGTCGATGCGGGCGGCGTTCGCGGCGGTCAGCGCGCGGGCCCGTTCGTTGACGTCGACCGCCCAGACGGTGGCGGTCGGCGCGAGGTCGGCCAGCACGCAGCTGATCGGGCCGAACCCGGAGCCGATGTCGAGCAGGTGGCCACCGGTGGCGGCGGTCGGCAGGTCGGCCTTGCGCAGCAGGACGGCGGTGCCGGGGTCGAGCCGGGTGGCGGAGAAGACCCCGCTGGCGGAGGCGAGTGCGTAGTCGCGCCCGGCGACGTGGAACTCCACCTCGCGGGGGTGGGCCGGGGCGCTGGGCTCCGCGGTGAAGTAGTGGTCGCCGGTCACCGGGGCATTGTTCCACCGGTCCGGAGCGGGGCTGCCGTCGGCCGGCGTCCTCACCCGACGCGCCGCAGACCGTATTTCCGGTTATTACCCCCTAAAGGGGCAATGAACCCTACTCTGGGCGACATGGTATATCGGTACGAGTCCGCTGAGGACGCATTCGAGGAGAACCCGCGGCCCGACGCGGACCTGCCGCTGTTCCAGCCCCCGCCGACCACGGCGGCCGGGCCCTCCCCGTCCCGCTTCCCGGCACCGTCGCTGCCCCGGGTCAACCAACCGGCCCCGCCGACGGTCGACCCCGTCCCGATCCGGTCCGCCGTCCAGGTGCCCGGCGCGACGTCCGCACCGGACCGCGCCAGGTCCCGCCGCTCCGGCGACGGCCGGGGCCGCCGGGGTGGCCGCGGCTGGCAGATCGTCGTCGGCGGGGCCGCCGTGCTGATGCTGCTCGGCCTCTGCGGGCTCGGCGGGGCCGTCCTGCTCATCGACCGCACCCCGACCGACGACACGTCGCCGAACGGGCAGGCCGCGCCGACGGCACCGGGCACCGCCACCCCCGACGACCAGGCCGACGGGCCACTGGACTCCCGGGAGGTCGACCGGCAGCCGTTGACCGCCAAGGAGGTCTTCCCCGGCAGCAAGCTGGTCATCGGCGTCGACCGGCACGAATACCAGGTGCTCAAGACCCAGTCGAACGCCAGCTGCGCCGTCGCGGCCACCGGCGAGATAGCCGACCTGCTGGTCACCCTCGGGTGCAGCCAGGTGGTCCGGGCCACCCTGCGCTCCCCCGACGAGGACCACCTGGTCACCGTCGGCCTGCTCAACCTGACCGACCTGGCCACCGCGCAACGCGTCCGGGACCGGATCCGCCCCCTGCTCGACGACCGGCGCGGCCGGTTCCGGGGCATGCCCGCCGGGGAGGACACCGAGTCGGTCGCCACCGCCGCCGCCCGCGTCGCCTGGCAGGTGCGCGGCCACTACGTCGCCTACTGCCTGGTGACCAGGGACGACGCCGGTGCCGTCCCGGCCGGCGACCAGACCGTCCGCGAGATCATCTACGACCTGGTCGAACTGCACCTCGACAAGGGCGTCCTGGACCGCCGGGCAGCCGGCGTCAGCGTCGACCAACCCACCGCCAAGGCCACCAGCCCCTCGGCCACCCCGCACGCCGGGAACCGGAAGACCCCCACCCCCACCGCGACCCCCCGCGCCGGCGACCCGGACACCGACGAACTGCCCGGCGACTGACGACCACCGACGCAGGCCCGGCCGTCGCGGCCGGGCCTGCGTCGTACCCGGCCCGGAGGAAACGGGGATCCCGCCGCCCGGGACCCGACCGTCCCCCGGCCTCAGGACTGGACGGGGAGCCGCAACCGGCGGGTACGGTCGGCGCGGTCGGCGTACTCGGCCGGGTCGTGTGGATAGCCGACGGCCACCAGGGTCAACCCGTGCGCCGGCGCGACCGTCACCTCGCTGGAGCGTTCCCGCCGGGCCAGCAGCCCCGCCGGCCACCCGACCGGGCGTCGACCGTCCCCGGCGGTCAGCATCGCCCCCACCAGGCTGCGCACCATCGCCTGGCAGAACGCGTCGGCCTGCACGGTGGCGACCAGGATGCCGTCCGGGTCCCGCCGCCAGTCCAGCCGGGTCACCTCACGCAGGGTGGTGGCGTTCTCCTTGCGCCGGCAGTACGCCGCGAAGTCGTGCTCCCCCACCAGCCCGGCCGCCGCGACGTTCAGGGCGCCCAGGTCCAACGGTCGGGGCCAGGCGAGGGTGTCCCGACGCCGCAACGGCTCGACACCCCACGGTGCGTCGGTCACCCGGTACTCGTACCGGCGGAAGGTCGCCGAGAAGCGGGCGTCGAACTCGACGGGCACCTCGGTCATCGCCCGGACCCGCACGTCACCGGGGAGCAGCCGGGCCAGCCGGCGCAACAGCCGCCCCCGGTGCTCCGCCCAGACGACGACGGGCACGTCGAGGTGGCAGACCTGCCCGGTGGCGTGCACCCCGGCGTCGGTCCGCCCGGCCACCGTCAACCCGGTGACGGCACCCGCCCCGAGCACCAGGTCCAGCGTCTCCACCAGCACCCCGGCCACGGTGCGCCGGGTCGGTTGGACCGCCCAGCCGGAGAAGTCGGTGCCGTCGTACGAGACGTCCAGCCGCAGCCGGATCCGCTCGTCCACCTCGTACCTCCCGTTCACGACGTCGGGCCCGGCACCCCAGGAAGGGATGCCGGGCCCGACGGTGCTGCCGTTGCTCAGGCCTTCTTCTCGGTGGCCTCGGTCTCGGTAGCCTCGTCGCTGTCCTCGCGGGCGGCGGCGGTGTCACCGGACGCCGAGACCGGCGCCTCGGAGTCCTGGTCGGCCGGGGCCGCCGGGGTCTCCTCGGCCGGGGCGAGCGCCTCGACCTTGTCCTGCTGGGCGGCCTTGCGGGCGGCGGTCTTCTTGTTCGCCTTGGGCTCGGCGACCTGAAGCTCCTCCACCAGCTCGATGATCGCCATGGGAGCGGCGTCACCCTTGCGCGGGCCGGTCTTCACGATCCGGGTGTAGCCACCGTTGCGGTTGGCGTACCGGGGCGCGATCTGGTCGAACAGGGAGTAGACCACGTCCTTGTCCTTGACGACGCCCAGCACCCGCCGCCGCGAGGCGAGGTCGCCCCGCTTGGCCTTGGTGATGAGCTGCTCGGCCAGCGGACGCAGCCGCCGGGCCTTCGTCTCGGTGGTCTGGATCTTGCCGTGCTGGAACAGCGCGGTGGCCAGGTTGGCCAGCATCAGCCGCTCGTGCGCGGGGCTGCCGCCGAGGCGGGGGCCCTTGGTGGGCGTGGGCATGCTTGGTGCTCCTCAGGTGTGGCGGCAGCGCGGACTAGAGCTGCTCGGTCTCGCGATAGTCGTCGGTGTCGTAGTCGGCCTCGCCGAAGGCGTCCACGACGTGTGCCGGGTCGAAGTTCGGGGCCGAGTCCTTCAGCCCCAGACCCATCCCGGCGAGCTTCATCTTGACCTCGTCGATCGACTTCTGACCGAAGTTGCGGATGTCGAGGAGGTCGGCCTCGGTACGCCCGATCAGCTCACCAACGGAGTTGATGCCCTCGCGCTTGAGGCAGTTGTAGGAACGGACCGTGAGGTCCAGCTCCTCGATCGGCAGGGCCAGGTCCGCCGCCAGCTGGGCGTCCTGCGGGGACGGCCCGATGTCGATGCCCTCGGCGGTCTCGTCCAGCTCCCGGGCCAACCCGAACAGCTCCACCAGCGTCGAACCGGCGGAGGCCAGCGCGGTACGCGGACCCATCGACGGCTTGGTCTCGACGTCGATGATCAGCCGGTCGAAGTCGGTCCGCTGCTCGACGCGGGTCGCCTCGACGCGGTACGTCACCTTGAGCACCGGCGAGTAGATCGAGTCGACCGGGATCCGGCCGATCTCGGCACCGGCCTGCTTGTTCTGCGCCGCCGTCACATAGCCGCGACCCCGCTCGACGGTCAGCTCCATGTCGAGCCGGCCCTTGCCGTTGAGGGTGGCGAGCTTGAGGTCGGGGTTGTGCACCGAGACACCGGCCGGGGGCTGGATGTCGCCTGCGGTGACGTCGCCCGGACCCTGCTTGCGCAGGTACATGCTGACCGGCTCGTCGTGCTCGGAGCTGACGCAGAGCTCCTTGATGTTCATGACGAGCTCGACCACGTCCTCCTTGACCCCGGGGATCGTGGTGAACTCGTGCAGCACACCGTCGATCTTGATCGAGGTGACCGCGGCACCCGGGATGGACGACAGCAGCGTACGCCGCAGCGAGTTACCCAGGGTGTAGCCGAAGCCGGGCTCCAGCGGCTCGATGGTGAACCGGGAACGGGTCTCGTTGATCGACTCTTCGGAGAGAGACGGTCGCTGGCTGATGAGCATCTTTTCTCTTCTCTTCCGGGACGCCCGCTATATGACGTCCACGACACGAACTGTTCCGGTGGCCCGCCCCGCAGGACGGGCCACCGCAACGGGCCCTACTTGGAGTAGAGCTCGACGATCAGCTGCTCCTGGACCTGGGTGTCGATCACCTGACGGGCCGGGAGCGAGTGCACCAGGACCTTCATCTGGCTCGGGATCGCCTCCAGCCACGCCGGAACGGTCTTCGAGCCGGCCTGGGCCTGCGCCACGATGAACGGGGTGAGCTCCTTGCTCTTGCCCCGGACCTCGATGATGTCGTGCTCCTTGACGCGGTACGACGGGATGTCGACCTTCTTGCCGTTCACGGTGAAGTGACCGTGCTTGACAAGCTGGCGGGCCATGTCCCGCGAGTGCGCGTAACCGGCCCGGTAGACCACGTTGTCGAGGCGCGACTCGAGGATCTGCAGGAGGACCTCACCGGTCTTGGCCTGCTTGGCCACGGCCTCCTCGTAGTACCCGCGGAACTGCTTCTCCAGCACGCCGTAGACCCGACGCGCCTTCTGCTTCTCACGGAGCTGGAGCAGGTACTCCGTCTCCTTCGTGCGGCCACGGCCGTGCTGCCCGGGCGGGAACGGCCGGGACTCGAACGGGCACTTCGGGCCATCGCACTTGCTGCCCTTGAGGAACAGCTTCATCTTCTCCCGCCGGCAACGGCGGCAGTCAGCACCGGTGTAACGAGCCATCTCTCTCTAACCTCTCAGACCCGGCGACGCTTCGGCGGACGGCACCCGTTGTGCGGCTGCGGGGTGACGTCGGCGATCTGGCCGACCTCCAGCCCGACGGCCTGCAGCGAGCGGATGGCGGTTTCCCGGCCGGAGCCGGGGCCCTTGACGAACACGTCGACCTTGCGCATGCCGTGCTCCATCGCCCGACGCGCGGCGGCCTCGGCGGCCAGCTGCGCGGCGAACGGGGTCGACTTGCGGGAGCCCTTGAAGCCAACCTGGCCCGCGGAGGCCCAGGAGATGACCGCACCGGTCGGGTCCGTGATGGACACGATGGTGTTGTTGAACGTGCTCTTGATGTGCGCCTGCCCGTGGGCGACGTTCTTGCGTTCCTTGCGCCGGACCTTCTTGACTGCGGCTCCGGCACGAGCCTTAGGTGGCATAAGTCTTCTGCGCTCCTGTATGGGTTCTCGATCGACTGCTGGCTCTTCGCCTGAATCCCGGCTGGGAAATTACTTCTTGCCGGGCTTCTTCTTGCCGGCCACGGTCCGCTTCGGGCCCTTGCGGGTGCGGGCGTTGGTCCGCGTCCGCTGGCCACGCACGGGCAGGCCCCGGCGGTGCCGGATGCCGGCGTAGCAGCCGATCTCGACCTTGCGGCGGATGTCAGCGGCGACCTCGCGGCGCAGGTCGCCTTCAACCTTGTAGTTCGACTCGATGTGGTCGCGGAGCTGGACCAGCTCCTCGTCCGTGAGGTCCCGAGCGCGCTTGTCCGGCGAGATGCCGGTAGCAGCGAGCGTCTCCTGGGCACGGGTGCGACCGACCCCGAAGATGTAGGTGAGCGCGATCTCCATCCGCTTTTCGCGGGGGAGATCCACGCCGACTAGACGTGCCATGTGCGGGCGTACTCCTCGTGATGTGTGGCGGAGGTGTGGACCCGTCCCACCCCGCTACCGACCTGTCCGACTCCGACGCGGTGTGCGCCGGCGACCGAACGGCCGCTGCCCGAGCGGGCCCCGGCCTCCGACCGGGGGTTGGCCACGAGAAGGTACGCATGCGTACGTTCCGCGGCTGGGACGAGCTGGTGACGTGTTGTCGTCGGATCTGCGCGACCCGGACCGGTCCGCCGCCCTCCGTTCGTCACGGACGGCGGAATCGGATCAGCCCTGACGCTGCTTGTGGCGCGGGTCGGTGCAGATCACCATGACCCGGCCGTGCCGGCGGATAACCCGGCACTTGTTGCAGATCCTCTTGACGCTCGGCTTGACCTTCACGGTTGCCTTACTTCCCATCTGGCCCGGCGACGCGATGACCGCGACTCCGGACGTCGAAGACGGACACGGGGACTTCCCGGCCGCCGTCAGGCTTACTTGTAGCGGTAGACGATGCGCCCGCGGGTCAGGTCGTACGGCGAGAGTTCGACGACGACCCGGTCCTCCGGCAGGATGCGGATGTAGTGCTGCCGCATCTTGCCGCTGATGTGAGCCAGCACCTTGTGGCCGTTCGCGAGCTCCACCCGGAACATTGCGTTCGGCAGAGGCTCGATGACCCGACCCTCGATCTCGATGGCTCCGTCTTTTTTCGGCATGTACTCCGCTGTCCTGACGTCGGTTGCTCCGGACGGCCCACAACGCCTTACACGGACCTCCCGATGGTCATCGGGGGCCCGCGCCAGCCGCGGCTCCGGGCTCCCACCGAAGCGCGGGGTGGGCATGCCGGAGTGGACGCTGTGCGCCGATCTGAAAGTGTACGCCCGCCCACTGGTGGTCGCCAAACCGGCCACCAGGGGTGTCACCCAACCGGACGAAACTGGGCACACCCTCCCACGCAACGCCCGGCGGTCGGCGGTCGTTGCGGCGCTACTCGCGGCGCTTGCGCCGCCGCGTGTCGCGCGCCACCCGCCGGCGGTCCCGCCGGGCGGGAGCACCGCCGGCGAACCCGCCAGTGGTACGCAGGAGCAGCAGAACCCCCCACGGGCCGAGCGCCCATGCCGGCCAGTAGAACAGCAGTTCCCGGCTGCCGACCGAGGAGATCGCCCAGATCACGGTGAGCAGGGCCGCCACCCGCAGCCAGGGCACCCACACCTCGACCGGCCACCGGCGGGAGCCGACACCCACAGGTACCGGCTCACCTACTGCGGTGCCCCCGGTCACCGGCGGCTCCGGCGTCACCTCCCGGTCGGGCACCGACGCCCCGGAACCGGACACCGGCGGGGCCTGCGAGCCGAGCGGGGCCTGCGGGCTGAGCGGGTCGAGCGGGGCCAGTGCGGAGCGCTGCGCGGACGCCGGTGCCGGCAGATCAGCCAGGACGGTGTCCAGTTCCGCGTAGGTCTTCGCCCCGTACGTCTGTTGCAGGCGTTCGTCGTACTCGTGCAGGTCGAGCCGACCCTCCTCCAGGGCGACCCGGAGCCGTTCCGCCGTCGCCTCCCGGTCGGTGTCCGCCGCCCGCATCCGGTCCCGCTCCTGCATGCCGGCCCGCCTCTCCATGCCGGCAAGCATGACACCACGGGTCCACCGCCGCCGAACCGTCACCGCCCACCGGGCCACAGGTCGGCTGCCGGACCAGAGGCCACACCGCCACCACCCCGCGACCGCCGCCAAGACCACCACCTCGGGCACCGCCACCGCCCCGCCACCACCACCAAAGTCACCACCTCGGCCACCACCGCCACGGCCATCACCACCGCCAAGACCACCACCACGGCCCCGCCACCACGGCCCCGCCACCGTCACCACACCCACACCCACAGCCACGACGGCCACGGCCACGGCCACCACCACGGCCACGGCCAGCTGGACGCTCATCCGGCTACGACGCCCGCACCGGCACCGGCCAGCGCGACCGCTGCTACCGGGCGGTTCCTCCGGTAGCGACCCCATGCGGTCGACGGGCCGCCCGACTCTCGACTCGAGGGGCTGCCCGTCCGCCCACCGGTGACCGCCCTCCCCCACCGCATCTGTTCTCGGCCCTTTCGACCTGATGACATCAGCGATTCAGCCAGCACCCCCACCTCGGTCAGGAGGGGCTCGGTCAGGAAGGGACCGCCGCCGAGAGGTCCTCCCCCTGCTCAGGCTGCCACTCGACATTCATGTGCTTACCCCTACCGACGGTTGAGTCGTCAACGCCATCAGCTCGAAAGGACCCGGGGTAGTCAACTGGCACCGGCCCGTCGGGCCCGGTACGACAGCCGGCCACGCTTCGCGCAGCGGCAGCGGATGGCGGCAGCAGCGGACAGCGGCAGCGGCAGCGGACGGCGGCAGCGGCAGCGGCAGCGGCAGCGGACGGCGGCAGCGGCAGCGGCAGCGGCAGCGGACGGCGGCAGCGGCAGCGGCAGCGGACGGCGGCAGCGGCAGCGGCAGCGGCAGCGGCAGCGGACGGCGGCAGCGGCGGACGGCGGCGGTGCGACCCCTGGTTCGGCAGCTGCCCTCCGCAGACGGACCACGGCGGCGTGAACCGCCGAGACGAGCACAGCTCGGCACCGCGCCGTCCGGACACCCTCATCCGGACTCGCCCCGACCGGGTCGGCGACGAGGGGGCGCGGACAAGGCTGACAGCGCCCGGCAGGGGGCCGGCCCGGACGCTCCTCAGCGGGCCTTACTCAGGGGCCCGCAGGGCGGAGAGGCGCAGGGCGGAGAGGCGTGATGACCGGTCAGGTGGCCGGGGAATCGGCAGGCTGCCGGGCGGTCACCAGGTCGCCGAGCCGCGCCCGTCCGCCGTCGAACGCGGTCAGCACCCAGACCCCGTCCTCCAGCAGCGCCATCGAGTGCTCGACGTGCACCGCCATCGACCGGTCCCGGGTGACCACCGTCCACCCGTCGGACAACTCGACGGTACGTGGGGAACCCATCGTGATCATCGGCTCGATCGCCAACGCCATGCCCGGCACCAGCCGGGGACCCTTGCCGGGGCGGCCGTGGTTGAGCACGTGCGGGTCCTGGTGCATCTCGGTGCCGATGCCGTGGCCGCCGTAGCCCTCGACGATGCCGTACCGGCCACCCCGGCGGACCGCGGTCTCGACGGCGTGCGAGATGTCGGTGAGCCGGCCCCGGCCGTTCGCGGCACCCCGGGCGGCGGCGGCGATCCCGGCCCACATGGCGTCCTCAGCGACCGACGCCATCTTCAGCAGCGCCGGGTCGACCTCGCCCACCCCGACGGTGACCGCCGCGTCGCCGTGCCAGCCGTCCAGCACCGCGCCGCAGTCGATCGAGATCAGGTCGCCCTCCCGGAGCACCTGGTCCGCTGCCGGGATCGCGTGCACCACCTGCTCGTTGACCGACGAGCAGATCGAGGCGGGAAAGCCGTGGTAGCCCTTGAACGAGGGGACCGCGCCCGCCTCCCGGATGGTCGCCTCGGCGATCGCGTCGAGGTCGGCCGTACTGACCCCGGGGGCGACTGCCGCGCTCATCCGACGCAGGGCCTCGGCGACCACCAGGCCGGCGGCGCGCATCTTCTGGATCTGGTCAGGGGTCTTCAGCTGGATGTCCAGCTGGGCACGGCGCATGGAGCAGTCACCTTTCGTTGCCGATTACACAGCGAAACAGCGGGGCACGTGGCGTACCCCGCTGTTCGCACTCTATCCGCCGGGCTGCGGCGGGCGGTCAGCCGCCGTACGAGCGCAGCGCGTCGATGGCACGGACGGTGACGTCCTCCACCGGGCCGGTGGCGTCGATCCCGACCAGCTTGTTCTGGGCGCCGTAGTAGTCGACCAGCGGCGCGGTCTTGTCGGCGTACTCCCGCAGGCGGGCCGCGATGGTCTCCGGCTTGTCGTCGTCGCGCTGGAACAGCTCGGCGCCGCACCGGTCGCAGATGCCGTCCTTGGTGGTGGCGTCGAACTCGACGTGCCAGATCTTGCCGCAACCCCGGCAGGTGCGCCGGCCGGAAAGCCGCCGGATCACCTCGTCGTCGTCGACCACCAGCTCCAGCACCAGATCCAGGGCGGTGCCCAGGTCGGCGAGGAGCTTGTCCAGCGCGGCGGCCTGCGGCGTGGTGCGCGGGAAGCCGTCGAGCAGGAAACCCTCGGAGGCGTCCGGCTCGGCGAGCCGGTCCCGGACCATGTTGATGGTCACCTCGTCCGGAACCAGCTTGCCCGCGTCCATGTACCGCTTCGCCTCGACCCCCAGGGGCGTCCCCTGGGAGACGTTGGCCCGGAAGATGTCACCGGTGGAGATCTTCGGCACCGAGAGGTGTGCGGCGATGAACTCCGCCTGTGTGCCCTTGCCCGCGCCCGGCGGGCCAACCAGAACGAGTCGCATCTACCGCAGGAACCCTTCGTAGTTCCGCTGCATGAGTTGGCTCTCGATCTGCTTCACGGTCTCCAGACCGACGCCGACCATGATGAGCACAGCGGTGCCGCCGAACGGGAAGTTCTGGAACTGCTGGCTGTTCAGCCAGATGAAGAAGAAGTTCGGCAGGACCGCCACGATGCCCAGGTAGAGCGCGCCCGGCAGGGTGATCCGGCTGAGGATGAAGTCGAGGTAGTCGGCGGTCGGCTTGCCAGGGCGGATGCCCGGCACGAAGCCGCCGTACTTCTTCATGTTGTCCGCGACCTCGGTCGGGTTGAACGTGATCGAGACGTAGAAGTACGTGAAGAAGATGATCAGCAGGAAGTAGATCACGATGTGCAGCGGCGCGTCGGCCTGCACGATGTTGTTCTGGATCCAGGCCTGGGTCTTCCCCGGGTCGGTCTGGTCGAAGAACTGGAGCGCCAGCTGCGGCAGGTAGAGCAGCGACGAGGCGAAGATGACCGGGATGACACCGGCCTGGTTCACCTTGAGCGGGATGTAGGTGGAGGTGCCGCCGTACATCCGCCGGCCGATCATCCGCTTGGCGTACTGCACCGGGATGCGGCGCTGCGCCTGCTCGATGAAGCAGACCGCGGTGATGACCACCAGGACCAGGGCGAGCACCAGGGCGAACTTGCCCCAGCCCTCGTTGGTCTTGATCTTCCAGCCCTCGCTGGGGAGCCGGGCCGCGATCGAGGTGAAGATCAGGACGGACATGCCGTTGCCGACGCCCCGGTCGGTGATCAGCTCGCCGAGCCACATCACCATGCCGGTGCCGGCGGTCATCGTCATGACCAGGATGCTGAGGGTCAGCCAGTCCGGGATGCCGGTGCCCTCGGGCACGATCGGGAACTGGTCGCAGCGGTTCTGGAACAGCTGGCCGGAACGGGCCAGCGCCACGAACGCCGACGACTGGAGGATGCCCAGGCCGAGGGTCAGGTAGCGGGTGTACTGGGTGATCTTCGCCTGGCCGGCCTGGCCCTCCTTGCGGAGCTGCTCCAGCCGGGGGATGACCACTGTCAGCAGTTGCAGGATGATCGACGCGGTGATGTAGGGCATGATGCCCAGCGCGAAGACCGAGAGCTGCAACAGCGCGCCGCCGGAGAACAGGTCGAGCAGGTTGAGCACGCCCGTGTTCTGGCCCTGCAGACTGTCGAGACACTTCTGCACGTTGCCGTACGAGACGCCGGGGCTGGGCAGAGTGGCGCCGAGCCGGTAGACCGCGATGATGCCTACTGTGAACAGCAGCTTCTTGCGCAGGTCAGGCGTACGGAACGCACTGAGAAAGGCGGACAGCAACTTCTTCCTCCTGCGCGCGGGCCGCCCGGTGGTGGTCCCTGGCGGGTCGGGGTGGGTGCCGGGCGAGTGCCCGATATCCATGGCTGGGAAGGGACTCTAACAGCCCGATCCCGCTCCGGGCAGGTGTGCCCGGCTACATAAACCGAATCCGATGTTACCCGGCGCACAGGCTCCGGGGAGACCAGGGCGCCCGCCCAGTTACGGAGAACTGAGCGGGCGCCCTGGTTTGCCTGTCCTACAGCTCGGTGACCGAGCCGCCGGCGGCGGTGATCTTCTCCTTGGCCGACGCGCTGAACGCCTGCGCCGACACCTGGAGGGTCACCCCGCCGAGATCGCCGGTGCCGAGGATCTTGACCGGGTGGCCCTTGCGGACCGCGCCGGCCTCGACCAGCTCCAGCGGGCCGACCTGGCCGCCGTTGGGGAACAGTTCGGCGAGCCGGTCCAGGTTGACCACCTGGAAGACGACCTTGAACTTGTTCTTGAAGCCCTTCATCTTCGGCAGGCGCATGTGGATGGGCATCTGCCCACCCTCGAACGCCGCCGAGATGTTCTTACGGGCCTTGGAGCCCTTGGTGCCGCGACCGGCGGTCTTGCCCTTGGAACCCTCACCGCGACCCACCCGGGTCTTCGCGGTCTTGGCGCCCGGGGCCGGACGCAGGTGGTGAACCTTGATCGTCATTACTCGACCTCCTCGACCTTCACGAGGTGGCTGACCGCGAAGATCATGCCCCGAATCTCGGGACGGTCCTCCTTGACCACCACGTCGTTGATCCGCTTCAGGCCGAGCGAACGCAGCGAGTGCCGCTGGTTCTGCTTACGCCCGATCGCGGACCGGAGCTGGGTGACCTTCAGGCGTGCCATCAGGACGCCACCCCCGCCCGCGACGCCAGCATGGCGGCCGGCGCGACGTCCTCGACCGGCAGGCCACGACGGGCCGCGACGGCCTCCGGGGACTCGAGCCCCTTCAGCGCCGCCACCGTGGCGTGCACGATGTTGATGGGGTTGGACGAGCCGAGGCTCTTGGAGAGCACGTCGTGGATGCCCGCGCACTCCAGCACGGCACGCACCGGGCCACCGGCGATGACACCGGTACCGGCGGACGCCGGCTTGAGCAGCACGACGCCGGCCGCGGCCTCACCCTGGATCGGGTGCGGGATCGACTGACCGATCCGCGGCACCTTGAAGAAGTGCTTCTTGGCCTCCTCGACGCCCTTGGCGATCGCCGCGGGCACCTCCTTGGCCTTCCCGTAGCCCACGCCGACCGTGCCGTCGCCGTCGCCCACGATCACCAGGGCGGTGAAGCTGAAGCGACGACCACCCTTCACGACCTTGGCGACGCGGTTGATCGCGACGACCCGCTCGAGGTGCGGGGTCTTCTCGACGGGCGCGTTTCCGCGGCCGCCCTCACGGCGGTTGTCGCGGCGACCACCCTCGTTGCCACCGGACCCGCCGCCACGGCGCTGTTGACCTGGCATCAGCAGCCTTCCTTATCTCTCGTGACGGGGTTTCTAGAACTCGAGCCCGGCTTCGCGGGCGGCGTCGGCAAGCGCGGCGACCCGCCCCGCGTACCGGTTGCCACCGCGGTCGAAGACGACCTTGGACACACCGGCCGCCTTGGCCCGCTCGGCGAGCAGACCGCCGACCTTGCCGGCCAGGGCGCTCTTGTCGCCGTCCGTACCGCGCAGCGACGCGTCCAGGGTCGAGGCCGACGCCAGGGTGTGACCCTTGGTGTCGTCGACGATCTGGGCGACGATGTGCCGCAGGGAGCGGGTGACCACCAGGCGGGGACGCTCGGCGGTGCCGCTGACGTTCTTGCGGACCCGGAAGTGTCGACGCGCACGGCCGACGGCGCGCTTGGCGGCGACGCCGCGGCGGCGCTTGAGCAGCGTGGCGCTCACTTCTTACCTGCCTTTCCGGCCTTGCGGCGGATGACCTCGCCCTGGTACTTGACGCCCTTGCCCTTGTAGGGCTCCGGCGGGCGGATCTTCCGGATGTTGGCGGCGACCTCACCGACCTGCTGCTTGTCGATGCCGGCCACGTGGAACAGGGTCGGCCGCTCCACCGTGAAGGTGATGCCGTCCGGCGCGGGGACCAGCACCGGGTGCGAGAACCCGAGCGCGAACTCGAGGTCCTTGCCCTTGGCCGTGACCCGGTAACCGGTGCCGGCGATCTCCAGGCTCTTGCGGTAGCCCTCGGTCACGCCGACGATCATGTTGGCGACCAGGGTACGGCTCAGGCCGTGCAGTTCCTTGGCCTTGCGCTCGTCGTTCGGCCGGTTGACGTGCAACTGGCCGTCCTCGCCCCGCTCCGCCTTGATCGGCTCGGCGAGCGTGTGCGACAGCTCGCCCTTGGGGCCCTTGACCTTGACGGTCTGGCCCTCGATCGTGATGTCGACGCCGGAAGGCACCGGGATCGACTTACGTCCAATACGCGACATTTCTACCTGTCTCCCGTTACCAGACGAAGGCGAGGACTTCCCCGCCAACGCTCCGCTTGCGGGCCTGCCGGTCGGTGAGCAGCCCCTGGGACGTCGAAATGATCGCCACGCCCAGCCCGCCGAGCACCCGCGGGAGCCCGTCCGACTTGGCGTACACCCGGAGACCGGGCTTGGACACGCGCTTGATGCCGGCCAGGCTCCGCTCCCGGTTCTGGCCGTACTTCAGCTCGACGACCAGTCGCTTGCCGACGGCACCCTCTTCGGGCTCCTCGACCAACCAGGTGGCGATGTAACCCTCGGCCTTGAGGACCTCGGCGATGTTCGCCTTGATCTTCGAGTAGGGCATCGTCACCCGGTCGTGGTACGCCTGGTTGGCGTTACGCAGACGCGTGAGCATGTCTGCGATCGGGTCGGTCATCGTCATGAAATTCGTCAACCTTTCTCGCCGGGGTTCCCCGGGCACGGCCCGGGGCCTACGGCGAAGAGACAGTTCAGCTGACGCGCGAAGCGCGCCGGGCTATTACCAGGAAGCCTTGGACACGCCGGGCAGCTCACCGCGGTGGGCCATCTCCCGGATGCACACCCGGCAGAGACCGAACTTGCGGTAGACCGCCTTCGGACGCCCGCACCGCTGGCAGCGGGTGTACGCGCGAACCGAGAACTTCGGCTTCGCGGCGGCCTTGAGGATCAGCGCCTTCTTGGCCATCTCAGTTCTCCTTGAACGGGAAGCCCAGGAGCTTGAGCAGCGCCCGGCCCTCGTCGTCGGTCGTGGCGGTCGTGACCACCGTGATGTCCATGCCCCGCTGGCGATCGATCCGGTCCTGGTCGATCTCGTGGAACACCGACTGCTCGGTCAGGCCGAACGTGTAGTTGCCGTGCCCGTCCAGCTTGCGTCCGTCGAGGCCGCGGAAGTCACGGATACGCGGCAGCGCGATCGACAGCAGCCGGTCCAGGAACTCCCACATCCGGTCGCCGCGCAGGGTCACCTTCGCGCCGATCGGCATGCCCTCACGCAGCTTGAACTGCGCGATCGACTTGGTGGCCCGCCGCACCTGCGGCTTCTGGCCGGTGATCGTGGCCAGGTCGCGCACGGCGCCGTCGATCAGCTTGGCGTCGCGGGCGGCCTCGCCGACGCCCATGTTGACGACGATCTTGACCAACCGCGGCACCTGCATGGGGTTGCCGAAGTTGTGCTGCTCCTGCAGCTTGGCCACGATCTCGTTGCGGTACCGCTCCTTGAGGCGCGGCAGGGTCTTGGTTTCGGTAGCCGTGGTCATCACAGGTCCTTACCGGTGCTACGCGCGATGCGGACCTTCTGGCCGTTGTCGTCGAAGCGGTAACCGACCCGGGTCGGCTTCCCGTCGGAGTCCAGGACCTGCACGTTCGAGACGTGGATCGGGGCCTCCTGGGTGACGATGCCACCGGTCTTGGCGCCACGCTGGGTGGTGCTGATACGGGTGTGCTTCTTGACCCGGTTCACGCCTTCGACGAGGACCTTGTCCTGCCGTGGGTAGGCCGCGATGACCTTACCCTTGGCACCCTTGTCCTTGCCGGCGATGACGATGACCGTGTCGCCCTTCTTGACCTTCACGGTCACAACACCTCCGGCGCGAGGGAAATGATCTTCATGAACCGCTTGTCCCGCAGCTCACGACCCACCGGGCCGAAGATGCGGGTCCCGCGCGGGTCCCCGCCGTCCTTGATGATGACGGCGGCGTTCTCGTCGAAACGGATGTACGAGCCGTCCGGCCGCCGCTTCTCCTTGGCGGTGCGGACGACGACGGCCTTGACGACGTCGCCCTTCTTCACACCGGCACCCGGGATCGCGTCCTTGACGGTGGCCACGATGACGTCGCCGATGCTCGCGTAGCGCCGACCGGAGCCACCGAGAACCCGGATGCACAGGATCTCCCGGGCACCCGTGTTGTCGGCGACGCGCAGTCGCGACTCCTGCTGAATCACGTCTATCTCCTATGTCTGCCGGTTCTCCGGCCGCCCGTCGAGGGCGGCCGGAGCCTGGCGGAACCTGCGCCCGACCGAAACCGGCCGAGCTCGAGCCTTCGCTACTTGGCCTTCTCGAGGATCTCCACGATGCGCCAACGCTTGGTGGCGGACAGCGGCCGGGTCTCCATGATCAGGACCCGGTCGCCGATGCCGGCGGCGTTCGGCTCGTCGTGCACCTTCAGCTTGCGGGTACGACGCATGATCTTGCCGTACAACGCGTGCTTGACGCGGTCCTCGACCTCGACCACGACGGTCTTGTCCATCTTGTCGCTGACCACCAGGCCCTCACGAACCTTACGGCGGGCCCGCACGTCGGCGGTGGTGTTCTCGGTCTCGCTCATGATGCAGTCACCTCAGTCGGCGCGGCCGAGAGACCCAGCTCGCGCTCACGCATGATCGTGTAGATCCGGGCGATCTCCCGACGGATGACCTGCAACCGCCGGTTGTTGTCCAGCTGACCGGTGGCGGCCTGCACGCGGAGGTTGAACAGCTCCGCCTTGGCCTCGCGCAGCTTCGTGAGCAGCTCCTCCTCGGAGAGCTCACGCAGCTCGGAAGGCTTGACGCCCGCTGCCATCAGGATTCACCCACTTCGCGCGTAACAATGCGGCACTTCATCGGGAGCTTGTGGATCGCGCGACGCATCGCCTCTCGCGCGATCTGCTCGTTGGGGAAGGACATCTCGAAGAGCACCCGCCCCGGCTTGACGTTCGCGACCCACCACTCGGGCGAGCCCTTACCGGAACCCATCCGGGTCTCGGCCGGCTTCTTGGTGAGGGCCTGGTCCGGGAAGACCGTGATCCAGACCTTGCCACCACGCTTGATGTGCCGGGTCATGGCGATACGTGCCGACTCGATCTGCCGGTTCGTCACGTACGCCGGCTCGAGAGCCTGGATCCCGAACTCGCCGAACACCACCCGGTTACCGCCCTTGGACGCGCCGTGGCGGTCCGGGTGGTGCGGCTTGCGGAAGCCCTTCGGGGGCTTGCGCGGCATCAGCATCTGTCAGCCCTCCTGCTGCGTTTCTGCCGGCTGGGTGGCGGCCGCGGCGACAGCGGAACTGTCGACGGGCTCGCCACTCGGCGTCTCGGCCTGCTGCGCGATGGTGGTCGCGGCAGCCCGGCCGGCCTCGGTACCGCCGGCGGTCGTACCGGACGAACCCGACCGGCCACGACGCGGCCGCTCGGGCCGGTCGCCACGCTCACCACGACGCGGGCGGGACGGACCGGCCTCGGCCGGGGCCTCCCGGCCCGGGACGGCGTCGCCCTTGTAGATCCAGACCTTCACGCCGATCCGGCCGAAGGTGGTACGGGCCTCGAAGAAGCCGTACTCGATGTTGGCCCGCAGCGTGTGCAGCGGGACCCGACCCTCGCGGTAGAACTCCGTGCGGCTCATCTCGGCGCCACCGAGGCGGCCCGAGACCTGCACCCGGATGCCCTTGCAGACGGGGTTCTTCATCGCCGACTGCATCGACTTGCGCATGGCCCGACGGAAGCTGACCCGGCTGGAGAGCTGCTCGGCGACACCCTGGGCGACCAGCTGCGCGTCCGACTCGGGGTTCTTCACCTCGATGATGTTCAGCTGCACCTGCTTGCCGGTGAGCTTCTCCAGCTCGCCGCGGATCCGGTCGGCCTCCGCACCCTTACGGCCGATGACGATGCCCGGCCGGGCGGTGTGGATGTCGACCCGGACGCGGTCCCGGGTGCGCTCGATGTCGACCTTGGAGATGCCGGCGCGCTCGAGCCCCTTGGACATCATCCGGCGGATCTTGACGTCCTCGCCGATGTAGTCCTTGTAGAGCTTGTCCGCGAACCAGCGGGACTTCCAGTCGGTCGAGATGCCGAGCCGGAATCCAGTGGGGTGAACCTTCTGACCCATTACTCGGCACCCTCCGTCTTACTTTCGGTCGCCGCGGGCTCGGCCTGCTGCGCCGGTGCCGCCTTCTTCGCCGCGGACTTCTTCGGCGCGGCCGGCGCGACCGCCTCGACCGCCACGGTGATGTGGCAGGTGCGCTTGCGGATCCGGTACGCCCGGCCCTGCGCCCGCGGCCGGAACCGCTTCATCGTCGGGCCCTCGTCGACGAACGCCTCGCTGACGAGCAGCGCGTCGGGGTCCAGCCGCTCGTTGTTCTCCGCGTTGGCGATCGCGCTCGCGAGCACCTTGTACACCTGCTCACTCGCCGCCTGCGGCGCGAACTGCAGCACCGTGAGCGCCTCCTTCGCGGGCAGGCCGCGGACGAGGTTGACCACCCGGCGCGCCTTCATCGGCGAGATGCGCACGTGTCGCGCAACCGCCCGCGCGCCCGGAAGCACCGGAGCGTCGCCCTTTCCTGGCATCGCTGTAACCCCTTGTTCCTCTATCCGTATGCCCGCGGCGTCAGCGCCGGCGGCTCTTCCGGTCGTCCTTCTCGTGACCCTTGAACGTGCGGGTCAGCGCGAACTCGCCGAGCTTGTGCCCGACCATGGCCTCGGTCACGAACACCGGGACGTGCTTGCGTCCGTCGTGCACGGCGATCGTGTGCCCGAGCATCTCGGGGATGATCGTCGAGCGGCGCGACCAGGTCTTGATGACGTTCTTCGAGCCCTTGTCGTTCTGCGTCTCCACCTTCTTGAGCAGGTGGTCGTCGATGAACGGGCCCTTCTTCAGGCTGCGAGGCATGCTCTATCTCCCTCAGCCGCGCTTACGCGTGGCGTAGCGGCGGCGGACGATCAGCCGGTCGCTCGGCTGGCCCTTACGACGGGTGCGGCCCTCGGGCTTACCCTGCGGGTTCACCGGGTGACGACCACCGGAGGTCTTACCCTCACCACCACCGTGCGGGTGGTCGACCGGGTTCATCGCGACACCACGGACGGTCGGGCGCTTGCCCTTCCAGCGCATCCGGCCGGCCTTGCCCCAGTTGATGTTCGACTGGTCGGCGTTGCCGATCTCGCCGATGCTGGCGCGGCAGCGCACGTCGACCCGCCGGATCTCACCGGACGGCATCCGCAGGGTCGCGTAGACGCCCTCCCGGCCGAGCAGCTGGATGCCGACGCCGGCCGAACGGGCCAGCTTGGCGCCGCCGCCCGGACGCAGCTCCACGTTGTGGATGGTGGTACCGACCGGGATGTTGCGCAGCGGCAGGTTGTTGCCCGGCTTGATGTCGGCGCCCGGACCGGACTCGACCCGGTCGCCCTGCTTCATGTCCTTCGGCGCGAGGATGTAGCGCTTCTCGCCGTCGGCGTAGTGCAGCAGCGCGATGCGCGCGGTGCGGTTCGGGTCGTACTCGATGTGCGCGACCTTCGCCGGCACGCCGTCCTTGTCGACCCGCTTGAAGTCGATCAGGCGGTACTGCCGCTTGTGACCGCCGCCGTGGTGCCGGGTGGTGATCCGGCCGTGGGCGTTGCGGCCACCCTTCTTGGGCAGCGGAGCCAGCAGGGACTTCTCCGGCGTGGACCGGGTGATCTCGGCGAAGTCGGCGACGCTGGAGCCGCGTCGGCCCGGCGTCGTCGGCTTGTACTTACGGATAGCCATTGTCTACACCCCTCAGCTGACCGGGCCGCCGAAGGCCTCGATACGGTCACCGTCAGCCAGCTTCACGATCGCCCGCTTGGTCGCCTTGCGCTGACCGAAGCCGGTCTTGGTGCGCTTGCGCTTGCCCTGGCGGTTGAGCGTGTTGACCGTCAGGACGCGGACGTTGAAGATCTGCTGGATAGCGATCTTGATCTCGGTCTTGTTCGCGTCCGGGTGCACCAGGAAGGTGTACCAGTTTCGGTTCAGCTCGCTGTAGCTCTTCTCCGAGACGACCGGCGCGACGATGATGTCCCGCGGGTCGGCGATCGTGCTCACTTGCCACCCTCCTCGGTGGTCTCGGCGGCGGACTCGGCCGCAGGGCCGTCCTCCGCGGGCACGCCCAGGAACTCGTCCAGGGCGTCCTTGGTGAAGACCACGTCGTCGGCCACCAGCACGTCGTACGTGTTGAGCTGGCCGGACTCGATCAGGTGCACCCGCGGCTCGTTGCGCAGCGACACCCAGTTCAGCTCGTCGGTGCTGCTCAGCACGACCAGGACCCGACGGGCCTCGGTCAGCTTGGCCAGCGTCGCCAGGGCCGCCTTGGTCGACGGCTTCTCGCCCGAGACGAACGCCTCGACGACGTGCACCTGGCCGGCGCGGGCCCGGTCGGAGAGGGCGCCACGCAGGGCGGCGGCCTTCATCTTCTTCGGGGTCCGCTGGCTGTAGTCGCGCGGCGTCGGGCCGTGGACCACGCCACCGCCGGCGAACTGCGGCGCGCGGATCGAGCCCTGCCGGGCCCGACCGGTGCCCTTCTGCTTGTACGGCTTCTTGCCGCCACCGGCGACCTCGCCGCGGGTCTTGACCTTGTGGGTGCCCTGCCGGGCCGCCGCGAGCTGAGCCACCACGACCTGGTGCATCAGCGCGATGTTGGCCTGGACGTCGAAGATGTCGGCGGGCAGCTCGACGGAGCCGCTCGTGGTGCCTTCGGCGTTGCGGACGTCAACGGTGGTCACTTGGCCACACCGCCCTTCTTCACCTTCGTCTTGGCCGCGGTGCGGACCAGGACCAGCGCGCCCTTGGGGCCGGGGATGGCACCACGGACGAGCAGGAGGTTGTTCTCGGTGTCGACCGCCTGGACGGTCAGGTTCTGGACGGTGTAGCGCACGCCACCCATCCGGCCCGCCATCCGGGTGCCCTTGAAGACGCGACCCGGGGTCGCGCAGGCGCCGATGGAGCCCGGCGAGCGGTGCTTACGCTCGACACCGTGGCTGGCGCGCAGGCCGTGGAAGCCGTGCCGCTTCATCGGGCCGGCGTAGCCCTTGCCCTTGGTCTTGCCGGTGACGTCGATGGTCACGCCGACCGGGAACTCCTCGACCGTGACCTCCTGGCCCAGCGAGTAGTCCGCGGCGTTCGAGGTGCGCAGCTCGACGATGTGCCGGCGCGGCGCCACGTCCGCCTTGGCGTAGTGCCCGGCGAGCGGCTTCTTGGCCTTACGCGGGTCGATCGTGCCGTAGGCGAGCTGGACCGCGGAGTAACCGTCCTTCTCGGCGCTACGCACCTGGCTGACGACGCACGGGCCGGCCTGAACCACGGTCACGGGCACAACCTTGTTGTTGTCCCAGACCTGGGTCATACCGAGCTTGGCGCCCAGGATCCCCTTGACTTGCCTGTCCATTTGTCCGGTCCCTACAGCTTGATCTCGATGTCGACGCCAGCCGGCAGGTCGAGGCGCATGAGCGAGTCGACCGTCTTCGGGGTCGGGTCGATGATGTCGATCAGCCGCTTGTGCGTACGCATCTCGAAGTGCTCGCGCGAGTCCTTGTACTTGTGCGGCGAGCGGATGACGCAGAAACGGTTGATCTCCGTGGGCAGCGGCACCGGGCCCGCGACCTGCGCCCCGGTGCGCGTCACCGTCTCGACGATCTTCCGCGCCGAGGAGTCGACGACCTCGTGGTCATAGGCCTTGAGCCGGATGCGGATCTTCTGTCCCGCCATGGTGGCTTCTGTTCCTTCTCTCGATGCCGCTGTGTTGCGGGTGCCTGTACCGGCTGGCACAGGACCGCTTCGCCGACCCCCGCGGTCGGGCGTGTCGCGCCCTCGGACCAGGCTCCGCCCCGGGTCTCCGGAGCAGCTATCTGGTCACCCGGTGGGTCTGGACGCCGATCGCATCACAGCGATCTGGACGCCGTGCGAGGGTGGTTGACCGCCAGGGGCGATCAACCACCCTACGCGCGATTGTCAGTGTCCCGGAGGTCCAACTTACGCCGGACACGGGCGACTAACCGTCGTTACGCAACCTGACCAGTATGCCGCACGACCGGCGGCAACGCTAATCGGGGTTACCTAGTTCACTTGATGATCTTGGTGACGCGACCCGCGCCGACCGTACGACCACCCTCGCGGATCGCGAACTTGAGGTTGTCCTCCATCGCGATGGGCTGGATGAGCTTCACGGCCATCGTGGTGTTGTCGCCCGGCATGACCATCTCGGTGCCCTCGGGGAGGGTGACGACACCGGTGACGTCCGTGGTCCGGAAGTAGAACTGCGGACGGTAGTTCTGGAAGAACGGGGTGTGCCGGCCGCCCTCCTCCTTGGAGAGGATGTAGACCGTCGCCTCGAACTCCGTGTGCGGGGTGCTGGTGCCCGGCTTGACGACCACCATGCCGCGCTCGACGTCCTCGCGCTTGATGCCACGCAGCAGCAGACCGACGTTCTCGCCCGCGCGGGCCTCGTCGAGCAGCTTGCGGAACATCTCGATGCCGGTGCAGACCGTCTTCTGCGACTTCTCGCGGATGCCGACGATCTCCACCTCCTCGTTCGGCTTGAGGATGCCGCGCTCGGCGCGACCGGTGACGACCGTGCCACGACCGGTGATCGTGAAGACGTCCTCGATCGGCATCAGGAACGGCTTCTCGGTCTCACGCTCGGGCTGCGGGATCGCGGTGTCGACCGCGTTCATCAGCTCCAGCAGGCGACCGGTCCACTCGGGGTCACCCTCGAGGGCCTTCAGCGCCGAGACCCGGACGACCGGCAGGTCGTCACCCGGGTACTCCTGCGCCGACAGCAGCTCGCGGACCTCAAGCTCGACGAGCTCCAGGAGCTCCTCGTCGTCGACCATGTCGCTCTTGTTGAGCGCCACGACGATGTACGGCACACCGACCTGACGGGCCAGCAGCACGTGCTCGCGGGTCTGCGGCATCGGGCCGTCGGTCGCCGCGACCACCAGGATCGCGCCGTCCATCTGCGCGGCACCGGTGATCATGTTCTTGATGTAGTCGGCGTGCCCGGGGCAGTCGACGTGCGCGTAGTGCCGCGCCTCGGTCTGGTACTCGACGTGTGCGATCGAGATCGTGATACCGCGGGCCTTCTCCTCCGGCGCCTTGTCGATCTCGTCGAACGGCGTGTACGGGTTGAGGTCCGGGTACTGGTCGTGCAGGACCTTGGTGATGGCCGCCGTCAGCGTCGTCTTACCGTGGTCGATGTGACCAATGGTGCCGATGTTGACGTGCGGCTTAGTCCGCTCGAACTTAGCCTTCGCCACTGGTGTCCTCCTGTGGACTTCTTGGTTCGCGCCCCGGCGCGCCGGACGGCGCTTAGGACTCTGTCGACAGCCTTTCCGGCCTGCGGCCGGAGAGCTTGGTGGGTTCTGCGGCGATGAAGCCTACAGGCCCGGATTCATCCAACCCGACCGAGGTGGTCGCGGACGGGATTCCCGCCCGCGACCTGCCCCGACTCACCGGATCAGCAGCGGATGAGCGTCACTCACCCGTCGCCTTGGCGATGATCTCCTTCGCCACGCTCTGCGGAACCTCGGCGTAGGAGTCGAACTGCATGCTGTAGCTAGCCCGGCCCTGGGTCTTCGACCGCAGGTCGCCGACGTAGCCGAACATCTCCGACAACGGCACCAGGGCCCTCACGATGCGGGCGCCACTGCGCTCCTCCATCGCCTGGATGATGCCGCGGCGGGAGTTGAGGTCGCCGATGACGTCACCCATGTTCTCCTCGGGAGTGGTGACCTCAACGGCCATCATCGGCTCGAGCAATGCCGGGTCGGCCTTGCGGGCCGCGTCCTTCATCACCATCGAGCCGGCGATCTTGAATGCCATTTCCGACGAGTCGACCTCGTGGTACTGGCCGTCCAGCAGGGTCAGCTTGACGCCGACCAGCGGGAAGCCAGCGAGGATGCCGTACTGCATGGCGTCCTGCGCACCGGCGTCGACCGACGGGATGAACTCCCGCGGGATACGACCACCGCTGACCGCGTTGGCGAACTCGTAGGTCGGCGACTCGTTGTCCAGCGGCAGCGGCTCGATGCTCACGATGACGCGGGCGTACTGGCCGGAGCCACCGGTCTGCTTCTTGTGCGTGTACTCGACCTTCTCCACCTTGCGGCGGATGGTCTCGCGGTACGCCACCTGCGGCTTGCCGACGTTGGCCTCGACGTTGAACTCGCGGCGCATCCGGTCGACCAGGATGTCCAGGTGCAGCTCGCCCATGCCGGAGATGACCGTCTGGCCGGTCTCCTCGTCGAGCCGGACCCGGAAGGTCGGGTCCTCCTCGGCCAGCCGCTGGATCGCGGTGCCGAGCTTCTCCTGGTCGGACTTGGTCTTCGGCTCGATCGCCACCGAGATGACCGGCTCCGGGAAGGTCATCGACTCCAGGATCACCGGGTTCGCCGGGTCGGAGAGCGTGTCGCCGGTGGTGGTCTGCTTGAGACCCTGCACCGCGATGATGTCGCCGGCCTGCGCCGACGGACGCTCTTCCCGCTTGTTGGCGTGCATCTGGTAGATCTTGCCGATCCGCTCCTTGCGGTCCTTGGTGGAGTTGACCACCTGGGAGCCGGACTCGAGCAGGCCGGAGTAGACCCGGACGTAGGTGAGCTTGCCGAGGTGCTTGTCCGTCTGGATCTTGAAGGCCAGACCGGAGAACGGCTCGTTCTTCGACGGCTTACGCACCATCGGGGTCTCGCCGTCGGTGGCCGTACCCTCGATCGCCGGGACGTCCAGCGGCGACGGCAGGAAGTCGACCACGGCGTCGAGCATGGGCTGCACGCCCTTGTTCTTGAACGCCGAGCCGCACAGCACCGGGTTGGCCTTGCTGGCGATGGTGGCCCGCCGGATGGCGGCCTTGATCTCCTCGACGGAGATCTCCTCGCCCTCCAGGTACTTCTCCATCACCGCGTCGTCGACGTCGGCCAGGGTCTCCATCAGCTTCTCGCGCCACTCGGCCGCGGAGTCGGCCAGGTCGGCCGGGATCTCCTCGATCGCGTAGTCCTCACCCTTCTGGGTCTCCCCGCGCCAGGTGAGGGCGCGCATGCCGATCAGGTCGACGACACCGATGTGGTCGCCCTCGAGCCCGATCGGGATCTGGAGCACCAGCGGGGTGGCGTTGAGCCGGTCGATCATCATCTGCACGCAGCGGAAGAAGTCCGCGCCCGTACGGTCGAGCTTGTTGACGAAGCACATCCGCGGGACGTGGTACTTGTCGGCCTGCCGCCAGACGTTCTCCGTCTGCGGCTCCACGCCGGCCACGCCGTCGTAGACCGCGACCGCACCATCCAGCACCCGCAGCGACCGCTCGACCTCGACCGTGAAGTCGACGTGACCGGGCGTGTCGATGATCTGGATCGTGTGGCCCTTCCACTCACACTTGGTGGCAGCGGAGGTGATCGTGATGCCACGCTCCTGCTCCTGCTCCATCCAGTCCATGACGGCAGCGCCCTCGTGGACCTCACCGATCTTGTAGGTGATACCGGTGTAGAACAGGATCCGCTCGGTGGTCGTGGTCTTACCGGCATCGATGTGCGCCATGATGCCGATGTTGCGTACGTTGGCGAGCGCGTCTGCGGCGGCCACTTCAATCCCTACTTATCGTCGTCTCGACTCGACCGATGGCGGTTCCGGCGCCGGTCCGGCGCCGGAACCAGGCTGTTACCAGCGGTAGTGCGCGAAGGCCTTGTTGGACTCCGCCATCTTGTGGGTGTCCTCGCGCCGCTTGACGGCGGCACCCAGACCGTTGCTCGCGTCCAGCAGCTCGTTCATCAGCCGCTCGATCATGGTCTTTTCGCGGCGGGCCTTGGAGTAGGTCACCAGCCAGCGCAGACCGAGGGTGGTCGCGCGGGCCGGGCGGACCTCGACCGGCACCTGGTAGGTGGCGCCACCGACCCGGCGGCTGCGCACCTCCAGGGTCGGCTTGACGTTGTCCATCGCCCGCTTGAGGGTGACGACCGGGTCGGTGCCGCTCTTCTCGCGGCAGCCCTCCAGGGCCGCGTACACGATGCGCTCGGCGAGCTGACGCTTACCGCGCATCAGGATCTTGTTGACCAGCTGGGTGACCAGAGGCGAGTTGTACACCGGGTCAGCGACCAGCGGCTTCCGCGGAGCGGGTCCCTTACGCGGCATGTCAGCTCTTCTCCTTCTTCGCGCCGTAACGGCTGCGCGCCTGCTTGCGGTTGCGGACACCCTGGGTGTCCAGCGAACCGCGGACGATCTTGTAACGCACGCCGGGGAGGTCCTTCACCCGGCCGCCGCGGACGAGCACGATCGAGTGCTCCTGCAGGTTGTGACCCACGCCCGGGATGTAGGCGGTCACCTCGATCTGGCTGCTGAGCTTGACACGAGCGACCTTGCGGAGCGCCGAGTTCGGCTTCTTGGGGGTGGTGGTGTACACGCGGGTGCACACACCGCGCCGCTGAGGGGATCCCTTCAGCGCCGGGGTCTTGGTCTTGGTCGTCTTGGCCTGGCGGCCCTTTCGGACCAGCTGCTGAATGGTGGGCACCGGGTTTCTCCGCTCCCTTCGGCCGCTCACGCGACCGCGCCGTCTGCTCGTTAGCCGACCTGATGGCCGACTCTCCTACATTCCGACCGGGACCACCTCACGGAAGTCCCGGCACCCGCGGTCGGGCGTGTCGCCCGATTCACGGTTCCAGCGCGGTCGCTCGCGCGCGCACCGGATTTCTGTCACCGGCGCGTGGTCGTCCGCACGCCGGGTCCTGGGCTGTGTCGTACGGCCGCGTGATCTCCGGACCGATCCGGATCCCGCGCACGCACGAGTTGCCCGGGCATGCCCGGGCGCAAGGGGAAAGAGTACCTACCACAGCCTCGCAGGTCAAAACGGGCTGGTCCGCCGGGTCTCAGATCCCCGTCGGCCACGCCGTACGCCCTGGCTGCTCGCCCGTGGCGGGCCCCTAGGACCTCCAGTGTACCGGCTGCCGCGTGCCGCAGCCCGTCACCCCCGGGCGACGGGGGTCACGCCAGCTGCACCAGCAACGCCAGCCCCAACCCCAGCAGGCTGAGCACCAGCCCCACCCCGCCACAACTGATCCCGGCCGTGGCCAGGCCCCGACCGGTGAACCGCACCGCCGGCGGTGGCGCGGCCCGACGGATCTGCCGACGGGCCAGCAACCCGGCGACGATCGCCGCCGCGCCGGCCAGCGCGCCGGGCACGGTGAACGCGCCGGCCGCCCAGGCCCCGCCGAGCTGCGCCCCACCGACCCCGAAGCAGATCACCAGGAACGACACCAGGATCGACACCACCCCGGCGATCAGCGACCCCACCGCCGGGCCGGAGGTGACCGCCGGAACGTCGAGGTGGACCACCGCGAAGGGTGTGCCGGGGACCGGTTCGACCCGCTTAGGGGGGCGCGGGGCGTCCGGTGGTGGTGGGGGCAGCGGCCCGGGTCGGTGTCCCGAGGGCGCCGGCCAGCCCGCCCCGGCCGGCTGTCCCGGGTACGACCCGGGCGGCATCCCCGACGACCCCGCCCCGGGATACGACCCACCCGGCCCCGGGTAGGCCCCGCCCGGCGGTGGGTAAGGCAGCGGGCCCCGCAGTGATCCGTCAACTGCCGGAAACGGCCCGGCGGCGGAGGGGGCCGGCTGGGCCGGCGGAGGGGCGTACCCGATCGGAGCGGCCTCCGGCGGGATTCCGGTGCCGTGGACGGGCCCGGGGAGCGACGGTGCCCCCCAGGGGCCGGCGGCCCACGGATCGGGCCGGTCGGGTGCCCCGGAGTCGTTGCCGGGACCCGGGGAGCCGGCGGGCGGTCCGCCCGGGTCGCCTCCCGACGGCGGCGCCGGTTCCGTCACGGGGTCCTCCTGTCGCGATGTGGGGTCCACCGTCACGCGACGGACACCGGCCAGGCTACCGCCGCCGCGCACCGCGGGTGCCCCCTGCCGGATCATCACCCCGACGGGTCAGTCGACGTTCGGCGCGAAGTCCTGCCCGTAGGGGGACCCGGCCAACCGGACCACACCGATCACCACCAGTGTCACCACCGCGACCGCGACCAGCACCAGGCCCGCCCAGGCCAACCGCTCCCCCCGCCGCAGCCAGGCCGCGCCGGTGAGGAAACCACCCGAGGCGTACGCCTCCCGGCGGGCCTGCCGGGCCAACTGGAGGGCGATCGTGGCGGGCACCACCCCACCGACGAAGAGCCCGGTCAACGCCCCGATCAACCCGAGCGCGAAGACGGCCCGCGCCTTCGTGGCGCGCACCGGGTCGGGGTCGAGTGGATGACGTGGCGGCTGGTGCGCCACCGGCACCTGCCCCGCAGCGGTCGTCATGCCCACCATCATGCCCGGCCGACGGTCGTACCGGGCACTCCCCCGGCGGGCCCGGCCCCGATGGCGGGTCCCGCCGGGCCCCGGAAACGACGAAGGCCCCCGGCGTGCTGCCGGGGGCCTTCGTCAGAGCTTGCTCAGCGGTACGACCCGAAGTCGAAGTCGTCCAGCGGAACTGCCTGGCCGCTGGCCGGCCCGAAGCCGTAGTCGGTCTCCGGGTAGCCGGTCATCGAGTAGACCTTGGCCTTCGCCTCCTCGGTCGGCTCGACCCGGACGTTGCGGTACTTGCTGATGCCGGTACCGGCCGGGATGAGCTTACCGATGATCACGTTCTCCTTGAGGCCGACCAGCGAGTCGCTGCGCGAGTTGATCGCCGCGTCGGTCAGCACCCGGGTGGTCTCCTGGAAGGAGGCCGCCGAGAGCCAGGAGTCGGTGGCCAGCGAGGCCTTGGTGATACCCATCAGCACCGGACGACCGGCGGCGGGCTCGCCACCCTCGCCGACGAGCCGGCGGTTCTCCGACTCGAACAGCGCCCGGTCGACCAGCACGCCCGGCAGGAACTCGGTCGAGCCGGAGTCGATGACCGTCACCCGCTTGAGCATCTGGCGGATGATGATCTCGATGTGCTTGTCGTGGATGAGCACACCCTGCGAGCGGTAGACCTCCTGGACCTCCTGGGTCAGGTGGACCTGGACCGCCCGCGGACCCATGATCCGCAGCAGCTCGTGCGGGTCGATGGTGCCCTCGGTGAGCTTCTCGCCGACCGCGACGTGGTCCCCGTCGTGGGTCCGCAGCCGGACCCGCTTGGAGATCTTGTCGTAGACGATCTCCTCGCTGCCGTCGTCGGGCACCACGATGATCTTGCGGGACCGCTCGCCGTCCTCGATCCGGACCCGACCCGGGGTGTCGGCGATGGGCGCCTTGCCCTTCGGGATCCGGGCCTCGAAGATCTCCTGCACACGCGGCAGACCCTGGGTGATGTCCTCACCCGCGACGCCACCGGTGTGGAAGGTACGCATCGTCAGCTGGGTACCCGGCTCACCGATCGACTGGGCGGCGATGATGCCGACCGCCTCGCCGACGTCCACGGTCTTGCCGGTCGGCAGCGAGCGGCCGTAGCACGCACCGCAGACGCCCAGCTTCGACTCGCAGGTGAGCACGCTGCGCACCCGGACCGTCTCCACCCCGGCGGCGACGATCTTGTCGACCCCGATCGAGTTGATGTCCTGACCCCGGTGGGCCACCACGGTGCCGTCCGGCCCCTTGATGTCGTCGGCCAGGGTACGGGCGTGCACGCTGGTCTCGGCGTGCTCGTGCACGACCAGCCGGCCACCCTCCAGACGCTCGCCGATCTGCATCGGGATCGCCCGGTCGGTGCCGCAGTCCTCCTCGCGGATGATCACGTCCTGCGAGACGTCCACCAGACGACGGGTCAGGTAACCCGAGTCGGCGGTACGCAGCGCGGTGTCGGCCAGACCCTTACGGGCACCGTGGGTGGAGATGAAGTACTCCAGCACGGACAGACCCTCCCGGTAGCTGGCCTTGATCGGCCGCGGGATGATCTCGCCCTTCGGGTTGGCCACCAGACCACGGATCGCCGCGATCTGCCGGAGCTGGAGCAGGTTACCGCGGGCACCCGAGTTGATCATCTTCCACAGCGGGTTCTCCTGCGGCAGCGCGGTGTCCATCTCCTTGGCGACCTCGTTGGTCGCCTTGGTCCAGATCTCGATGAGTTCGCCGCGACGCTCCTCGGCGGTCATCAGACCACGCTGGTACTGCTTGTCGATCCGGTCGGCTTCCGCCTCGTACTTCGCCAGGATCTCCGCCTTGCGCGGCGGCGCGATGACGTCCTCCATGCCGATGGTGACGCCGGACCAGGTGGCCCAGTGGAAGCCGGCCTCCTTGAGCCCGTCCAGGGTGGCGGCCAGCGCCACCTTCGGGAAGCGCTCGGCGAGGTCGTTGACGATCGCGGAGAGCTGGCCCTTGCGGATCTCGTAGTTCACGAACCGGTAGCCCTGCGGCAGCGTCTCGTTGAACAGGACCCGACCCAGCGTGGTCTCCACGGTCAGCGGCTGACCCTCGACCCAGCCCTCGGGGGCGACCCAGGGCTCGCCGCCGTTGCCGTTGTCGACACCGATCACGTCCCGCAACCGGATCTTGACCGGGGTCTGCAGGTGCAGCTCACCCGCGTCGAAGGCCATCCGCGCCTCGGCGTCCGAGCTGAACGCCCGGCCCTCACCGATGCCACCCGGGGTCAGGTGGGTGAGGTGGTAGAGACCGATGACCATGTCCTGGGTGGGCATGGTGACCGGCTTGCCGTCGGCCGGCTTGAGGATGTTGTTCGACGACAGCATCAGGATCCGCGCCTCGGCCTGGGCCTCGGCCGACAGCGGCACGTGCACCGCCATCTGGTCACCGTCGAAGTCGGCGTTGAACGCGGTGCAGACCAGCGGGTGGATCTGGATCGCTTTGCCCTCGACCAGCTGCGGCTCGAACGCCTGGATACCCAGACGGTGCAGGGTCGGCGCGCGGTTGAGCAGCACCGGGTGCTCGCCGATGACCTCTTCCAGCACGTCCCACACGACCGGGCGCTGCCGCTCGACCATCCGCTTGGCGGACTTGATGTTCTGCGCGTGGTTGAGGTCGACCAGCCGCTTCATCACGAACGGCTTGAACAGCTCCAGCGCCATCTGCTTGGGCAGGCCGCACTGGTGCAGCTTCAGCTTGGGGCCGACCACGATGACCGAACGGCCGGAGTAGTCGACGCGCTTGCCGAGCAGGTTCTGCCGGAACCGGCCCTGCTTGCCCTTGAGCATGTCGGACAGCGACTTGAGCGGGCGGTTACCCGGACCGGTGACCGGCCGGCCCCGACGGCCGTTGTCGAACAACGCGTCGACGGCCTCCTGGAGCATCCGCTTCTCGTTGTTGACGATGATCTCGGGGGCGCCGAGGTCGATCAGCCGCTTGAGCCGGTTGTTCCGGTTGATCACACGGCGGTACAGGTCGTTGAGGTCGGAGGTCGCGAAGCGGCCACCGTCGAGCTGCACCATCGGGCGCAGGTCCGGCGGGATGACCGGGACGCAGTCCAGCACCATGCCCAGCGGCGAGTTGCGGGTGTTCAGGAACGCCGCGACGACCTTCAGCCGCTTGAGCGCGCGGATCTTGCGCTGGCCCTTGCCGGAGCGGATGGTCTCGCGCAGGCTCTCGGCCTCGGCGTCGAGGTCCATGTTCTGGACCAGCGCCTTGATGGCCTCGGCACCCATGCCGCCGGTGAAGTACTCGCCGAACCGGTCACGCAGCTCGCGGTAGAGCAGCTCGTCGGTGACCAACTGCTTCGAGTCGAGCTTGCGGAAGGTGTCCAGGACCTCGTCGAGGCGGTCGATCTCGCGCTGGGCCCGGTCGCGGATCTGGCGCATCTCGCGCTCTCCGCCCTCCTTGACCTTGCGCCGGACGTCCGCCTTGGCACCCTCGGCCTCCAGCTCGGCCAGGTCGGCCTCGAGCTTCGCGGCCCGCTTCTCGATCTCCGAGTCGCGGCTGTTCTCGGACTGCCGCTTCTCGGCGAGGATCTCGTTCTCGATCGTCGAGAGGTCGCGGTGACGCGCCTCGGCGTCCACGCTCGTCACGACGTACGAGGCGAAGTAGATGATCTTTTCGAGGTCCTTGGGGGCGAGGTCCAGCAGGTAGCCCAGCCGGCTCGGGACGCCCTTGAAGTACCAGATGTGGGTCACCGGAGCGGCCAGCTCGATGTGCCCCATCCGCTCACGGCGGACCTTGGACCGGGTCACCTCGACGCCACAGCGCTCACAGATGATGCCCTTGAACCGGACCCGCTTGTACTTACCGCAGTAGCACTCCCAGTCCCGCTGAGGGCCGAAGATCTTCTCGCAGAAGAGCCCGTCCTTCTCCGGCTTGAGGGTGCGGTAGTTGATCGTCTCAGGCTTCTTGACCTCACCGTGCGACCACTGGCGGATGTCATCCGCGGTCGCGAGGCCGATACGCAGCTCGTCGAAGAAGTTGACGTCGAGCACTATGTCCCCTATGTCGTCGTCTGTACAGCTAGATCACGGGCGGGGGTGGGGGCCGGCCGACTCACGTCGGACTCACGCCTGACCGCCCGAACGAATCGGCCGACCCCCACCGCCACCACCTACACCTCTTCGACCGAGCTCGGCTCGCGCCGGGACAGGTCGATGCCCAGCTCCTCCGCGGCCCGGAACACCTCGTCGTCGGTCTCGCGCATCTCCAGGGCCACCCCGTCGCTGCTGAGCACCTCGACGTTCAGGCACAGCGACTGGAGCTCCTTGAGCAACACCTTGAACGACTCCGGGATGCCCGGCTCGGGGATGTTCTCGCCCTTGACGATCGCCTCGTAGACCTTGACCCGGCCCAGGACGTCGTCGGACTTGATGGTCAGCAGTTCCTGCAGGGCGTAGGCGGCGCCGTACGCCTGCATGGCCCAGCACTCCATCTCACCGAAACGCTGGCCACCGAACTGCGCCTTACCACCCAGCGGCTGCTGCGTGATCATCGAGTACGGACCGGTCGAACGCGCGTGGATCTTGTCGTCGACCAGGTGGTTGAGCTTCAGGATGTAGATGTAACCGACCGCGATCGGGTCGGGCAGCGGCTCGCCGGAACGACCGTCGAACAGCTGCGCCTTGCCGGAGGAACCGATCAGCTGCTTGCCGTCCCGGTTGGGCAGGGTCGACGAGAGCAGACCGGAGATCTCCTCCTCGCGGGCACCGTCGAAGACCGGCGTGGCCACGTTGGTGTCCGGCTCGGACTCGTGCGCCTCGATCGACCGGAGCTGACGCTTCCAGTCGGTGTCGTCGCCGTCCACGCTCCAGCCCGTCTTGGCCACCCACCCGAGGTGGGTCTCCAGGACCTGGCCGATGTTCATCCGGGACGGCACACCCAGCGGGTTCAGCACGATGTCGACCGGGGTGCCGTCCTCCAGGAACGGCATGTCCTCGATCGGCAGGATCTTCGAGATGACACCCTTGTTGCCGTGCCGGCCGGCGAGCTTGTCGCCGTCCTGGATCTTGCGCTTCTGGGCGACGTACACCCGGACCAGCTCGTTGACGCCCGGCGGCAACTCGTCGCCGTCCTCGCGGGAGAAGGTCCGCACCCCGATGACCGTGCCGGTCTCGCCGTGCGGCACCTTCAGCGAGGTGTCCCGGACCTCACGCGCCTTCTCACCGAAGATCGCGCGGAGCAGCCGCTCCTCCGGGGTCAACTCGGTCTCGCCCTTCGGCGTGACCTTGCCGACCAGGATGTCGCCGGGGACGACCTCCGCGCCGATCCGGATGATGCCGCGCTCGTCGAGGTCGGCGAGCATCTCCTCGCTGACGTTCGGGATGTCCCGGGTGATCTCCTCCGGGCCGAGCTTGGTGTCCCGGGCGTCGACCTCGTGCTCCTCGATGTGGATCGAGGTGAGCACGTCCTGCTGCACGAGGCGCTGCGACAGGATGATCGCGTCCTCGTAGTTGTGGCCCTCCCAGCACATGAACGCCACCAGCAGGTTGCGTCCGAGCGCCATCTCGCCCTCGTCGGTGCACGGACCGTCGGCGATGACCTGGCCGGCCTCGACGCGGTCGCCCTCGAAGACGACCGGCTTCTGGTTGACGCAGGAGCCGGCGTTGGAGCGGCGGAACTTGTGCAGCAGGTACGTCCGGCGGTGGCCGTCGTCCTGGTGGATGGTGATGTAGTCGGCGCAGAGATCCTCGATCATGCCACCGACCTCGGCCACCACCACGTCACCGGCGTCGACCGCGGCACGGTATTCCATGCCGGTGCCCACCAGCGGCGACTCCGCCTTGACCAGCGGCACCGCCTGACGCTGCATGTTGGCGCCCATCAGCGCGCGGTTGGCGTCGTCGTGCTCCAGGAACGGGATCATCGCGGTCGCGACCGAGGTCATCTGCCGCGGCGACACGTCCATGTAGTCGACGGCACCGGGGACCACGTCCTCGGTCTCGCCACCCTTACGGCGACACAGCACCCGGTCCTCGGCGAACGTGCCGTCCGCCTTGAGCGGCGCGTTGGCCTGCGCCTTGACGAACCGGTCCTCCTCGTCCGCGGTCAGGTAGTCGATCTGGTCGGTGACCCGACCCTCGACGACCTTCCGGTACGGCGTCTCGATGAAGCCGAACGGGTTGACCCGGGCGAAGGTGGACAGCGCGCCGATCAGGCCGATGTTCGGGCCTTCCGGCGTCTCGATCGGGCACATCCGGCCGTAGTGGGACGGGTGCACGTCACGGACCTCGAAGCCGGCCCGCTCCCGGGACAGACCACCCGGGCCGAGCGCGCTCAGCCGCCGCCGGTGGGTCAGGCCCGCCAGCGGGTTGGTCTGGTCCATGAACTGGGACAGCTGCGACGTACCGAAGAACTCCTTGATCGCCGCCACCACCGGGCGGATGTTGATCAGGGTCTGCGGCGTGATCGCCTCGACGTCCTGGGTGGTCATCCGCTCGCGGACGACCCGCTCCATCCGGGAGAGACCGACCCGGACCTGGTTCTGGATCAGCTCGCCCACGGTACGCAGGCGACGGTTGCCGAAGTGGTCGATGTCGTCGGCCTCGTAGCCGTCCTCACCGGCGTGCAGCCGGCAGAGGTACTCCACGGTGGCGACGACGTCGTCCTCGGTGAGCGTGCCCGTGGTGATCGGCACGCTCAGCTCGAGCTTCTTGTTGAACTTGTAGCGCCCGACCTTGGCGACGTCGTACCGCTTCGGGTTGAAGAAGAGGTTGTCGAGCAGGGTCTGGGCGTTCTCGCGGGTCGGCGGCTCGCCAGGGCGGAGCTTGCGGTAGATGTCGAGCAGGGCCTCGTCCTGGCCGGCGATGTGGTCCTTCTCGAGCGTGGTCATCATCAGCTCGGACCAGCCGAACTTCTCGCGGATCTGCTCGGCGGACCAACCGATGGCCTTGAGCAGGACCGTGACGGCCTGCCGGCGCTTACGGTCGATGCGGACGCCGACCGTGTCGCGCTTGTCGATGTCGAACTCCAGCCAGGCACCCCGGCTGGGGATGACCTTGACGCTGGAGAGGTCGCGGTCGGAGGTCTTGTCCGGCTCCTTGGAGAAGTACACGCCCGGAGACCGGACGAGCTGGCTGACCACGACGCGCTCGGTGCCGTTGATGATGAAGGTGCCCTTGGGCGTCATCATCGGGAAGTCACCCATGAACACCGTCTGGCTCTTGATCTCGCCGGTGGTGTTGTTGGTGAACTCCGCCGTCACGAACAGCGGGGCGCAGTAGGTCAGGTCCTTCTCCTTGCACTCCTCGATCGAGGCCTTGACCTCGTCGAAGCGCGGTGCCGAGAAGGACAGCGACATGGTGCCGGAGAAGTCCTCAATGGGACTGATCTCGTCGAGGATTTCCGCGAGACCCGAGCGTGCGTGCGGGTCGTCCGCCGACCGGCCCTGCCAAGCCTCGTTGCCGACGAGCCAGTCGAAGGACTCGTTCTGGATGGCAAGGAGGTTGGGGACCTCGAGGTGTTCGGTGATCCTGCCGAAAGAAACTCGGCGGGGAGCGAAAGCGCTCGACGTACGACTGGTCTTCGCAGGGCGGGAAGCTGCCAAGATGCGTCCTTCCGAGGACCGGTGCTGCAGAACGGCTGGTACGCGTGCACTCCAATGACCCCACCAGAAATATCCGTAACCGGACATTTCCGAGCAGGGGTCAAGTCGGAAGGCAGCGCAAACTAGCAGTGTAGCCGAGAGGCTAACCGCTGTCCAGCCCATCCCGCAGGTCGTCGCGGAACGTGCCTCGGCACCCCGGAAAACCGGGGTCGCACCGGCCGCTCGGAACGCGAGTTCCTGTCGGGCCGCTCGGATGCAGCGGCTGCTGGTACTGCCGCAGCCAATACCCAAGAGATGGCCGTCGCAAGCGCGGAAGGTCTTGCTGGTGTCAGCGTGCCTGGCAGGTCGGGGCCACGTCAAGAGCCTGCTTCCGGCTGCTCGGCGGGTTTCCCACGGACGGGCTACCCGCCAGCGCCGCCACCGCATCACGCACCGGGTGCGAACACCCTGCTCACGCCACTGATACCCGGAGTCACCAAGCATGACGGGCGGTGATCCGTTGTCGGATCACCGCCCGTTCAGTTTGCGGTGTGCCACGGCTCACGTGAGCCGGCCCCCGCCGAGGTCGACCCGAGGCCGACCTCAGGTCACTTGAGGGTGACCTTGGCGCCTTCGCCCTCGAGCTTGGCCTTGGCCTTCTCGGCGGTCTCCTTGTTGACCTTCTCCAGGATCGCCTTCGGGGCGGCCTCAACCGCGTCCTTGGCCTCCTTGAGGCCCAGGCCGGTCAGCTCACGCACGACCTTGATGACCTGGATCTTCTTGCCACCGTCGGCCTCGAGGACGACGTCGAACTCGTCCTTCTCCTCCTCGACCGGAGCGGCGGCGGCGCCACCGGCACCACCGGCAGCGGCAACCGCGACCGGGGCGGCGGCGGTGACCTCGAAGGTCTCCTCGAACTGCTTCACGAACTCAGAGAGCTCGATCAGCGTCATCTCCTTGAACGCGTCGAGCAGCTCGTCGGTGCTGAGCTTCGCCATGTCTGGCGTCCTTTCTCGCAATGAAAATTAAGAACGTGGTGCGCCGGGAGGGCCTCAGGCCGCCTCGGCGCCCTCCTGCTCGCGCTTCTTGTCCGCCAGGGCGGCCGCCGCACGGGCGGCCTTGGAGAGCGGTGCCTGGAACAGGGCCGCGGCCTTGCTCAGGTTGCCCTTCATCGCGCCGGCCAGCTTGGCCAGCAGCACCTCACGGGACTCCAGGTCGGCGAGCTTCGTGACCTCGGCCGCGGAAATGGCCTTGCCCTCGAAGACACCGCCCTTGATGACGAGCTTCGGGTTGGCCTTCGCGAAGTCGCGAAGACCCTTCGCCGCCTCGACGACGTCGCCCGAAACGAAAGTCAGCGCGGTAGGACCGGTGAACAGCTCGTCGAGGCCGGAGATGCCCGCCTCGGTCGCGGCACGCTTTGCCAGCGTGTTCTTCGCGACCGTGTAGGTGGTCTCCTTGCCGAGCGAGCGCCGCAGCTGGGTGAGCTGGGAAACCGTCAGACCACGGTACTCGGTGAGCACCGCAGCGCCCGAGGTACGGAAGCTCTCGGTCAGCTCAGCGACGGCCGTGGCCTTGTCGGCCCGGATCGGCTTGTCCGCCATGTCCCTCCTCTCTCGTTACTCGGAGCTGGTCGCCGTCGGGGAGCACAAGGCCCTGCGACGGCGCCGAAGGCGTCACGACAACGAAAAAGCCCCGGCGCAGGGCGCGCGGGGCGAGGACCGGACCGATCACCATGGTCGGCAGACCACGGTGAGGAACCGTATTACGCTTACCGCCCTGCGCGGGTCGCCCGTCGTCGCGGAGCCTTCGACCGTGCCAAAGCACGGTGACCAGCGGTCTCTGGGTGGAACTACCGGCCCAGGTTACGCGACACGTCCACCCATCGCCAAATCGCCCCCACCCGCCCTCTCGCCCCACCCTCTCGCCCCAGCCCGGCCCTCAGCCCCAGCCCGGCCGGCCCGGCACCCACCCCAGCGCCAGCGCCAGCGCCAGCGCCAGCGCCAGCGCCAGCGCCAAGATCGTGCAGCTTCCTGGTTGTAGTGGTCTCGCGCGGCGCTGAGGCCACTACAACCAGGATCGAGCACGATCTTGGCGGCCCACGACTGTTGCCGGAGGTCGGGAACAGTGCGAGGTCGAGCAGCAACGGCCCGACCAGACCGAGCCGGATCAGGAGAAGGCCGGGCCGAGCCAACCACGTCAGGCCACGTCGAGCCGGATCGGGACAGGGCCGCGCCGACCCCAGCCACGTCAGGTCGCGTCGGCCAGGTGAAGCCATGCCACGCCGGACCCGATCGGGCCCCGCCCCGCCCCATCAGGTCGCATCGGACCAGGCGGAGCCATGACACAGCCCGGCCAGATCGGACCAGATCCGGCCCCGCCACGTCAGGCCGCGTCGGACCAGGCGGAGCCATGACACGCCGGGCCGGATCGGACCAGATCCGGCCCCGCCACGTCAGGCCGCGACAGACCAAGTGAAGCCATGCCACGCCGGCCCGGATCGGACCAGATCGGGCCCCGCCACATCAGGTCGCGACGGGTGGGTGGTCGGCGGACGGTCAGGGGACCGCTGCCTCCAGGTCCGGGTCAGGGGCGGGTCCGCCGCCACCAGGCGTAGCCGGTCAGCGCCACCCCGGCCCAGGCGAGCGCCCAGCCGGAGAGCAGCAGGGCGGTGCCGGCCGGCAGGGAACCGGCGAGCGCCCGGGCGATGGTCAGCACCGGCGGCACCAGCCAGGGCGCCACCGAGCCGCGCAGGCCCAGTGCCAGGGTGCCGACCGCACCCACCGCGAGCACCGCGACGCCGTAGCCGGCGGTGCGGGTCAGCGCCCGGCTCGCCAGCGCGCCCAGGGCCACCGCCGGCAGCAGGGCGAGCAGGTGGGCCCAGAGCCCGAGCGCCAGCGCCGCCACCACCGGCAGGTCACCCGGGCCCGGCGTGGTCACCCCGCCGACCAGCCACGGGAATCCCAACGCCACCAGCACCGTGCCCACCCCGGCGACCAGGGCCGCGAGCAGCCCGGCGATCCACTCACGGGCCGGCCCCACCGACACCATGGCCAGCCGGCGCTGCACGTCCGGTTCGACGTCCAGCAGGATCTTGGCCTGCCAGGCCAGCACCGGAAAGAGCACGACGGCGCTGACGCCGTACGCCTCCGCCGGCCGGGCCCGGCCGCCGCCGTAGAGGATGCCGAGGGCGAGTAGGCCGGCCAGCACCGGTGCCAGCGCCCGTCCGGTACGCAGGAAGCCGGCCAGCCGCATCCGGACCAGCGCGCTCACCGGGCCACCTCCCCGGGCCGGCCACTGCGCGCCGGGTCGACTGTCGACCCGGAGTCAGGAGGCGGGACGCCCACCGACGGCTCCGCCGCCCCCGCAGGCCCACCGGTGGCCGGGGCCCCGGGCCGCCCCGGAGACGGGTCAGCCACCGACGAGGACGGGACGGGTGTGGGCGGCACGAGCACCGGCGTGGGCGGGGTGGCGGATTCGCGTACCCGCAGGATGTGGTGGCCGTCGGCGCGCAACCGGGCGACGGTGCCGGCCACCCGCGCGGCCGGCACCGCGACCTCGACCACGGCGACGGCCGCATCGCCGGTGGCCGCCTCCTCGGTGACCAGTCCGTCGGCCACCGTCCAGTGCCGGGCGCCGGGGAGCCGGACCGTCTCGCCGCGGTGGTCACTGACCAGGACCGCTCCCCCGTCGGCCAGCACCTCGTCGATCAGCTCGGGGACCAGGCCCCGGGCGGCCGAGTCCAGCCCCTCCCAGGGCTCGTCGAGCACCAGCAGGCCCGGGGTGCGCAGCATCGCCTGAGCCAGGCCCACCTTCTGCGCGGTGCCCTTGGACAGGTCGGGCAGGCGGACCTCGCGGAACGGGGTCAGCCCCAACCGGTCGGTCCACCGGTCGACGGCCCGGTCGGTGTCGGCCCGGCCGAGGCCGGCGACCCGGCCCATGGCGGTCAGATAGCGGGTCACCGTGCAGGGCTGGTCGGCGGGGAACCGCTCGGGCACCCAGCCGACGTGCCGGGGCCGGTCGACCACCCGGCCCCGGGCCGGCCGCAGCACCCCCGCGCAGAGTTGCAGCAGGGTCGACTTGCCGGCCCCGTTGCGGCCGAGCACCACCGCCACCTCGCCCGGGTCGAGCCGGGCCGTGACGCCGCGCAGCACCCACGGGCCGCTCCGGCCGTATCGAAGCCGGACGTCCTCCAGTCGCATGGGAGGAGCCTGCCACAGTGCGACATGCGGAAGGGCCCCGCCACTGTCCGTGGCGGGGCCCTTCGCGGGAGAAGCCGGGCTCAGCCCTCGGCGCCGGTCTCCTGGAGGTTCTTCACCACGTTCGGGTCGACCGGGACACCCGGACCCATGGTGGTGGCCAGGGTGACCTTCTTGAGGTACTTGCCCTTGGCCGCGGACGGCTTGGCGCGCAGGACCTCGTCGAGCACCGCCGCGTAGTTGTCGATCAGCTGGGTCTCGGAGAACGAGGCCTTGCCGATGATCAGGTGGAGGTTGGAGTGCTTGTCCACCCGGAAGGTGATCTTGCCGCCCTTGATGTCCGAGACGGCCTTGGTGACGTCCATGGTCACCGTGCCGGTCTTCGGGTTCGGCATCAGGCCGCGCGGGCCCAGGATCCGCGCGATCCGGCCGATCTTGGCCATCTGGTCCGGAGTGGCGATCGCCGCGTCGAAGTCCAGCCAACCGCCCTGGATCCGGGCGACCAGCTCGTCCGTGCCCACCTCGTCGGCACCGGCGGCGACGGCCTCCTCGGCCTTCGCGCCGGCGGCGAAGACGATCACGCGGGCGGTCTTACCGGTGCCGTGCGGCAGGTTGACCACGCCGCGGACCATCTGGTCCGCCTTGCGGGGGTCGACGCCGAGGCGCATGGCGACCTCGACCGTGGCGTCGAACTTGGCGCTGGTGGTGTCCTTGGCGAGCTTGACCGCCTCGGCCGGGGTGTAGAGCTTCGACTTGTCGACCGCCTCGGCGGCCTTGCGGTACGTCTTGCTGCGCTGCATCTCGGGTTACTCCTGTGGTCTCTGGCGGGCCGCGGGTGACGCGCGCCCTCCCACGAACTGATCTTGGGGACCGACCGGGGTCAGTCGTTGACGACGATGCCCATCGACCGGGCGGTGCCGGCGATGATCTTCGCAGCCTGGTCGATGTCGTTGGCGTTGAGGTCGACCATCTTCTTCTCGGCGATCTCGCGCACCTGGGCCTGGCTCACCGAGCCGACCTTCTGGCTCTGCGGCACACCGGAACCCTTGTCGACGCCGGCGGCCTTGAGCAGCAGCCGGGCGGCGGGCGGGGTCTTCAGGACGAAGGTGAAGGACCGGTCCTCGTACACGCTGATCTCGGCGGGGACGATGTCGCCCCGCTGGGCCTCGGTCTGCGCGTTGTAGGACTTGCAGAACTCCATGATGTTCACGCCGTGCTGACCGAGCGCGGGGCCCACCGGCGGAGCCGGAGTCGCCTGGCCCGCCTTCAGCTGAAGCGTGAACGTCTTGACGAGCTTCTTCTTCGGAGGCATGTCACTTCCTGGGGCTTGGAACTGGGAAAGGTGCCGGCCACGGGCGCGCACGGTCAGCGCGGTACCACAGCGACGTTCAAGAGTAGCGCAGCGCCCGACAGCGCCCCGCGCCGAGGTCCGCGCCGGGGGGTAACGACGTCGCCGGCGGCGGGCTGCTGCCCCACCGCCGGCGACGAACGTCGTCAGATCTTGGCGACCTGGTTGAAGTTCAGCTCGACCGGGGTCTCCCGGCCGAAGATCGACACCAGCACCTTGAGCTTCTGCTGGTCGGCGTTGATCTCGCTGATCGTCGCCGGCAGCGAGGCGAACGCCCCGTCGGTGACGGTGACCGAGTCGCCCACCTCGAAGTCGAGGACCCTGATCTCGGGCTTGGCCTTCTTCTGCTCGGTCTCCACCGCCGGAGCCAGCCACTTGAGCACCTCGTCGAGGCTCAACGGTGCCGGCCGGTCGGCCCGGTCGGTCGCCCCCACGAAGCCGGTGACCCCCGGCGTGTTGCGCACACACGAGTAGGACTCCGCGGTCAGCTCCATCCGGACCAGGATGTAACCGGGGAAGACCTTGGCCTGGATCTGGGAACGCTTGCCGTTCTTGACCTCGACCTCTTCCCGGGTCGGCACCTCGACCTGGTAGATGAACTCCTCCATGTCGAGGGAGGTGATCCGGGTCTCGAGGTTGGTCTTGACCTTGTTCTCGTAACCGGCGTACGAGTGCACCACGTACCAGTCGCCGGGCGCGTAGCGCAGCTTCTGGCGCAGCTCGGCGACCGGGTCGTAGTCCTCGTCCGGCTCGGGCTCCGTGGTCGGGAACTCCGGCTCGCTGGCGGCCTCGACCGACTCGTCACTCGCCGCCGTCGCGACCGTGGACTGGTCGTCCGTGGTCCCGGCGGTCTCGTCGTACTCAGGCACGCTTGCTCACTTCCGTCACTATCGGCTCAGTCGGCCGGTCAGCTGGGGCTGCCGAAGACCCACAGCACGCCCTTCGCGAAGGCGAAGTCGAGAAGGCCCACGATCGTCAGCATCACCGCGACGAAGGTGACCACCACGGCGGTGTAGGTCAGCAGTTCCTTGCGGGTCGGCCAGATGACCTTACGCAGCTCGGCGACGACCTCGCGGAAGAAACGCGCGATGCGGGCGAACGGCCCCACCCGGTCGGTCTCGGACCGGGTCTTCGGCTTGCTGTCGGCAGCACCCGCACGGGTCCGCGACCGGGTCGCGGTGCCGCCCCGGGATACCGGCTCGTCCGCGTCGGTGGCGTCGTCGTCGGGGGCGTCGTTGTCGGCGGTCACCTCGTCGACGACCTCGTCGCGCTCGTCGCGCAGACCGTCGTCGCCGGCGTCCTCGCCGCGCCGCTTGCTCTCGGCCACTTCGCCCTCCGTCGCGGGATGTCGGTTCGTACGCCGGGAGGCGTACGCGGCGCTGGTCACGCCGGCCGGACCAACCGTCCCGCGACGGGCCGCGGCCGGCGGACCGGACGAAGGGCCCCGGGTCGCCCCGGAACCACCCCGCCGATGCCACCACCACGGGCCGGACGCCGCCTTGCGGCGGCGCGACCCACGGGAACGGTCAGGCCTGAGGCGCAGGGGTGACAGGACTTGAACCTGCAGCCTGCGGTTTTGGAGACCGCTGCTCTGCCAATTGAGCTACACCCCTGTGCGGCAACGCTCTCCCCACCCGACCTGCACGGCCGGGCAGGGGTCACTTGCCCCACGGCGGACCAGTGTACGGGTAGCGCCCCGACTTTCCCAACCGGTCCCGCCCGGTACGTTTCGACAGGCCGTCAGCCGGCCGTCCGCACGACCGCCCGCGCCTGCGAGAGGATCTTCTCCGCACCGCACCGGGCGGTCACATCGAGCCTGGTCAGCCCGGCTTCGGTGACCTCCTTGACCACCGCGTCCACGGTGATCTCGGTGCCCTCGTCGTCGTCCGGGACGACCACCGGCCGGGTGAAGCGCACCCCGAACTCGACCACCGCGTCGGGTGCGCCGGCCCACTCGGTGACCGCCCGACCGACCAGCGCCATGGTGAACATGCCGTGGGCGATCACCCCGGGCAGACCCACCCTGGTGGCGGTCCGGTCGTTCCAGTGGATCGGGTTGAAGTCGCCCGAGGCGCCCGCGTAGCGGACCAGGTCCGCCCGGGTCACCCGGAACGTCCGGGTCGACAGTTCCACGTCAGGACTCCCCACGTACGACGAGCTTGGACCAGACGGCGACCACCGGCTCACCGGCCGAGGTGGTCACGTCGGTGCGGGTGGTCAGGAAGGCGTGCCCACCCCGGTTGCTGATCTCCTCGATGGTGTTCACGCAGACCAGCTCGTCCCCGGCCACCACCGGCCGGGTGTACGCGAAGCGCTGGTCGCCGTGGACCACCCGGCTGTAGTCGACCCCGAGCGCCGGATCATCGACGATCTGCTGGCTGGCGGCCATGGTGATCAGGACCGGGAAGGTGGGCGGGGCGACCACGTCCGGGTGGCCGAGGGCACGGGCCGCCGCCGGGTCGTGGTGGGCCGGCTCGGTCGCTCCGATGGCGGTGGCGAACTCGCGGATCTTTTCTCGGCCCACCTGGTAGGGGGCGGTCGGCGGATACGTCCGGCCGACGAAGGACGGGTCCAGGGACATGCCGCCGAACCTACACGGGACGCACGAACGCCGACCCGTACGGGCAGGCGGCTGTGAAGGCCGCGCCATCCGTGCGGATCGGCGTCCGGGGTGATCGCTTGCGGACCGGGCCGGCCGGTGGCCGGCCGAGGGTCAGCGGGTCTCGCGGTGGACCGTGTGCTTGCCGTCCCGGGGGCAGAACTTCTTCAGCTCGATGCGGTCCGGGTCGTTACGGCGGTTCTTACGCGTGATGTAGTTGCGCTCTTTGCACTCCACACACGCCAAAGTGATCTTCGGCCGGACATCGGTCGCCTTCGCCACGGCGGAGTGCCTTCCTCGCTACGGATATCAACTACAGCGCATCAGCCTACGCGGACGATGCCTGGACACGCAAAGCGGGCGCCTGTGGCGCCCGTCCCACTCACCACCGGGATGAGCCCGGAGGACGAGAGTAGCGGTGGCCGGAATTGAACCGGCGACACAGCGATTATGAGCCGCTTGCTCTGCCATCTGAGCTACACCGCCGAGGCGGGTCCCAAAGGACCCTCTGAGCCCCCTTACGGAATCGAACCGTAGACCTTCTCCTTACCATGGAGACGCTCTGCCGACTGAGCTAAGGGGGCCTACCCGATCACCCCGGAGGGCGTCGCGCAGGGGATACATTACACGGCACCGCGCCGGGGGTGAAATGGGATCCCCCGATACCGCGTCGGCACAGCTCAGGGCACTACGCGGAGCCTCGGCAGCTCATCCGCGCCGGTCGCCTCCTGGTCCGCCTGGGCACCGAACCAGGCCTCCAACCGCTCGTACGGCAGCGGCCGGCTGAACAGGAAGCCCTGCCCGATCTCGCAGCCGATGTCCTGGAGGAGTTCGAGGGTCAGCTCGCTCTCCACCCCCTCGGCCACCACGGACAGGCCGAACTGCTGGGACAGCGACACCACCGCGTTGACGATCGCCAGGTCCCCGGGGTCGGTCGCCATGCCCTGCACGAACGACTGGTCGACCTTCACCTCGTGCACCGGCAGCCGGCGCAGCTGGGCCAGCGACGAGTTGCCGGTGCCGAAGTCGTCGACCGCCAGCCGGACGCCGAGGTCCCGCAGCCGGCGCAGGGTGGGGATGGGCCGCTCGGTGCCGTCCAGCACCGCCGCCTCCGGGATCTCGACGGTCAGCAGCTGCGGCGGGACGCCGTACTCGGTCAGCAGCTCCCCCACCCGGTCCGGGAAGTGCCGGTCGGTCAGCGAACGGGCGGCGATGTTGACCGCCACCGCCAGCGGCTGCCCGGTGTGGCTCCAGTCCCGGCTGCGGCGCAGCCCCTCGCGTAGGACGAACTCGGTGAGCCGACCCAGCTGGCCGGTGTGCTCGGCCACCGCGACGAAGTCCTCCGGGGAGACCGTGCCGTGCGCCGGGTGCTCCCAGCGGGCCAGGCACTCCACCCCGAGCAGGCGACGGTCCCGCAGGGTCACCTTCGGCTGGAAGTAGACCTCCAGCTCCCCCTCGTCGAGGGCGCGACGCAGGTCACCGGCGAGCCCGAGCCGGCGCAGCGACCGCGACTCCAGCGCCGGGTTGAACAGCTGCACGCTGCCCGGCACCGCCTTGGCCGCGGTGGCCGCCAGGTCGACCCGTTGCAGCAGCACGGCGGCGTCACTGCCGTGATCCGGATGCACGGTCACCCCGACGGCGGTGTCCACGTCGAGGGTGAGCGCGTCGAAGACCATCTCGTCGCGGATCTGCTCGCGGAGCTGGCCGGCCAACTCCAGGGCCGCCTCGGCGTTCTCCAACCGCAGCGTCACCAGGAACTCGTCGCCACCGGCCCGACCCACCAGGGCCGACGACGGGGCGCAGGCGCGCAGGCGCTCGGCCACCTCGACGAGGACCTTGTCCCCCGCCGCGTGCCCCAACGACTCGTTGACCTGCCGCAGCCCGTCCACGTCGAAGAGCAGCACGGCGACCACCTCGCCCGGCGCGCGGATCTTGACCGCCTCGGCCAGCGCGGCGGTGATCCGCCGCCGGTTGGGCAGGCCGGTCAGCGCGTCGTGGTAGGCGTCGTGCCGCAGCCGGTCGACCAACCGGGAATTCTCCAGGGCGACGGCGGCGTGCGCGGCGACGGTCTCGAAGACGGGGATGTCGCTCGTGGTGAAGTGGCCGATGTCGCTGAGCCGGTTGGTCACCTCCAGGGTGCCGATCACCGCCTGGCCGGACCGCAACGGCACCACGATGGCGTCCTTGACCTGCTGGGCGCCCACCTCACGACGCAGTGCGGTGTCGTCGCCGAGCAGCCGGCCGATGGACAGCGTCTTGCCCAGCTCACGGGCCTGTTCCCGGAAGACCGTCGGGGTGGGTGCGACGTCGAGCAGGCCCGGGGTGTCGACCCGGGCGGTCAGCAGCACCTCGGGGTGCCGTCGCTGGGCGGGCAGCCAGAGGGTGGCGTACTCGGCCTGCATCAGGCCCCGTACCCGGTCCAGGAGGATGTCGGCGATCGCCCCCTCGGCGCTGTTGGTGAGCAACCGGGTCAGGTCGTACATGCCGGTGAGGGTGCGGTGCTGCCGGAAGAACTGCGAGTAGGAGCGGTAGACCTGGAACAATGCCGCGAACAACGCGGCCAGCAGCAGCGCCGACCACCAGGTGGTCTTCAACGCGATCAGGACGAGCAGGCCGACCGAGGCGTTGATGGAGGTGGTGAGGAAGACCGACGGCGCGGTACGCAGCGCCTCCCGGCCGGCCTGCCAGCCCTGGAGCAGTACGTGCACCCCGGCCACCGAGAGCAGGCTGACCAGGGTGATGGTGTTGACCGCCAGGAACAGGCTGCCCCAGGTGCCCGGCCCGACCCCCTCGATCGGGGGCAGGGCCAGCAGGAGCAGCCCGGCCAGCGAGGTGGCCGCCGCCGCTTTCGCGACGTTGAACCACAGCTTGGCCGGAGCGAACCGGTGCGACGCGCTCCAGATCAGCACGGAGAGCGTGTAGATCAGCACCACCGTCAACGGTGGCAGGAAGAAGAGCGCGACGACGAGGGGCACCTCGGTCAACGTCACCCCGACCGACTGCCGTCGGACGATCACGTTGAGAACCGGGATGCTGATCCCCGTCATCGCCACGAAGAGCACGAACGCCAGGCCCCACTCCCCGAACTCGGGAAGCAGGACACCGATCGCGGTGCTGAAGACGATGGCCAGCAAGGCTAAGGGGGCGGTGATGAACCAGGCGCGTTCGGTGGACTTACGCCGCTGATCTCGGCTGGCCATGCGCCACCCTCTCCCTGAGAGACGTCACCCCCAGGACACCGGGAGCGGGGACGACGCGGGGGCTTAGCGCGCGCCGCCCATCGTCCAGACGACGTCCGCCATTTGCGCGCTGCCGTCGATGGACTGGACGCCGGCTACGGCGAGTCCACCGAGGATGGTGGCGAGCACGAGGAGCGAGCCAAACAGCCGGCCCAGCCTTCGACCAGACATGATTGCTCCTGTCGAGAGAGTGTTCACGGGGGATGGTGGAGGTTCCACGATCGTGCCACACCTCGGGTACCCAGAAAAGCGGGGAGAGCGGCGCTGGTCCGAGCAGCGGAGAGGTTCCGCCGTTCGGACCACCGCCGTCACCTCCCCGTGCCAGATCAGCGGCACCAGGACGGGTAACAGCCTCCACGAATCGCCCAATGTCACTATCGACGCAAACCCGATCTTTAACGGCGCGGGGCCGTTGCCCGGGCGGCAGGGCGACCGTCGTATTCGAGGGTCGCGACGACTGCTCCCGGAACCGTCACATCGATCACCATAGCTCATTTCGTCAGGTACGGAAGCGGCCTGTCGGGAGTCGACGGACTCCGCACCAGATCAACGACAAAACGCGCTAACGGTGGCGAGCCGGCGCGAGCAGGCGAAACACCCGCCAGAGGCGGTCGGACCCCGTGATGTCGCACCCCGATGGTGTCGTGAATCCATGACATCGCAGACCCCGGTGACGCCGGTGATCGAGGAACGGGCGGTCCAGCCCTACGTGGGGATCCGACGCACGGTGACGATGGGGACCATCGGCGATGCCACGGATGCCCTGTCGGACCTGTTCGGCTGGCTGGCGGCGCAGGGGATCACCCCGGCCGGCCCGGACTTCCTGCGCTACCACGTGATCGACATGGCGCGGGAGCTTGAGGTCGAGGCGGGCGTACCGGTCCCGGCCGACGCGCAGATCACGGTCGAGACGCCCATGCGGACCGGCGTGCTGCCGGCCGGCCGCTACCTCACCACCACCCACGTCGGCGACCCCGACGAACTGGTCGCGGTGACCGGGGCGTTCCTGGAGTGGGCGGAGCGCAACGGGTTGCGCTGGGACGTCAGCGACACCGCAGCGGGTGAGCGCTGGGGCTGCCGGCTGGAAATCTTCCACCTCGGCCCGGACGACGACCCGGACCGGAGCACGTGGCAGACGCAGCTGGCGTTCCGACTGGCGGACTGAGGGTACGGCCGGACCACCGCCCGGCCGCGCCACCGCTCGGCCGGACCACCGCCCGGCCGGGTCACCGCTCGGCCGGGTCACCGCTCGGCCGGGTCACCGCTCGGCCGGGTCACCGCTCGGCCGGGTCACCGCTCGGCCGGGAAGCCGCGCCACCGCGCGACCGCGAACGGTGCGACGGGTTGTCGTGGGCGTTATCCCCGAGACATCGTCGGCCGGACAGCGGACCATGTGCCGATGCGACCCGACGATGCGTTGACCCGCCTCCAGGAGGCCGCCGTCCTGTGGAGCGTCGGGTCGGGCACGCCGGCCGGGGTGATCGGGGCCGCCTGCGACTGCCTGGTGGCCGGTGTGGACACCCCGACACTCCGGATCCTGGCCGGCATTTCGCCCACTCCGGGCAGCGAGAGCGACGAACTGCGTCGGTGGCTCGGCGATGCGCTGGCGGAACTCTCGCTGACCTTCTTCCCGCAGGGCAGCCGGGCGGGTGAGGACGAAGCCGTCCGGATCATGGCCCGCCGGTTGCTCGACCGGACGATCACCGCCCGCGCCCTCACCTCCTGGGCGTACGGGTTCATCACCCGGGACGGGACTCCGCTGGCGGCCGGGCTCATCGACCTTGAGTACGCGTACGAGATCGTCGAGGCCGTCGTCCACGACGGGCAGCCGTACCCGGACGATGCGGCTGCGGGAGTCGATGCGGACGTCGTCGCCGAAGCGCAGCGGCTGATCGGCGGCACAGCGGAGAACGACTGAGCCACCGCCGTCAGCCGAGTTGCCGCCTCGACGTCCGTGGTGTTCCGGCCGCCGGCGACTCCACCCGGCCGTGCTACTCGCACCGGGACCAGGGGATACCTGGGGAGGTTTGGGGGTATGTCGGGGGTTATGGCAGGTCAGAACGGTGCGATGGACGAGGAGCACGCGCGGCCGGCGGGAGTCGACGACGCGACGGTCGAGGCGTTGGGCAAGCTGAGTGAGGCGCTGGAGACGATCCACCGGGTGCGCGGGCACCTCTACTCCGCGCACCAGCTCGTCGGCGGCGCGGATCTCACCCTGGACCAGGTGGTGGAGTTGCTGCGCGGGGCCGGGCACGACGACGTGGCCGACCGGGTCGAACACGAGCTGCTGGGGCGCAACCTGCTGCCCGGCCGGTGGACCTTCCAGATCGTGGAGGAGTTCGACGACGGCTACTACGCCACGTTCCAGGAGATCGAACGGTACGCCCGGGACACGCTGGCCGGCGGCCGGCGGCACCTCTACGAGGCGGAGATGAAGCAGCGGCGGCGTACCCACGGCATGCCCGGCCACGAGGCCACGCCGGAGTCGGCGCGGCCCGACCGCGACGGCCGCTGACCGACCCGGCCGCGACGGGCTGCGTGACGGAACCGACGGCACCGGGCGGAGCGGGACGCACGATCGACTCGGGGGAGACGACGTAGCGGTATCCGGCCAGCCTGAATACCGCCACACCGGCCCCCGGGCGAGGCGGGTGAGGTCACCCCGGCCCACCGGCAAGGCGGGTGGGGGTCACCACTGGCGGCGTACCGTCGCTTTGGGACCGGTGACCAGGGTTGCGGGCGGGATGTCGTCGGCGACCACCGCGCCGGCCGCCACCACGGCGTCCCGGCCGATGCGGACGCCGGGGAGGATCGTCGCGCCGGCCCCGATCCAGACGTTCTCCGCCACGTCGATGGGCGCACCGGTCAGCCACTCCCGCCGCTGCACGGGGTCGACCGGGTGGCCGAGGGTGATGAAGGTGGCCTTCGGGCCGACCATGACGCCCTCGCCGAGCCGGATGCCGGCATAGTCGAGGAACGTGCAGTTCTGGTTGATGAACACCCGCTCCGCGATCTCCAGATTGAGACCGTGATCGGTGTAGAACGGCGGATAGATGGTGACCCGCGCCGGCAGCGGCCGGCCGAGGAGCTGCGCCAACAGCTCCGCCCGGCCGGCCTCGTCGGCGAAGGGCAGCACGTTCAGCCGGGAGGTCAGCTCGGTGGCCCGCAGCACCCTCGCGGCCATCGCCTGGAACTCGGGGCTGTGGATGCGCATGAAGCGGTCGTCGGACATCCCGCGATCCTCGCCGACACCGCCGGCGCCCGACCCTGCGGGCCGACGATCACCGCCCCTCCCCCGCCCGGCCACCCGGTGCCCGCATCAGCCGACGCGCCTGGGTCAGCTCCTCGATGAGCCGGTCGACCTGCCCGAGCGACAGCAACACGGCCTGGGTGGCGCCGTACCGGGTCGCGTCGAGCTTGATCGCCGCCTCGCGCCGGACGAACCGGTCGACGAGCAGTTGCAGGCTCACCCAGCCGGTCCGCTCCCGCCCCACGGTGGCGAGGAACCCCCGGTGCATCGGGTCGTTCGGCCCACACCCCCGGCACCACACCGGACAGACGACCGGTCGACCACCCTCACTCATCGCCGGCCCCCGGACGGCCGTCACCCGGACCGGCGACCCGACCGGCCCCCGGCGGGCCACCGTCACCCCAGCCCGGGTCGTCCTGGTCGGCGGCCTGGGTCAGCAGGTCGCGCAACTGGTCCGCAAGCTCGGCGGCCTGGGGCAGCGACAACTCGGCCCAGGCGTTGCCGGCCCGGCAGGTCGCGTGCACCCCGACGAGCGGCGCACCCGGGACTTCCGCGCTGATGAGGTACGTGACGACGAGGCCACTCGCCCGACTCTCACCGACCCGCAGCATCGGGCCCCGGGTGCCGGCGGGCCATGTGCGGCATCACCGGCGGGACCAGGAAACCGCAGCGCTCGGGGGTACACCACGGCGGGTGGGTGGTGGTCGGCTTACTGGTACGGGTCACCGCCGCCACCGCCCACCGTTACCCCGACGTGCCTGGCCCACCGTCAGCAGCGGGGCACACCGCAGGGTGGGCAGTTCGCGGGTCACCTCGACCGACCACCACGGCGTGGGCAGGGCAGCGGCGTTGGGCGGGCCCGTCGGGGCGCTGTGACGGCCGGGGCGCGACGGTGAGCGCCTTCGAGACCGCCAGGACGAGAACCAACCACATCGACGATCAGTGCCGGACATCACACCTCCACAGGCAACGGGGCGAGGACCCCGGGTTGCTTGGCTGCCAGCGGCATGGCCTGGCCCTCCGAACGACCTGAGTCCAAGACCGGCTCACGACAGGACCGACATTGGCGGCAACTGGCTTAAGCCAGCTTCGATGAAGGGTGGCAGACTGTCAATAGCTGGCTTGAGCCAGTTGCGCTAGCCTGGGTACCACCTTGAGGAGTGGTGATCCGATGAGTGACCAGCAGGAGCGGCAGCCTCCGAGCCGCCGCATCGCCGAGGAACTACGGGCCGCGATCATGCGCGGTGACCTCGGCGACGGCGACCAACTACCTTCCGAACGCGATCTGGCAGCCAGATACGCCACGGCCCGCAACACCGCCCGGGAGGCGTTGGGCATCTTGCAGGCCGAGGGCCTTGCCCAGGCGCAGCACGGCCGAGGCGTGTTCGTACGCCTGCGGCGTCCGCTGATGAGGATGGGTCGGGACCGGTACTCCCGCCGGGCGCGGAACGAGACGGGACTTTCGCCGTTCCGCATCGAGGTTGAGCGGCAGGGACGGACCCCGCACACGGAGTGCCGGTCGGTGACCACCGTGCAGCCGCCAGCCGAGGTCGCCCAGCGGCTGGGGCTCGACGCCGGCCAGGAGGTCATCCGGCGGGAGAACTGGTACTTCGCCGACGAAGAGCCCATGCAGGTCGGCGTGACCTACATCCCGACCACGGTGGTCGAGGGATCACCGCTGGCGACCGAGAAGAAGCTCGGCCGAGGCAGCATCTACCAGCGGTTCGAGGATCTGGGTTACCCGATCGCGCGCATCCGGGAGGAGGTGAGCGCCCGGATGCCGACACCGGAAGAGGTGAAGGGGCTCTCGATCCCGCCGGGCGTACCCGTGATCGAGTTGCTGCACACGAGTCTCGATGGTGATGGACGAGCCTTCGAGGTGACCCGGTTCGTCATGCGCGCCGACGTGAACGGCCTGGACTACGAGATGCCCGTCGAAGACTGACCGCCAGCTCATCAGCCGGGCATCGCCCGGATGCCGGTCTCGTGCTACTGAGGTTTTCACCTGTGCGTGGTGACCCTGGTCGCCAATGCCGTGCCGTACCTGTTGTCCCAGCAGCTCTGACAGGAGTGGGCCGTGGCGCTCACCGACCTTCCACCCGGGCAGCACGCCGATCGGGTCCGTGACCACTGGTGGTGGCGACCCGGCTGGCGCGTCGGCCGGCGCTTCTACGCCTTCCACGTCACCTTCACGGATCAACCCGAGCTGTACCGACTGGCTGACTGTTACCGGTCGGCACTGAGCGCGGCACCTTCCCTGACTCTCATTCCGGATCAGTGGCTGCACCTCACCATGCAGGGCATCGGCTTCACCGACGAGGTTGCCGACGACACCCTGGCCGCGATCATCGAGGAGGCCAGGAAGCAGCTCGTCCGTCTGGGTCCGGTCGATGTCGAGTTCAGTGCGGCCATCGTCGCTGACGAGGCCATCGTCATGCCGGCAACTCCCGCCGAAGCCGTCCAGGAGCTTCGCGCCACCACCCGGGCTGCCCTCGGTCACGTGCTCGGCGACGAGAACGTCCCCGAAGATCCCCGCCGGTACCGCCCGCACGTCAGCGTCGCCTACCTGACCACCGATGGTCCGGCCGCGCCCTACGTCCAGGCCGTCACGGCGACCGAGCCCCGGCCCGCCGCCGTCCGGATCACCCACGTCGACGTCATCGACATGCACCGAGACCGGCAGATGTACGAGTGGTCCTCGATCGCACGGCTACCGCTTGAGGCTTCTGCACGGCACCACAAGTTCGGGGACGCCCTCATTACGCGGCCCGTCATCCCAGCCGACGTGAACGGCCTGAGTTACGGGAAGCCCATTGAGGACTGACCACCGGCGGGTCACCCGGGCAGGTATCGCCCGGGTGGCCGGTCTCGCGCTGCTGTGGGGTTCCGGCTTCCTCTGGATCAAGCTCGCGTTGCGCGGCTTCAACCCGGTACAGATCGTGTTCGCCCGGCTCCTGCTCGGCTTCCTGGTCCTGACCCCGATCGCGCTGTCCCGGGGACTCCGCTTTCCGAGGCAGGGGCAGCTGTGGGGTCACCTGTTCGTCGCGGCCCTGGTCGCCAACGCCGTGCCGTACCTGCTTTTCAGCATCGCGGAGGAGACGATCGGGTCCAACGTGGCGGGGGTGCTGAACGCGACCACACCGCTGTGGACGCTGCTGCTGGCATTCCTCGTCGGCGTCGACCGGGCCGTCACCGTCAAGAAGGCCGCCGGCTTCGCCCTCGGGTTCCTCGGCGTCGTGGTCATCTTCTCGCCGTGGGAATCCGCGAGCGAGATCGCCAGTTGGGGCGGCCTTGCCTGCCTCGCCGCAGCCGCCAGCTACGGGCTTGGCTACGTCTACATGGGCCGCTTCCTGACCGGGCGCGGAATCCCGCCGCTCATGCTGTCGGCCGCTCAGCTCGGCGCGGCCACCGTGCTTCTGGTCCCGGCGCTGCCGTTCGCCGGGTTGGAGTCGCCGGTGTGGCGGATCGACGCGGTGGCGAGCCTGCTCGTCCTCGGGGTACTCGGCACCGGGGCCGCCTATGTCCTGAACTACCGCATCATCGACGACGAGGGGCCGACCGCCGCCTCGGTGGTCACCTACCTGCTGCCCGTCGTCGCCGTGATCCTCGGCTGGGTGATCCTCCGCGAGGCCGTCACGACCGCGATCGTGGCCGGTATCGCCCTGGTGCTCGCCGGGGTCACCCTGACCCGGCGACAGTCCACCGAAATCGGATAACCCGCACGTCACATCGACCGGCGATCCTCGTACCTCGGGTGGTCCGGATGGGCCTGCCCAGTCTCATGGGTCACCGACCCGGAGCCGGTCACCGACGCCACGGATCATCGCCCCCTGAACCGCACGGAGGACGCCGATGCAGGTCACCATGGCAACCAGCCCAGTCAAGCCCGACCAGCCGAACGAGGACTTCGTCGGTGCCGTACCGAATGCCGTCGTCCTGCTCGACGGGGCCGGGCTGGCCGGCACAACCTCGACCTGTTTGCACGGTGTCGCCTGGTACACCCGCCGGCTCGGCGGGGCGCTGCTCGGCCAACTGGCGGCCGACGACGGCCAGGACCTCACCGCCATCCTCGGTCAGGCGATCGCACAGGTTGCCGACGCGCACCGGGACACCTGCCACATCAGCGACCCGAGCAGTCCGTCAGCGACCGTCACCATCTTTCGGACCGACGACGACCGCGCCGATTACCTCGCGCTCGCCGACTCCGTGCTGGTCCTCGACCACGCCGGGGACGTTCCCGAGGTGATCACCGACGGGCGGGTGGACGCCGTCGGCAGCCGCTACCGCGCCGCGATGGACGCCACCCCGAACGGGAGCCCCGAACACGACCAAGCGCTCCGCGAATACATCGAAGCCCTCCGCGCCCACCGCAACCAGCCCGGCGGCTTCTGGGTCGCTGCCGACGACCCGAGGGTGGCGGCGGAAGCGCTGACTGGGAGCCTGCCCGTCTCGGGACTCAGGGGTGCTGTCTTACTCAGTGACGGGGCCAGCCGCATCGTGGACCAGTTCGCCCTGGCAGATTGGCCGGCAGTTCTCGCGCTCATCGCTGCGGAAGGGCCAAGCGGGATCATCCGGCGGGTCCGGACGGCGGAGGCCGGCGATCCGCACGGCAGACGGTGGCCGCGCGCCAAGGCGTACGACGATGCCACACTTGCCGCCTGCACCCGGTTCCCCGCGCGACACGCCCCCGCCGAACCGGGTCGATAATCGTCCCAGCCTCATCGAAGGGGATCAGATGGAGACCTGGCGAGTCCTGGCGGGCGCCGCCATGAGCGCTGCCATGTGCCTCCTCGGCGTCGCACTCGCGACCAACTTTCGTGGCGTGACTGAGCGGCACGTGCGGCGGTCGATGTCCGCCGCGAGCGTGATCCGGCGAGTTCCGCCGTTGCGCCGGCTACCTGACGTCTCGCACGAGAAGCGGCTAGTGCCTCGTCACGCAGCCTTGAACGGGTAATCCGGGTGGCGGATCTTGGAGCCGGTGGCGAATGACGTTTTCGGTTTGGCGCGTTGGTTGCG